>NZ_WHOC01000124.1:0-62615 GCF_013141785.1 Paenibacillus germinis
GGGAAGTCTAGCTTGACTCCATATTTTGCAAGTAAATGAACCATAGACTCACCAACCTTGGGATAAACAAGGTCACTCAAGCACGTAATGAATAAGGATACTTTCATGATTGCAGCTAACTCCCTTCCTTAATCGTTCCCTCCTCAGAGGCATTTTGTTATACAAAAAACCATCCTCAGTACGAAAGAGAACATACTGGTGATGGGAGGAACATGATTTTTAACCTTTATCTAATTGGAGGACGTGCACACCTTTATCCCGAATCTGGTCCACATCATCCTTGTTGGTTTGCCCGTCTGTAATCAAGTGCTTAATTTCGGGCCAGCCAGCTACTTGTGTCAAAGATTGCATGCCGAATTTACTATGGTCAGCAAGCAGGTACGTTTCATCAGCGATACTGATCATTTTGCGTTTAATAAGCGCTTGCAGCTCGTTGGATTCGCTAATTCCACGGTGGATATGAACCCCTTTGCATGACAAGAACAGCTTATGAACGTGATACATATCTAAGGATCTTTCCGCAAGTGGTCCTACATAGGACAACGATTTTGGCGAAAGGAGTCCACCTGTAGATATGACCTGAATTTTCTCCTTACCGCTCACCTCAAGCGCAACCTTCATCGAGTTCGTGATGATCGTTAGCGGCATATCGGGAATAATTTTGGCCATATACCAAGCCGTTGTACTTGCATCTAAAATGATCCGATCATGCTCCCGAATATGCGATACCGCTTCCTTCGCGATGCTGTTCTTGAAATCCGACTGCGCCGTTTCCCTTTCCATGAAAGGGACTTCCGACTGCGCTTCCTTCACACTAACAGCGCCGCCATGGCTGCGCATCAGCTTGCCTTCGCTTTCTAACCGATCCAAATCACGCCGTATCGTTTCTTCCGTTACTTGGCACAGCTCGCTGAGTTCCGTTACGCGAATACTACCTCTTTCATTCACCAACTGAATAATTCTCTGCCATCTTTCCGCTACCAGCATCGTACTTCCCTCATTTCACCGTCGATCGGGACGCCACCTGACAAAATGCTGCATACGCTGCCTGCCAACCCGCTCCATCCTGAGGGAGGTACGTTTTGACCGGGAACGAATTCCGAATCAGCTTTCTGGCTTCGCGCAAATTCGCGATATACCCTAGTGATATCCATTGTACTACAAGGTTACCTAGGGCACTACCCTCAACAGGACCGGCCCAAACCTCGCGCTGTGTAGCATTTGACGTGAATTGACAAAGCAGCTCGTTCTGGATGCCGCCACCAACGATGTGAAGACCTTGATACTTCTTCCCCGATAGCTGTTCCGTTCTTTCTAAAATAAATCGATACTTCAGAGCCAAGCTTTCCAACATACAACGAGCAATTTCACCTTCCGTTTGCGGTACAATCTGATCCGTTTCCCGGCAGTATTGCTGAATTTGCTTCGGCATATGCTCAGGATTCAAGAACATGTCATCATCCGGATCGATGAAGGATTGGAAAGGCTTCACCTGTTCGGCAAGCTTCACTAACTCAGCAAAACTGATATTTTTGCCTTCTTTATCCCAGGTACGCTTACATTCCTGAATTAACCAAAGACCCATAATGTTTTTCAGCAAACGGTTCGTCCCATAAACGCCGCCTTCATTGGTGAAATTCCAAGCTAATGCCTGTTCACTTAGCACCGGCGCCAACGTCTCAGTTCCGAGAAGTGACCAAGTACCGCAGCTTAAGAAAGCAAAATCTTCTTCTAAAGCGGGAACTGCGACAACAGCAGATGCTGTATCATGCTCGCCTACGGCAATGACAGGAATCGAAGGAACATCAAGTTCATCACAAATTTCTTTGGTTAACGCGCCAACTCTAGTCCCTGACGAAACCGGGTTCAGTAATAGCTCACCAGGAAGGCCAAGCTGATCGATGAGCTCCATGTCCCACGTCTGCGTTGTTGCATTAAAGAGCTGCGTCGTTGTGGAATTGGTATACTCGCTGTGTTTTTCTCCCGTTAAGAAATATCTGAGTAAGTCAGGAATCATCAAGAACGTATCTGCACGCTGCAGAAGCTCTGGATTTCTTTCTTTTAACGCATATAGTTGAAAAATCGAATTAAATTGAAGGAACTGAAGACCTGTTTTGGCATACAGATTTTCACGACCAACAAGATCAATGACCTTATCCATGACATGGTCCGTCTGATGGTCCCGATAGTGGTAGGGATTACCGAGAAGCTCACCATTTGCTGCAAGCAGCCCGAAATCTACCGCCCATGAATCTATAGCTAGGCTTTCGATATCCGTATAGCCCAGATGCTTCATCTGTAAAATACCTTGTTTCAATTCATGAAACAATCTCAAAATGTCCCAATAAAGGTGGTTTCCCACCTTCACTGGATCATTCGAGAAGCGGTGAATTTCCTCGATCGTAACGATGCCCGCTTCGGAATCAAGTCGTCCGACGATCGCTCTGCCGCTGCTTGCTCCCAAATCAAAGGCCAGTACGCAGGAGGGCTTACTCACCAGCTGGCACCGCCTTTGCCACGAGCATTAATGCTTTCGTCGTAGCCGCTTTCTAGGTAAGCTTTCATCGGATCTACGGGTACACCGATCTCTTCACGAACGGCTTGCAGAAGCGGAGTAACGTCAAATTCGAATGCCTTACGGACTGCATCTTCTGCACCTAGAACGTCCTGACGTTCTTGAGCGTCTCTAACTTCATCGAGGTTGATCAGCAAAGCTTTTGCATACTGTGTTTGAACGTTAAGCACGGAACGCAGCATCGCTGGAATTTTACGCTCGATATTGTGACTTTGATCGATCATGTAGGCAATATTGTCAGAAGCCTGACGGATTTGTGGATTTTTATCGTTCGCTGCATCAATGATTTGGTAGAAAATCAGGAACAATTCATACGGATTGACCGAGCCAACGATCAAATCATCATCCCCATATTTGCGGGAGTTGAAGTGGAAGCCGCCCAGTTTATTTTCATCTAACAAATAAGTCACGATATGCTCAATGTTCGTTCCTTGCGGGTGATGCCCCGTATCAACAAGCACTTCGGCTTGAGGCCCTAATTTGTTCGCCAAATTGAACGCCATGCCCCAGTCAGCCAGATCTGTGTGATAGAACGCCGGCTCATAGAATTTGTATTCAATCAGCATACGCATGCTTGGCGTCATGGCTCCGTACATTTCTTTTAGCGCTTCATACATCCATGTTTTACGAGCTCGAATATCGACTTGCCCAGGGTAGTTGGAACCGTCTGCGAACCATAGGCTGAATACATCAGAGCCAACCGTCTTCGCGATGTCTACACACTCAAGCAAATGATCCGTCGCTTTACGGCGAATCGCTGCGTTAGAGTTCGTCACACTGCCGAAGATGTAATCATCTTCTTGGAAAAGGTTCGGGTTCACCGCACCGATGGATACACCGAGATCAGCCGCGTGCTGCTTAAGCTTCGCATAGTCATCAACCTTGTCCCAAGGGATATGAATCGCAACCGACGGGCAAGCACCCGTCAATTTATGAACCTGCGCAGCATCCTCGAATTTCTCGAAAGGATTGCGCGGCACACCGTTTTGCTTGTACACCTTGAAGCGTGTGCCTGAATCGCCGTAACCCCACGAAGGGGTTTCGACTTTCAGTGCTTTGATTTTAGCTTTAACGGCAGCCAAATCAATACCTCTATTTGCTTGCTGCTCTTCAAACCATGCATATGCTTTATCGCTCATCGGATTTGTATCCTCCTATTAGGTGAATTAACGTGTGAAGGCAGCCGGAACGCCGCCGTCAACTGTGATCATACAACCTGTCGTTTTGTCTGCTTTAGAAGAAGCGAAGTACACGATGGCTTCCGCAACGTCTTTCGGGAAAATGTTTACGAGCAGTGTCGTTCTTTTACGGTAGTGCTCTTCCAATTGATCCGGTTCAATACCGTAAGCTGCAGCCCGTTCATTGCGCCAGCCGGAATTCCAAATAGCAGAGCCTTGAAGAATCGCATCTGGCAATACCGAGTTCACGCGAATGCCGAATTCTCCTCCCTCAGCAGCGATACAGCGTGCTAGGTGAATTTCAGCCGCTTTGGCTGTCGAGTAGGCGGAAGCATTTTTGCCTGCGAATACCGAGTTTTTGGAGCCGACGAATACCATGCTGCCGCCGATGCTTTGCTTTTTCATAATTTTAAAAGCTTCTCTAGCTACAAGGAAATAACCTGTGCTAAGCACGTTCATGTTCAGGTTCCACTCTTTAAGTGATGTTTCGTCAAAAGGACTAGAAGTCGCAAGACCTGCGTTATTCACGATAATATCGATACCGCCATAGCTGAGAATCGATTCGCGGTAAGCGTCTTCCACTTCCTCTTCTTTCGTTACATCCATTTTAACGGCAATGGCTCTGTTTTCGCCATACTGCTCGTTCAGTTCGGCTGCTAATTTTTGTGCGCCTTCAAGATTCAGGTCAGCTAGAACGACGTGCGCGCCTTCTTTTAAAAACTGACGAGCCGTTACGCTTCCGATTCCACCTGCGCCGCCTGTGATGAAAGCAATTTTACGGGAAAACTCTGCTTCAGCCGGAGCCAATGTTAATTTATAAAGTTCAAGAGGCCAGTACTCAACATTAAAGGATTCATTTACGCTTAAGGAAACGAACGTTCCGAGCGCTGTTGCGCCTCTCATTACAGCAATCGCACGGTGATAGAGAGCTCCGCTTACTTGTGCATTGGACCAGCTTTTGCCTGTGTTGATCATCCCGATACCTGGGATCAGGATAACGCGAGGTGCCGCTTCGTTCATCACGTCGCCTTCATTTTTGTTGCGGTCAAAATAAGCTTTGTACTCTTCTTTGTAAGCCGCGATTCCGGCGTTCAAAGCTTCAATTAAGGAAGCCACATCACGGGAGGTTGGATTCCAATCGATATAAAGAGGCTTCATTTTCGTATGGACCAAATGATCCGGGCAAGCCGCTCCTACTTGGGATAACACAGCAGCATCTTTACTGTTAACGAACTTCAGAACATCATCCGCGCTGTCAGTGGTCAGGATCATTTTCTTCTCATTGCTCACTGCTCCGCGAACGATTGGCAGGACTTGTGCCAAAATATCTTTTTGCTCGGATTCAGAAAGGGACTCGTATTTCGCTCCGCCATAAAGACTGCTCTCGTTCACACGAGCTTCAATGAAGCTTTCTGCTTCTTGAATGATAGCCAAAGTTTTGAGGTAGCTCTCTTCCGACGTTTCGCCCCAAGTAACCAGACCATGCTTCTCCATCAGCACGAGCTCAGCCTTAGGATTGTTTCTAACGCCTTCCGCGATCATTTTGGAAAGTGTAAAACCAGGACGCACATAAGGTACCCATACGAAACGGTCGCCGTAAATTTCTTTCGCCAACTCACGTCCGTTGTGTGCACAGCAGAGACCGATAATCGCATCAGGATGCGTGTGGTCAACGTTTTTGAATGGCAAAAATGCATGTAAAAGCGTCTCAATAGAAGCACGCGGATGTTTGCTGTCGATCATACAATTCACAAGGTAAGCAACCATTTCTTCGTCGGACATTTCATCTTTCTCGAATAAAGGACGAATATCCTCCATGCGAAGACCTGTGAAATTCTTTGCTTTCATTGTAGCAAGGTCAGAACCGCTGCCCTTTACCCACATCACTTCTACATCACGACCGCGGAAATCCTTCTCGATTGTTTTGTACGAAGTGTTACCGCCGCCCCAGTTAGCAACTGCACGATCTGTCCCTAATAAATTGGAACGGTACACCAGTTCCTCTACACCTTTTGATACTGCATTCGCTTTTTCCACTTCCCACAAATTCGCAACCATAAATACCCTCCTAATATAGGGATCTTTGAGCGTAGCTCAAAGTCTATCCTTTTTACATCCCATGAGTATGTGTTTGTTCTTGATGGATTCATCGTAACACACCTTTGTTTATTTTTGAATACTTATTTTTATTTTTGTTTTTAAGAGAAAACAAAGCATAACGGACTTAAATCATAAAATTAAAACAAAAACAAAAAGGAGCTGTCCCAAAAGGGTTTTTAACTTTGAGAGGAATCTTACTTGAAGGTGGTTACACGTTTCTTTACGGACTTCCGCCAATAGTGGGAGATCCATTTGGGACAGAGTTGTTCTTAACGGAACGACAAGCCGCTAAACTGGATGAAATGAGCTAAAAATTGAATTAGTGGAACGAGAGGGCGTTATCTGATGAAATTTGAACTATCCGAAGCTAAAAACAACGGAATAGCGGCGCTACGTTCCTCGTTTGCTTAAATTAGAGCTATTTCACACAAATAGAGTCTCTACGTTCCTCCTCTCATGTATTTATCATTTTTGGGACAGAAGCTGCGGAATGAAAAAGGCTATGCGTTTTTCCGTAAGGCGTATGATATTGCCCGAGTTTTGGCGATATGAAGAACAACCAAGGATTTTAACGATTCCTGCTTAAAGTCTTGTTCAAAGTGAGCCATGAGGTTGGGTGGTTTTTCCTTCCCCATAGTCTGCTGAAGAAAGAATACGTCTAATTTAAAGAAAAAAAGGACTGCCCTCAAGTTCATTTATGAACTTGTGAGACAGCACCTTTGATTCCTTTCATTTGTGAAAACAGGCGATATTCTTCCTGCTGGCTCGATATTCGGAAGGCGTCATCCCCGTATATCTGTGAAATATTTTCATGAAATAGCGACCATCCAAGTAACCGACAGACTCGCTGATTTGTGCGACCCTGCGCTCTTTCTCTTCGAGCATGGACTTCGCCGTCTCCATTCTTAACTTCGTCAAATACTCGACAAACGTGACTCCGAAATGCTGTTTGAATAGCAAACTAAAGTAGCTGTTACTGATGCCTAGCGTGCTTGCAAGCTCATCGATGCCAAGATCCTTGGCCATTCTTTCATGGATATAAGCCTTGGCCAATTCCATTAGTGCGACGCTTGATTTTTTACTTACAAATACTTCAAGATACTTACTGACCATTTCATCCAAAACAACGAGTAAGTCTTTAGCGCTGATACTGTAACTGAGCTTATCCCATATGCTCTCCTCTTCGAGCCGTTTAAACATGTTGAATTCACGCATTTCGCGCAGAAGGTTGAGCACTAGATAATGCAAAATTTGCTGTACACGCAGCATAAGTGAATCGGGAATAGTTTTCAATTGATCATGGAGCGCTTCCATCACTTCTTCCGTTTTAACACGGTTGCATTGTTTAAGAGCAGAGACCATATCCTCCGTTATTTGCCACAGTAAATCAATCTGCAATTGCGATGTACAATTAGGATTCGTTGATGTCACAATGGTGTTGTTCCCAGGTGACAAGTGAATTTCCCACTGCACACGCTTATACGCTGCGGCTAACCCAGTTACGGGCAGATAATGCGAATAAATGCCTACACTTACTTCCAATTTAACATTGTTTTTAACACACTCACGAATGTGATTTGCCCATTTTTTGGCCTGATTGATCTCCACATCCGACCTCTCGCCACGAGCTTGTTCGATCAATAAGCACCATTCTCCCTGACGTATTTGCAGGACCGTATATGTTCGCTTCTCCAAGATCAGTGCTTCCCGAAGTACGTTATAGATCGCGAAATTCCACAGTCTCTGTTCCTTCTCATCCCAACCGAGTGACAGCTGGGCATAGTGCTCAAGATCAACAAGAAGCAGCATATATTCGGTCTCATCCAGATGCGGTCCCTCCGCAGTTAGAATCGGATTGGTTGCAACGGACGTGTAATCCATCAGAAAGTCATACAGTACTTTTTCGTAAACCAAGCTGACGACGTTCCCCCACGCCTTTTCCTCTTTCTTGGCTTTCAGTCGTCTGACAAGGATCGAATGCCCAACACGTCTTACAACTCGCTCCAGCTCCTCATAATCAATAGGCTTCATCAAATATTCCTTGACCCCGTACCGCATAAGCGATCTAGCATATTCAAAGCTCTGATATCCTGTTAACATAATACATTCACAAGAATCGTCTCGCTCTCGCAGCTTTTGAACGAAGGTGATACCGTCCATGACTGGCATACTGATGTCCGACAGCACGATGTCAGGCTTACAAAGGTCCACCAACTCCAATGCTTTGGCGCCATTCTCAGCTAACCCAACAATTTCAATACCGATATCTTCCCATGGAATAACACGCCCCAAATTACGTAAAATGTTAATTTCATCGTCAACAAGCAGTGCTTTCAACATCAAAGACATCTCCCTTCTTCAAAAGCCAGGAAATCTGCATTTCTATTCGTATATACGAGGATTTCGATTCGTTAGCCCTTCACGCTGCCTGCTGTAACACCTTGAATAATTTGCCGCTGCAAAATACTATATATCGCAATGACCGGTATGACACTGATCATCACGGATGCGGTAAGAGCTCCATAGTTCATTTGAAATTTATCCATGAAAGAAACAACCGCAACAGGCAAAGTTCGCAGGTTTGTACTGGACAAAAACAGGTTTGCCATAATAAATTCATTCCAGTGTCCCATAAAGTTCAGAATAAATACCGTCACAAGTGTTGGCATTGTAAGCGGCATGATGATGCGTGATAGTAAGCCATATACAGTAAGTCCGTCCATGATGCCCGCTTCCTCCAGCTCCCTGGGGATGGACTTCAAGAATACTGCAATGACAAACACGGATAGCGGAATGCCGAAAGCTGTATAAGGAACAATCAAAGCAAGAGGCGTGTTATAGATCCCCATATTCTTGATCATGATATACAAAGGAATGAGCAGCGACGCAGGCGATATGAGCAGCGATAACAAAAGAATGCCGTAAACAATTTTGCTCACTTTAGAAAATTTCATTCTCGTTAAGGCGTAAGCGATTGAAGTCGCCAGCAAGATAGCTACCGTTGTTGAAATCGTGCTCACGTACAAACTATTAATAAAATAAATACCAATATTAGAGCTTGTGAATGCGTCTACGTAATTATCCAATTCAAATTTCTTTGGAAAGCCCCAAGGATTAAGAAAGACCTCTGAATTATTTTTAAATGAAGAATTGAGTATAAATAGGAGCGGATATAAGACGATAAGCAGGTAAACCAAAAGAATCAGATGCCGGATTATGCCGCTTGTGTTTCTTCTCATATTAGTATTCGACCTCCTCTGACCTTTTGGTAATGAAATGGAAGATTAATGTCAATAGGACAGTGAATAAGAAAATGATGATAGATATCGCATTGGCGTAACCAAATAAGGACATGGAGTAGGCTTGTTTGTACATGTAAGTAGCCATAACTTCAGAGCTGCCGAAAGGGCCGCCTTTTGTCATAATAAACACGATATCCAGTGCTTTCATCGCTCCTGTGATGGATAGCATCATGACAACGAGAATGACCGGACGAATAAGTGGAACAGTAATATGACGCGCCTTTAACCAACCGACGGCACCATCAATTTCTCCTGCTTCTTGAACATCTTTGGATATCGCAAAAATGGCAGCCAATACGAGAACGATATAAAATCCAGTCCACTGCCACGCATTCGTGACCAGTATGGCCATCATCGAATATCCCTCTTCGCCAAGCCATAGATGCGTCCACTTCTCAAGCCCCATCGCGCGTAACAGCTGATTAACTAAACCCGCGTCAGGATGATAAATGAATTGCCAGATCACACCAACAATGGCAGTCGAAAGAACACTCGGCAAAAACACGGTCGTTTTATAGAAGTCAAGAAACCTGCGTGCACCACTAATCAAAATCGAGAAAAAGATAATGATTGGGATTTGTACAAACACGGAAAAGAGCACGAAATAAATATTGTTCTCGAGGGCGATCCAAAATTTCTCATCATGGAAAGCCTTAATGAAATTATCCAAACCATTGAAGATCGGATCGTTAATTCCGTTCCAGCTTGTCACCGAATACTTCAAGGAGCTGATCATGGGTAAGATGTAAAAGACCATATAGAGCACCACGCCCGGGACAACGAACAGCGTGTAGGCAAGCGGATTGCGTAATACTTTATTCATGTAATCCCCCATCTTTCGATAATAATGACTTGATCTGTCGCGGAGGCGCAGCTTCAATGACCATAAATCAGGACACCACCGCGTACGTGTGGTGCCCTGCGCTTATTCAATCTTATTTAGCATCTTGTGCTGCTTGCATTTTCTCTGCCGCTTTCTGCGGCGTTACTTTACCTCCCATCAGCTCTTCCATTGTACCTTCCAGCGTTTTCTTAACAGCCGGTGAAACCAATGCGTCAAATGCTGGGAAAGCGCCTTTCTTAGCAGAAAGTTGACCTTTTACGACTTCTGCAACTAAACCTGAAGCATCACCGATATCAGCTAGTTTCATGGCTGGAATGTTGCCGGATTCTTTCAAAGCGCGCTTCTGATTCGCTTCCGTATAGAAGTTTTTAATAAACGCTTTAACTGCTTTTAATTCGCTGTCATTCAACTTGGAAGAGAAACCGTAGCCGTTTGACCAACCGCCGTTGATCATATCATCCCCTGCACCGCCCAGGTTCGGGAAGTTAAAGAAGCTTGCGTCTGCAGCGACTGTGGAGTTTTTACCCATGATTCCACCTGCCGCCCAGCTGCCATCAAACAGCATCGCAGCTTGACCTGTGTAGAATTTGGCTTGGCCGTCCGAATATTTCGTCGCGATCACGTTTTTGTCGATATAACCTTTTTGTTTCAACTCTTCCAGCTTCTTGAACGCCTCGACGACTGGAGCATCCGTCCATTTCGTTTTTCCTGCCGCGAAGCCTTCTTGGATTTGTGGTCCGCCAAGACGTACGAACAACGTGTTCGCAAGCATGTTAATGACCCAACCATCGCCAGCGCCTCCAGCCATGGCAATCGGAGTTATCCCTTTTGCTTTAATCGCTTCACAAACCTTCAAGAATTCATCCCATGTTTTTGGAACCTGAACGCCTGCATCCGCAAACATTTTTTTGTTGTAGAATACACCTTCAACATATCCCGCTCTAGGTAGACCATAGATTTTGCCATCAACGGTGAACTCGTTCAAGTTCATGAATTTGTCTTTCAAACCAAGCTCAGCGAGAATCGGCGTCAAATCAAGAAGACGGCCTGCTTTGGAATAGTTCTGGGTATCCGCTCCACCGAAAAGGTCAAAAATAGGCGGCGGGCTGCCAGCCTGCATCTCAGCTTTAAGCTTCGTATCGCGATTGACAACATCCTCAACGCCATCCAGCTCAAATTTCAACCCAGGTACTTCAGCTTCTGTTGCTTTAACTACATCCTGCAAGATAGCAAGGTTCGATTTCGCCGTATCTTTGATTTCTATGTGGCGCAGAACCATCTTGAATTCTTTCGGCTTTGCCGTTTCAGCCGGTTTAACCGAAGCAGCGGGAGCAGTTGAAGCAGGAGCGGTTGAAGATGATGCTGTCTTTGTGTCCCCGCCAGAACCGCACGCTACTGATGTTGCAGCCATTGCCATAACCATCGCCAAAGATAATGCACTTTTCGTCTTTTTCATTCTTGACCTCCTACAGATCGTTAACTATTTGCTTACACTTTGATTATAGAAATGGGGACTGGTAAATTATAGTCAGTCATTTCGAGACTGAAGGGATAAAATTCTCTATTCTGCCCATATGGCATAGATGAGGGAAACCAAAAAATCCCCTTGCAAGCAGAAGTGTCTAAGTTCATGAACTTAGACACTTCCCGCCATAAGGGGATGTACTCTCTATATTTAATGTTTTATTGGATTCTTCTAAGCTGTTGCTTCGACTTCCTCATGCACGGTTTTGATTTGAATCATGACCGTATTCGGATCCGTCAGCACTTCAATTCCATCCTTGAAAATCAGGTCAGAAACAAGAAGCTTATCGCCAGTATCAAGGCCACTGATATCTACTTCCATCGAAGTTGGCAAATCACCAGGCATACAACGAACTTCTACTTCATAGATTTCGATTTGCAGTACCCCACCAGATTTAACGCCAATTGCCTCTCCAGAAAAGTGAATGGTAACTTTGCTGTCCATGATTTCAGTCATGTTTACATGATGAAAGTCGATATGCAGCAGATTGCCAGACATAGCATCTCTTTGGACACTCTGAACAATGACCGGAATTACTTTTTCATCCGATGTATTGCCTTGTAGGATAGCTCGTGGATTTTTTTTCAAAATATCCAGCATTTCTTTTTCATTTACTTCTAATGATAAAGTATCTTTACCAATCCCATACAACACAGCTGGGATGCGTCCCTGTTTTCTTGCTTGATTCATGTGGGACTTTGTTTCACCAGTGCGCTTGTTCAATTGAATAAATTTACTCATTTGTTTGTTTCCCGCTCTCTTTGACCATAAATTCTTGTCAAATCGATTATAACATGACCATAAAATCTAGTCAAACTTTGATGAAAACTCACTCGTTACTCTTCATACTCCATAAATGGATCAGGGATCTCAATCTGATAAGCCTCAGCATCACTAACGCCAACAGAAAGTACGGCTCGCCCATTGCCTGACCGTATAAGCCCCCCGCTAAAAATAACATCTTCAAGATCAGGCCGTTTGCCAGGACCTCTAGGAAAATCACTTCTTGCTGCAATAATTTTCATGGGTGTTTTCTCACAGGTCTCAGGATTTATCGAAAAGACCATGGAATAATAATGCTTGTTTCCTAGGGTATCGAAGCAGGCTATATGTCCCAGAATGCCTACATGACCATTCCCCAGTAAATGCGCTTCGTTTGCACCGCCCCATTCTTCAGACACAAATTGCTCACTAAGAATTTCCGCATTGATGAAGGTTTGCTCATTGAGCTCCTCCAGTGTGTTGATGATTGTAAATCCGATTTGCCCTCTTCCACCTCTTGCTCCTTGCGGTCTAGTAAAGACACCTACTTTACCATCGTTAAGCTCAATTAGTCGAATATCTTTCATCGTACCGGGTCCAGATGAGAAGTGACATAATGAGTCTATTTGAAACCCACGATAAAATTGGGTAATCCATGACACAATCTTACTCGGATTATCGACAGCCGTAATGACTTCAACTCCGCCAATTATAAGTTCACCTTTGATGATCGTCATACATGGATCCTGCAAGTTATAAGTGTGTGTATGTATTCGGGGACTCCAAACCTGATTTTTGCATGTAAAAAAGAAGACTTGAGAGAACTCACTATCCCGTTCCTCAACTCTTCCTAAGATGACTTCCTCCCCGTCGTACTGAAACGGGGCCGTTATATTGTATACATCGCGATTTCCAACTCCAGAGAACACTAGTTTCTGCACATTTGTTAATCTGGGGTTTGCATAAAAGGTTTCCAGAAGCTGTTTACAGCTCTCTGTTGTTATCGATTTCCTTGTCATTGACGTCCTCCTGATAATCCATCGATGCATCTATCGTCCAATCACTTTCCTCATCCATTTCGATGCCAATGAGCTGTCCAGGCTGGACATTAAAATACAGACAAAGCTTCAGCAATAAATCCCTAGGATACTGTACCATCTCATCCTTATACATCCGCCGAACGGAGTCAAAGTGGTAGTTAATCTCTTTAGCGAGCTTACGTATAGATAATTTGGGGTCGTGATTTTCCATGACTTCTTTTAGTTTACTGCGTATGACTGACACACATACACCTCCTCCATAAATATATAGGGTATGCAAAGGAGAGTCAATGAATTGACAAGAAAAAATGGTCATGTTATAGTGAAAACAGGAAATAATTTGGAATTTTCTGAAAATAAAATACCCCTTCCCCCAAAAGAATTAAAGATCTATCTTTAGATTCTTTTTTTTGTGTTCCAAAAATCGCGAACCAACATGGAGGCTCATTATATGAAGTATACAAGCAGCAATCGGAATATCGCTTTTCTAGGCACTAGCCTGCCAAGAGAATGCGGCATAGCTACATTTACACAAGATTTATTAGATGAACTCCAGCACATCAAAGGCTTTAACAAGCCTCGTATCATTGCAATCAATAACAACGAAACTTACGACTATCAGGAGCAAGTGATGAGGGAAATTGACCAACATAAGCTATCAGATTATATAGAAACGGCCGATTATCTTGGCACGTCTAACGTTGATCTTCTCGTTATCCAGCATGAATTCGGTATTTATGGCGGAGAAAGCGGTGAATACTTGATTCCATTCATCGAGAGACTGACTATTCCGTATGTCGTCATTTTTCATACCGTGTTAACCAAACCTTCTCCCAAGCAGCACCACATCATGAACCGAGTTGCAGAGCTAAGTGTTAAAGTTGTCACGATGGCGCAGT
The DNA here is from genome assembly GCF_013141785.1 of Paenibacillus germinis. Classification (NCBI taxonomy): domain Bacteria; kingdom Bacillati; phylum Bacillota; class Bacilli; order Caryophanales; family Paenibacillaceae; genus Paenibacillus; species Paenibacillus germinis. The sequence goes on from NZ_WHOC01000124.1 coordinate 14,226, forward strand.
CTACAGTAACCGATCTGATCTCCATATATGGCGTTGATGCTGCCAAAATCGCTTTCATTCATCATGGTGTACCCCATGTCAAAACCGGATCAAGATCAGAACTTAAAGAGCAGTATGGCTTTGCAGATCGAAAAATATTATCCACCTTTGGGTTTTTAAGTCCTGGTAAAGGAATTGAATACAGCATTGAGGCCATGCGCGGAGTGGTCAAACAGCATCCGGATTCTCTCTATATCATTTGGGGGAAAACACATCCGGTCGTTAAACAAGAAACAGGCGAGGTATACAGACAAAAGCTGATGGGTCTTGTGGAAGAATTTGATTTAACGCGTAACGTTCGCTTCGTCGACAAGCTTTTGACGCAGGATGAAGTCATTCAATCCCTGGTCATGTCAGACATTTATATGACTCCTTATTTAGGCAAGGATCAAGCTGTTAGCGGGACTTTGGCGTACGGAGTCGGTTATGGAAGGGTTATTGTCTCCACACCTTACCGATATGCCGAGGAAATGCTGGCAGAGGGCAGGGGCTTACTGGCAAACTTCCGCGATTCAGCTTCCTTGGAAGCTTGCATCCTTCAATTACTGAATGACCCTACTAGAATAGCTGAAATGGAAAATCGTACGCTCGAACTCGGAAGAACCATGTTGTGGAACGAGATTGCCAAAACCTATGCTGCCATCTTCCAAGAAAAAATACTAGATTCAGGATCAACTAAATTAAATACTTACGATGCCAGTTTTGCTAAAGTAAAACATTTAGGAGTGATTTAATGCAAGTACAAACGATACGGCAGTTTAAGTCCGATTACATGCGCAGGATAACCGATGATACAGGCATTTTTCAACATACCAAGTTTGGAGTACCCGACCGGTCGAAAGGTTATACGACGGATGATAACGCACGGGCATTAATCGCAGCCGTTCTATTGTACAGCAGCCAAAAAGATTCCAGCACGTTAGACCTCATTCATACTTATATTTCCTTCATTCACCACGCACAGAATACAGAGGGAAACTTTAGAAACTTTATGGATTATAACCGTTCATTCATGGAGGATAGCGGCTCTGAGGATTGTCAAGGACGCACATTATGGGCATTAGGATTCGCGCTCGCCCATTCCGCCTTGCTCCCCGATAATGTGCTTAATACCTGCCGTTATTTAATCAATCAGACATTACCGCATATCGAAAAGCTAGGCTCTCCTCGTGCTGGAGCCTACGCGATAATCGGTCTAAGTTATTTAATAGAAACCCCTGATGCTTTAACTTACTCCTTCCCCTATCCTCACGCGCCAAGTACCGCAGAAGAAAAGGCTTTTCTTCCAAGAGCATTCATTATCAATTTGATCGAAAAAATAGCGGTCCGACTGCACAATCAATATGTTCGCAATAAGGGTAACGATTGGAATTGGTTTGAAGACAGCCTTACTTACGGAAACTCCATGCTACCATGGGCACTTTTAAAAGCATCAGATATCTCAGATAACATTAGTTTGAAGGAAACGGCGAAGGAAAGTCTGGATTTTCTAGTATCCAAAACCTTTGCTAAAGAAGGATATTATAAGCCCATTGGTAGCCATGGCTGGCAGTTGCGAGACCAGAAGGCCGCTCTCTACGACGAACAGCCGATTGAGGCTTGTGAAATGCTTCTTGCTTGCAAAGAAGCCGCGATCGTGCTCCAAGACCCAGCTTATCTGAAGATAGCAGCCTTATGCTACGAATGGTATTTAGGCCATAATTCATTACAAATCTCTCTCATTGATCCTCAAACAGGAGCTTGTTACGATGGCATCCATGCCACAGGGCTGAACCTTAATCAAGGCTCTGAAAGCATCATTTCCTTCTCCATTGCCCATTTGGTGATGCATCATGAATAAATTTGCTACCATCCTTGCAGGCGGGGGCGGAACCCGCTTCTGGCCGCTGTCTAGACAAGAAATTCCAAAGCAGCTTCTAAATATTAGCGGAAATGATATTATGCTAAATGATACGATCGAACGATTCAAAGGCATTATCCCTCAAGAAAATACCGTTATTGTAACGAATCGTTCACAAGCAGTTCTGCTGGAGAGCATCATGCATAGTAGTGTATCGAAAAGCAACATTTTGATCGAGCCCGTTGCCAGAAACACGGCTGCAAGCATACTTTTCGCGGCGTTATCTATAGAAAAATCACACGGTGATTCCTTAATGGTGGTTTTGCCTTCCGATCATTATATAACCGATGAAGAACAATTTCGGCTTACGTTAGACGAAGCCTGTACAGTCGCGATGAAGACGGACAAAATCGTTACCATCGGAATTAAACCGACATTTCCTTCTACCGGGTACGGTTATATCGCCTTTGATAAAGAACCTATCTCTTCAAATCCAGTGGCCGTATACGAAGTAGCTGAATTTGTAGAAAAACCGAACTTTCAGAAAGCACAAGGCTATCTGTCATCAGGTAATTATTTATGGAATAGCGGCATATTCATTTGGAAAACTTCCGTCATTATTGATAATTTCAAGCGTTACCTGCCTCGACTGTATAAGACAATGCTTCCCATCAGTGATTATCTGGGCACGGATCAGGCAGAAGAAATCATAAATAACATCTATCCAACGCTTCAAAACATTTCGATTGATTACGGGATCCTTGAGCGCTCCGATGAAGTCGTTGTTCTGTCTGGTCAATTTGGCTGGAATGATATCGGCAGCTGGGATGCGCTCGGCGCGATCTTCCCTCCGGATCCATCGGGGAACATTATTAAAGCAAATCATATGGGCATAGATACACGAAATTCGATCATATACGGAAATGGCAGACTAATCACGACAATTGGCGTTGACGGCTTCATCATTGCGGACACTGGCGATGCACTTTTAATATGTCCCAAAGATAAAGCACAATCCGTTAAAGATATCGTCGACCTGCTGAAGGAAAAAGGAATGACTGAGTATATTTAAATTGCCCTTACTCTGGTGAAGATGATGGAACAGCCGCCACTTTGGGACCGCGATATTTGAAGAAAAAGGCCACACAGATAAGCGCCAAGCCGTTGATGGCAAAAACGAGCGGAATACCGATCCATCCACCCAAAAAGCCACCGATAATCGGACCGCTCATGGTTCCAAGCTGCGTAGCGGATTGATTTAAGCTAAACGCTCGGCCTCTAAAGCTGGAATCCGTAAATTTCACGATGAGCGCGTTTAACGCCGGGTAGACGGCAGCAAAAAACAACCCATAACTAAACCTCAGAATGCCAAAGGCTAGCAAGTGGTGAGTGCCTAACTGAAGCAGATTCCCTATTCCTCCGCCAATTAAGCCGATGAACAGTGTTTTAGAGTAGGTGATTTTCTGTCCGAGTTTCCCCCATCTCGGTGCTGCAATGACGGTTGCGACTCCGACAGCAGAGAAAATAATGCCTGAACTCAGCGAAGCTGAGCTTTGGGTGCCGCCCATTTGCAGCACATAGATGGTAAGCAGCGGCTCGACAATCATGACCGAAGTCGCTACCAACATGGTGACACCTAGAATCATCATGAAAGGGCGATTATGAGCAGCCGACTTCAAATCATCCATAACACCCGATCTCGTAGCCGAGCGGTTAAAGTTTGTTTCCTTTGCCCCAAACAGCCCGATAAAGGCTGCAACTAAGACGACACACCCCGAGACTAGGAATGATTCTCGGTTTCCCACCCAATGGCTGACGAATCCGCCTACCAGTGGACCGATGACACTTCCGGCGGCTCCTGCCGTTGACATAACCCCCAGCGCATAACCCACTTCTTTTTCAGGCGTGTTCGTGGCTACTAAGGCAATGGAAGCAGGAACAAAACCGGCAAGCAATCCCTGAAGAATCCGAACGATCAGAAATATGTAAGGATCATGGACGAAAAAGGTCGCAAAATAAAGAACGCTTAGGCTGAAGCCTGAGCGAATCAGCATTGGTTTGCGGCCATACTTGTCCGCCAAAGAGCCCCAAAAAGGCGCGATTAAAGCACTAGCCAAAAAGGTGATGCCAAACGTAATACCTGACCATGCTTCCAGTCCTTTATCAATGCCGAGCTCCGTATGCAGAAAGATAGGTAAGAAAGGAACCGAAATCGTATACGCCATGCCGCAGAAAAATACACCGATCCATAAAGTGATGAGATTACGTTTCCAGGAAAATGCCATGTGTTTTACCCCCTGATGCTTGATGACTGAACGACCATGTACGAAGTTCTCCCGACAACCATACTATATTATGTATATTTTATCATATTGTTTGAAGATTAGTAATTACATCATGAGAATGCCCATTAGGAATAGAAAAAGAGGATGGTTGCTCGTACACGATAAATGTACAAGCAACCATCCTCTTTCACAGAACACTTCATAAGGAGCAATCGCATCAAGCAGATCGAAACCATCAAATAAAACGATTTGTACATGCATAATAAGTCATCTCCATCCTTTATTTAACTGTTACATTCGGTGCTTTAACATACACATAACGAATCACAAGTTCCGCTAGAATGAAATTAAGTAGGATTGCTCCATAAACACCAAACGTATAACTCGACTCATACCTCAAACCAACTCCTTCATGGAGAATAAAACTAATAAGATGAATGAACAGATTTGTGAAACAGAAAGCATAGCTGCGAACCATCCACTTCCGATGCTTGCTGACTTGCTTGCGTTTAATTTGGACAATCGCTGTAATGGTCATGGCGAACCAGACGATACTCACCAGATTGAAAGCCATGCTATTAATTTTTCCGCCAGTTGAATACGGAGCCATGTAACCCGAGGTCAGTACAACGACAAAAACAAAAATAACATATAGATAACCATTGACTCTATGAAATTTGCGAGCGTTGCGTAAGATCTTGCTTGAGAAATTAAGCGCCCCTGTCAGCATAGCCAAACAAGCAGCACCTACATGAATATGCATAACGTTTAGCCAAATTGGGAGATTCATAGGACGTTTGAGATTCATTTTATGAGTAAGAAATGCAGCAGCTTGTGGATCAAAAAATAAATTCGCCAACACAACGTATACCATGTAAATAATTAAAGCTGACAGGAGCAGCGGATATGCGTAGCTCTTAGTCGGTTTTGCCATTTTAGCCATAGAAACCTCATCCTTTTCGTTAATATGTATGCTGATTAGATATTTTAGAGACCGAACCGTACGGTTTTTTTATTATACAACGATCTATGCTATGATTCACTTATAAAATGTTACAATATTACGAGAGTTCATTGTCTCTGAGAAAGGATATTGCACATGCGTAAGGGTGAAAAAACACGATTGCATATTATTATGAAATCCGCTGAACTATTCAACGAAAAGGGCTACGCGGGTTCAACCATACAGGATATTATGACGGTAACCGGCCTAACCAAAGGCGGGATTTATCGGAGCTTCGCGAATAAGGATGAGATTGCGATTGAAGCTTTCACTTACGCTGGACAAGTGCTCTGGGGACATTTTGCTGAAGCGGTTGAAGGTGCGTCTACAGCAACGGATAAAGTCCTTGCGATGTGTGACGTGTACAGCGATACAGTACATAATCCCCCTATGAAAGGTGGATGCCCTTTTCTCAATACAGCGGTAGAAAGTGATCATTCCTTTCCAATTCTGCGAGATCATGCGGTTGGGGCTTATGAGCAAATGTTAGCCTTCATCCAAGGGATTTTGCTAAAGGGAGTCGAAGACGGTGAATTTCGATCTGATCTCGACACCGAATCCGTCGCTTCCTTCCTCTTCTCATCCATTGAAGGCGGCATCATGGCAAGCCGTTTGACCCATGACAACAAGCATGTCAGCTATGCTAAGAGGAATATTGAACTACTGCTGACTACTTTTACCAAGTAAGCTATACACCATTACGAAAAAATAGCCGTCTCCCAAGGTCTATACCCTTTTGAGACGGCTATTTATTGTTTATATTTCTTCAAAATCCATAGGGTTACCGGCGTCGGCGAAATCGAAGTCTCCAGCCAGATCTCCCGATTGGTCACCCTGTTCATCTTCGGCAATATTTTGTAAATCATAGGCATTAATCGTGATAATCGGGTAGGCATGATTCGCAGCAATCTGCGCTGCCTGCAGTTTCATAAACTTGGGCGATCCCTCTGTATCTTCATCATAAACGAGAATGATCCCGTCCGAATTACGAAGCAGAAACTTGTCTCGTTCCTTGAACTGCCACGGTCCTTCGTATTTAGTCTTCGTCACGCTATTCACGTAATTCGCGCGTTCCATGACAAAATTATAGCTATTTTTCTTATCATCGCTCCATTTTTCTTCTTGCTCAAGAAAAGGAGTGACGACAGCTAATTTCAGCTCTGGGTAGGCGCCATCTCGAAGATCGAGCACAACCTCAGCCGCCCACAATTCGACTCCCCATTGTCCACTCACAACGACCCATTCTAAACCTTCATCCATAAGTGCGATGAGTCTCTTTTTGATCGCTTTTTTGATAATCGGAATGCCTGGATGCTTTAAAGAAAAAATGCCAAGCTCTGATGCTTTATAACCCGTTATTAAGACTCGTTTCAAAAGAGGTACACCACCTTGTTAACTCTATCTTTCAGGTTAACATAGATAGGCCTCGATATAAAGAAAGCGGAACGGAATAAATGATCGCGCATGTTAGACAAATACAGCAAAAAGAAGAGCCTCAGCTCTTCTTTTTCTGTACCATTAAGATTCTAAAGCCTCAATCAGCCAAGGGTAGGCTTGACTCCCATTCACTTCATGAACACCTTCAAAGAGATGAACCCCCAACTTTTCAGCTGCACCCGCTTCAGCGTACACCTGCCGCAAATACTGAATCGCCACTTCTACTGTTTCTATCGGAAAAATAGGATCCTGCTGGCCAGATTCAATGAACAGCGGACGAGGAGCAAGTAACTCGAGTAATTCGGGGAGCTCCGAATATTCCAAAACACCTGGCAAGTAATTGTCGATGCAGTGGCGGATCTGCATAATGCTTCCTTTGAATGTATTCACAAAGGCGCAGAGTACAGTGGCTTTGATTCGTTCATCTATCGCTGCGGTATATGCGGCGATAAGCCCGCCACCGGAGAAACCGAAGCACCCCACTCTTGCTGGATCCACATCCTCGCGTGACAACACATAATCGAGCGCCCGCCGCGCTTCATGCACTCGCAATCCTGCCAACGATATGCCATATAAAAGCAGATGTGAAGCAAGTGTTTGACAGGATGAATTTCCGACTTGCCCATCCTTCTGATCCGCAGCCAGTCTTCGATCCCCAAATCCGATAATCTCAGGTACGACCACTATGAAACCGCGTCTCACTAATTCCAAGGCATAATTGCCGTGAAGATCCAGCTTCCCTGTGTTTTCAGTTCCATTCGGATGGAGTCCAATAATCTGCCGACTACCGTAACCATGTCCGTGCAAAGCCAGCACTGCTGCCGTCCGTTTGGTCATTCCTTTAGGTAACAACACATAGGCCGGAACTCGAACTCCCCAAACTGTACCGAGTTCGATACGCTCTCGAATATGATCTTCGAGCTCAGTGCACTCTAGGAGAAGAGGACGAAGTTCATCTTGTTCTTCCAAAGCTATATCTAGAGACTTGATCAGGTGCCGCTTCAATCTAATCTTGGTCTGTTCGGAATTCTCGGCCCGTTTCTGTTGCAGACGTTTATTCTCGTAGGAGTGATAAAGATTTTCCATGATTGAATCTGGATTCCACAAGCATTCCCACCTCCGTCTACCTTTTAAAAAGTAACCAGCTTATCCACCGCAACCGGTTGCCCCGTACGCAGGGAAATATTCCCGGCAATACCGGTCAAAATCGACATCGCCCCATCAACATGAGAAGCAGCTCGCTCAAAGCGATCGTCAGATGGCTTATCAAAAATATCTTTCAAGAGCACAGGATCACCGCCGCCATGACCGCCAACACCTTCTTCAATTTCTACTTTATAAGGAGCTGCGAACATTGGAAATACCCTGATCGTCTTTTCCTTCAATGCACCTTCATCCTCTTTAAGGCCTCCGGAATTTACGTATGATTTCTCAACAACTTTCATTTCAATACGACCCTTGCTGCCATTGATTTGTACACTAAAGCCTTCCCAAGGCATATACGCATTAAGCGAGTAGGTGAGAATGGCTTTGTTTTTATAGCGGACCATAACTCCCATTGTATCTTCAATACTAATTCCATCGCCGAAAACGCTCTGATCGCGTTGGTAACCATCTTCGTGTTCCGCATCTAAATATAGACCCTTGAGGTTTTTATTTTTATCTAAATGAAGTGCAAAAGGATCACCCTTCGCGTTTTCATTCCCTGTCGCACGTTGATAAAAGTTGGTCACGCCGCGCTTCTCGGCATTTTCTCTACCATAGAACATCAAGCCGCCCATAGCAAATACCGTCTCCGGACGCGTCCCTAACCAGAAGTTCACGAGATCAAAATGATGCGTTGATTTGTGTACAAGTAAGCCTCCGCCGTTACGTTTATCGCGATGCCATCTGCGGAAATAGTCCGCCCCATGTTCGGTGTTCAGCAGCCACTCGAAATGGACAGAATGAACATCACCTATCGTACCATCCATGATTAACTCACGAATTTTTGTATTATGCGGAGCGTAACGGTAATTGAAAGTCACGCGAAGCTGCCGCCCTGTGCGTTTAATGGTATCGAGAATTTCTTGACATTTCTCTTCATCCACTGTCATCGGCTTTTCCGAAATAACATCGCAACCAAGCTCCATCGCCTTGATAATATACGTATGATGCGTGCGATCAACGGAGGTGACAATGACATAATCAGGCTTTTCTCTGCGAATCATTTCCTCGAACTGATCCGCTTTATACGTGGGAACAGCGTTATATTCATATTTATTGACAAGTAAGCCATTTGTAAAATTCATTCTCGTTTGATTTATATCGCAAATCGCAACTAGCTCTGACGTTTCCTGAAAATCCTTCACAATGGCGCCATAGAAAAATTCTGCTCTTCCTCCGGTACCAACTAGTGCATAACGCTTTTTCATAAAAGTGAACCCCTCTCGAGTTTAGATATGTCTTCATGTTCGAATGTCCTATCTCAAGATTAATACAATATTTGTTGTGTTTCTAATCAAATCTTGCTTATTCACTTTTATTCCTTGCATATCTTGCTATATAATAGTTATAAAAGAACGAACGAAGAGGTGTCCACTTTTGGTACTCTACGAAATTGAAAGACTGCGCAGAGATCGCCCCTACTCTATGACAGTGAATCATTTTCATGATCACTATGAAATTTATTATTTACTCAGCGGGAAACGCTACTATTTTATACAAGACCGTTCCTATCTGATTCAAGAGGGCGACCTCGTCTTTATCGATAAAAACGAGCTTCATAAAACACGAAATGCGGATGTCCTTCATCACGAGCGCATTCTACTTAGCTTTGATGATAGTTGGATACGTTCTATTGATGAGGATGCATCGACACATTTACTTGTTCCTTTTCAACAGAAACAGCATATCTTTTCCCTAACAGGAACGAATCGTACTTTTGTTGAGAACCTTCTATTTAGCTTATTACGCGAACAGCAGCAGACGCTTGGCGGCTGGCAGCTGAACAGTAAAGCCCTGCTCACGCAACTACTCATCTTCTGCTCGCGTCTCACAGATAAGTTAAGCTCTGCTCAGGAACACCAGCAAGCGCACAATCCCAAAATATTCGAAATCGTCGCTTATATCAACGAACAGTATAGAAACCGTTTGACGTTAGCTTCGATTTCCGAAAGCTTTTATATCAGTCCAAGCTACTTTTGCCGTTCTTTCAAAGAAACGACCGGCTTTTCGTTCATCGAATACTTGAACAACGTTCGAATCCGAGAGGCTCAGCGGCTGCTGCGTGAAACGAAGTTGAAAGTCATCCACATCGCCGAGCAATCCGGCTTCGATAGCGTCGCTCACTTCGGCCGCGTGTTCAAACAAGTGACCACACAGACGCCACTGGAATGCCGCAAATTGATGCGCCATAGTCTGTAAAAAAGGCTGAGGTAGCCACATCTACTACTTAGCGCCGCAGTAAGCTCGTTTCCAAGCTTATCCTAACCAATCGCCAGACTTAAGCTCGTTTTCGGAGCTTATCTCACGCCCGCTAAATACCTCTCTGCAGCCAACATGGTCTCCCCCACAACAAATAAGCGCGAAAAACGCTCTTTCAGTGAGAGCTCGCAGAGCCGACAGAGTCTGAGAAGCCGAAAATCGACTTCTCAGCAGACCAGCCTGCGCTTCCACGCTGAATAAGCGCGGAAAACGCGCTTATTCAGGAGCACCCGAACTATTAAGCGCGAAAAACGCGCTTTCAGTGAGAGCTCGCCGAGCCGACAGAGTCTGAGAAGCTGCAAATCGACTTCTCAGCAGACCAGCCTGCGCTTCCACGCTGAATAAGCGCGGAAACCCAAAAATATATAAATTCGAAAAAAACCTTCGAGCAGGCAACAACCCGCACGAAGGTTCTCTATTTTAAAAACCGAAATACTGCTTAGCATTATAATAGGAAATCCCTTGAACCAGCTGTTTCAGCAGTTGTTCGTCGTTCGGGAATTCTCCAGCTTCGACCCATTCGCCTAACATGTTACAGAGGATTCTGCGGAAGTAGTCATGTCTTGTGTAGGACAAGAAGCTTCTGGAATCTGTCAACATACCTACGAATCGGCCAAGCAGTCCAAAATTCGCTAGCGATTTCATCTGCGAAACCATACCGTCTTTGGTATCATTGAACCACCAAGCAGATCCCAATTGAATTTTACCAGGAATACCATCGCCTTGGAAGCTGCCCATGAGGGAAGCGAGAATTTCATTGTCACGTGCATTTAAGGAGTACAGAATCGTCCGAGGCAACGAATCAGCAACAGCAAGCGAGGATAACAAACCAGTCAAGGCGCTCGCTACCGGGCTATCATTAACAGAGTCGAATCCGGTGTCCGGTCCAAGTTTCGCGAAAGCTCGTCCATTATTGTTGCGGGAAGCATTAATATGGTACTGCATCGCCCAATCCAGCTTCTTGTACACGCCCCCTAAGAACAGCAAGGTGTACGCTTTATATTTCTTCTCTTCTTCTAAACTAACCGCGTTGCCAGCCAGAGCCGTTTTAAAAATCTGATCTACCTCTTCTTTGGTTGCTGCAGCGTAAGGAACATAATCTAAGGCATGGTCAGACACCTTACAACCAACTGAATCAAAAAACTGCGCTCTGCTCTCTAATCCTGCCAGCAGGTCATCGTAGGAGCTGATCGTGATGCCAGCGGATTGCTCCAATTGGCCGATCCACGGAAGGAAAGTGGCGCGATTAATTTCAAGCGCTTTGTCAGGACGGTATGAAGGCAGGACTTGTGTGTTAAAATCAGTAAGCTCTTTAATTTTGATGTGATATTCTAGCGAATCCACCGGATCGTCCGTTGTACATATGACGGTTACTTTGGAATTCGTAATGAGATCTCTAGCGCGAGAACCCCCCTCTGCGAGCTTTGCATTCACTTTTTCCCAGATGGCTGGCGCATTCTGCTCGTTAATAATCTCATGAACACCGAAATAGGTTCGAAGCTCCATATGAGACCAATGGTACAGCGGGTTGCCAATAGCCATAGGAACCGTTCCAGCCCATGCCAAGAAACGATCGTAATCACTAGCTTCACCCGTAACTTTCGCTTCCTCCACACCATTGGCACGCATCATTCTCCACTTATAATGGTCGCCGTACAGCCAAGCTTCCGTTATGTTATTGAATTGTTTATTTTCATAAATTTCCTTAGGACTTAGATGGCAGTGATAATCAATAATCGGCAGATCTTTGGCAAATTCGTGGAATAGATGAACCGCGGTATCGTTGGTAAGCATAAAATTCTCATCTAAAAATGTTTTCATAAAGCTAAATTCCACCCTTCTCGAGCTGAATGATCTGCCCTCTATTCTAGCGAAAGGTGACCCGAAAATCTTGTGATTTTTTGCTTTCATTTTGTAAAATATGCATATATTGACCTCATATCAGCCATAACTCAGTCTCAAACAAACAAAAAGCCCCATACACCAACAATCAAGTTGGAACGGAGCTTAACATTTATGGAACAGGCTGACCTACATTTGTTCCCGCTTGTATTTCCTCCGGCAGATTATCGGATGCACTCGGAACATGCCGCGGCTTATAGTTAATGACATCGGAGGAAGTAATGCTAACGTATACCCTGCCAGGTAAAGCCTGTGCCCTTATCAAGATAGGCTGATTATAGTTGTTTTTAAAAGTGAAGTCAGGACCTCCCCAATTCACAGTTGCATCCCTACCTGGCGGAACATAGGGAACAGATCTGCTGTGCGAATATCTTTCTACGATTTTGAGACCCGCGCGATCCACTGCGTTATACAGCGTAGAAGAAATTTGGCAAATGCCTCCGCCGATCCCTTCAGAGAATTCTCCCCTTACAATGATCTTTGCCGGCATATACCCCTTTCCTCGTGTCCGAACGCCAACAACACGGTTGAAGGAGAACGTTTCATTGGGTTGAACGACATAATTATTAATCGCTTGGGCTGCAAGCTTGATGTTCGTATAACGATATTTATTATTCGAGTTAAAATAGGTCACATAATAACCAATGGGACGCACACGAATATTCGCTAGCAACTCACTGTCTACTTTGGGATATACAGATAACTGGGGCACTTCAAATTGCATCGGACCCTCACGATAATAATGCTCATAAAATTGCTCAACAAAAGCTTGACGATTCAACCTCGAACCTGCAATCTCCTTCACAATTGTCCCCTCAGCATTAATGGTTGCATTGATCGGTTTACGATACATGTTCTTATCGAGTTCATTCGTAAGCTGATCTAATCGTCCAGTATCAATGATTGGCATATCCAGAAGATTGACTGTGTACAATTCACGCTGCACATTCGCTATGCTATGACCCATATTATCATTCGTTATTCGAAATGGCACTTCATTTTGCTGTGCAAGAAGCAGCAAACCCAGTATCCAACTATAACTCATGAACGCCATCACCCCCTCCTCTAGTGTAAACAATTGAAATGATTCCATACTATGTAATAAAGGACCAGCCCACATCCATGGATGTTGGCTGGTCCTTTATGGCTAGATGAAAGATTAGTGAGGATAAACCGCTTGGAACTCTTCGCCGCACGGCCCCCCATTTGGGTTGACCTCTAAATCAACGGTCGTTCCATTCTGACGATACAAAGGGCGATAATGATCGCTAATATGGGTTGCCGATTGGTTCGCATAATGACAAATGAACGCTCGGCGGAATCGGTCCTTCGTTTTATTTCGATAAGAGCCATGGATAAGATTCCCGTTAAAAAAGAGAACGTCGCCTCGCTGCATGATGACAGGAATCGCTTTTTCATCTTTCGGCGGCTTCACGTAGTGAGTCGTAAATGATTCTTTGTCATCCGCGATGTCTGGACAGGCAATTTCGAATGTATTCGTTTTGGGCACAACGAGTAAGCCACCGTTCTCATCATCTGCAGCATCTATGGCCGTCCAAGCTGCTATGCAATTACCAGGTTCGACCTGCAGATAGAAATTATCCTGATGAAGCGCTTGGCCGCGAGAGCCCGGCGGCTTGTAATAAAACATGCTTTGCGCAGCTAGCGCCTCTTCGTCATACAAATCTGCTAATACATCCATAACCGGCTGGTGCAGCATATATTTCTTTGCCGTCTCATTAAAGCGGTGCGGATGCATGACTCGCGGATATCTTTTTAACGGATCTGATCCATCCGCTTGTAAATCCGGTTCAAATAAGCCTGGTACCGTTTGATGACTAATCTCTTCAAAAGTATCATCGATTTCGGTCAAATTTTGCTCCGAAAACAATCCTTTTACAATTAAATAACCTTCCGATTCGAATTGCAGTTTTTGTTCATTTGAAAGCTTAAGCATCGTCCGTGACATGTTGGTCCCCTCCATGAGTAAGTTAGGATTGTGTTCCCTTATGACATAATCATATCGAAAGCCCCACAAACATTGAAGTAAGGATGATGCTAATTACTCATACAATCCTGCTATTTCCTGATATACTTGTAGTAAATTGCTGCAGATGACGAAAGGGACCACAGGGCCATGATATTCGATGATTTCACCTTTTTATCCGGACATTTTATAGAGCAAGATACGTATGTAACCAAGCGGCCCCAAGGACGAAGCGATTGGCTTCTTACTTTCACGCTCGAAGGTGAAGGTTACTTTATCAATTCAGGGAATGAACGAATCTGCAGGCCGGGGGACCTCACCCTGCTGAAGCCAGGAACACCGCAGCACTACGGTACGAAAAAAGACCATACCTGGCAGTTTGTCTGGGTACACTTTCCTTCGATCTTCACAGAAACCAATCTGCTGCCGGATGAAGAGCAGCTTATCCTTACCATCGAAAGTGAGTCGATTCGCGAACGCATCCACCGAGCTTTCACACGCATGCTGGAGGATTCCAGAGAGCGCGGTGAATATTGGTTCGAATTGTGCAGCAGCTCTTTGCGGGAAATCCTCCTAATCATGGCTCAGAAAACAAACACAAAAGTTGATGCACGAATCGAGGAGGTTCTCCACCTGTTGTCCCAACAGATGCGTCAACCTATTCGGATTGAGGATTTGGCTCAGACTGTCGGGCTCTCTCCTTCGAGACTGTCCCATCTTTTCAAAGCCAGTACAGGGTATTCCATTATCGATACGCTCAATCGGATGCGGATACAACAAGCCGTGCTAATGCTAGAACATACCGGACGGAGCGCTTCGGAAGTTTGTTATGATGTTGGTTTTCAAAACTATAATCACTTCACCAATCAATTCCGCAAATGGTATGGCATGAACCCAAGTACATTCATGAAAGAACGACGGTAAAATTTATTTGACAGTTGACTCTTGGCAGGATAAACTGCAAGCAAGATTAGAAAAAAGAGGAGGATTCCTATGACTTTTGAAAGTAATCTTGATAAATATGCGGAGCTAACCGTCCGCGTCGCTGTGAACATTCAATCCGGCCAATCACTTTGGATTAACGCACCCATTCATCATCCCGAGTTCGTTCGACTTATTGCCCGTAAAGCTTATCAAGCTGGAGCTAAACACGTACATATTGAATGGCAGGATGCAATCTGCACACAAATCAAATATACCTACGCGCCTGATGAAGCGTTTCATGAATATCCATCATGGAGAGCGCAAGCGCTCGATGAGCTAGCCGATAATAACGGCGCCTATTTATTGATCGATGCCGATGATCCTGAATTGCTGAAGGATATCGATCCATCTCGCATTTCCGCAAATTCCAAAGCCGCAGGCGCGAAATTAGTGAAATGGAGAGAAAGCATGTCCTCCTATCAGATGACATGGTCGATTATCGCGGCACCTTCTTCTGCTTGGGCGAAGAAAGTGTTTCCTCATTTGGAAGAGGAAGCCGCGATCAGCGCCCTATGGGACGCCATTTTCAAAGCGACACGCGTAGATCAAGAAAATCCAATCCAGACTTGGGTCGATCACAACGCGACACTTCGGAGCAAAAGAGAACAGCTTAACGAGAAGCAATTTCGTAAGATCCATTACCGTGCCCCAGGCACTGAACTATCTGTCGAGCTTCCTGCCAACCATATTTGGCGAGGCGGTTCCGCCACCAATGAGACGGGAGGCTTCGATTTCAACCCGAATATCCCGACAGAGGAAGTCTTTATTTCTCCTCATCGAATGGGTACTCATGGCACAGTGCGCAGCACGAAACCGTTGAGTTATCAAGGTAATTTGATCAACAATTTCTCCATCACCTTCGATAATGGACGTGTTGTTGACTACACGGCTGAACAAGGCTTCGAGTCTCTAAAAGCCATGATCGAAATGGATGAAGGAGCACATTATCTGGGTGAAATCGCACTTGTGCCGCACGAATCACCAATTTCGAACTCCAACCTAATCTTCTTTAATACCTTGTATGATGAGAACGCCTCAAATCACTTGGCACTCGGAAGAGCCTTTCCCACATGTATTGAGGGCGGAACTTCGATGTCCAAGGAGGAGCAAGAAAGCGCCGGCCTTAACAACAGTCTGATTCACGTGGACTTTATGATCGGCTCTGCCGAAATGGATATTGACGGCGAACATGCAGACGGCACGATTGAACCCATTTTCCGCAAGGGGAATTGGGCATTCTAGAAATTAATAAGGGTAGTACTGAGAGTCATGATAACCATGTCTCTAAGTGCTACCCTTTTTTCAGTTATTCTATAAGCAGGCGTAAATTGTTGTCCCCAATCAAGATGGATTCCATTTTTTCTTCCTTAGCGAATCTTACACTGGAAAGCAGTACATTCTCTTGCAGAACATGATCAAAACGCTCCAACGCTTCTTTCAACGTCGAATTGACATCGAGAACAAGATCGACTCGTTTATCAATAGGCAGCTCCAGCTTTTTACGATAATCCTGAATTGCACGTATGATTTCTCGTACAAGACCCTCCTGCTCCAATTCTTCCGTTATTGATGTGTTTAAAGCTACCGTGATCTGGTTACTGGAAGCAGAAGCAAACCCTTCTTTGGCTTGTTTTTCCACAAGCATCTCATCGAGTGTGATATGAAGTTCCTCTCCGTCGATCGTTACTTCAAGAAAACCACTATCGACCGCTTGCTTGGTATCTGAAGTAGACAATTGTTTAAAGTGGTTTTGCAGAGGGCCAACGAATTTGCCATACTTTTTCCCGGCCACCTTAAGATTCAGCTTCATTTTGAAGTCAACAAAGCCGCTGTCACTTTGTTCTACACGGATTCCTTTAATGTTTATTTCGTCTTTAATGATTTCCTCAAAACGACTTAGGTCGAAATTGCTATCGAGCGAAACGATCAACTCGGAGAGAGGCTGGCGTGTCTTGATACCTGTATCATTCCGAATATTTCGAGCCAACTCAACGATCTGCCGTGCGGTTTCCATGTCACTCTCGAGCGTTAAGTCGATGGCTGAATGAATCACACTTGGATAATCAGCCAGATGAACGCTGCCTTCTCCTCCGAGGTTACCGTAAATGTCCTCGGCAATGAGCGGCGCATACGGCGCTATCATCCGCGAGAGTGTCAGCAGCACTTCACGCAGTGTCTGATACGCTGAGACTTTATCAACGGTCATTTCACTGCCCCAGAAACGGTCGCGAGAGCGACGGATGTACCAGTTACTCAACTCGTCGACAAAACTTTCGATTTGCTTCGCTGGGTTTAAGAAGTCGTTAATCTCCAAGCCCTTACCTACATTTTGCAGTGTGCTGTTTAGTCTTGATAATATCCAGCGATCCAATTCGTTCGTATGCTTGTGAGCCGGATGATCCTCGTGCTTATATTGGTCAATCGTTGCATATAACGCATAAAAAGCGTGTGTGTTATTGATCGTATCGACCACTTTGGATTTCGCTTCGGCAACAATTTGCTTAGAGAAGCGCTTGCTGTTCCAAGGTGCGCTGTCTGACAGCAGGGCCCATCGAAACGCATCCGTACCAAATTCATCTATGATTTCCCATGGATCGATGCCGTTTCCTTTGCTTTTAGACATTTTTTGTCCGTTCTCATCCAATACATGTCCGGTAGAAAGAACGGCTTTGTAAGGCGATTTGCCGTTATACAACGTTGAAACAGCAAGTAGACTGAAGAACCAGCCCCTTGTTTGGTCAATCCCTTCGCAGATCATATCCGCGGGATACTGCTCATTGAACAACGTCTCATCCCCGAATGGATGATGATACTGCGCAAAAGGCATAGAACCGCTATCGAACCAGACGTCGATCACCTCAGGGGTTCTTTCCATGATGCCTCCACAAGAGCAGCGCAGTTTCACTTCATCGATGTAAGGCTTATGCAGCTCCAAGCTTTCGTCAATTGGCGTTATTGATTTTTCCCGCAAATCTTTGTGGCTTCCCGGTGCATATTCCGTTCCGCAATCCCCACATAACCAAACGTTCAGCGGGGTACCCCAATAACGATTACGGCTGATGTTCCAATCGACAAGCTCTTCAAGGAACTTACCGAAGCGCCCTTCGCGGATGTGGGAGGGATACCAGTCGACTTTACTGTTGTTCTCAATCAATTGCTCTTTAATTGCGGTCGTTTTGATAAACCAGCTCTCCATCGCATAATAGAGCAGCGGGGATTTACAGCGCCAGCAGAAAGGGTAACTATGCTCATAGCGCTCTTTGGAAAATAGCAGGCTGCGTTCAGACAAGTGTTTCACGATATCGACGTCACAATCTTTGACGAAGCGTCCAGCGAAGTCTGTGATCTGATCATTGTAACGTCCTGCCAAGTTCACTACATTCACAAAATCCAGTTCGTGTCGGCGAGCAGTTCGGTAATCATCTTCACCATGCGCAGGAGCAATATGGACGATACCCGTACCACTCGTATCCATGACATAGTCAGCATCTACGACGATATGTCCTTTGGTTGGGCTAATATAGCCGAAAGGAGGCTCGTAGGCGGTGCCGACGAATTCCAATCCTTTATGCACAGATAAAACTTCGTAGTCTTGTTTGAATACTTTTTCCGCGAGATTTTTCGCAACGATATAAACTTCGCCTTTTTGTTTCACTTTGACATAATCTATGTCTTTATTTACTGCCAACGCTACATTCGCAGGTAGAGTCCATGGGGTCGTCGTCCAAGCCAGAAAGATTTCGCTCGCGTTTTTACTCTTGAATTTCACAGTGGCACTTAAATCTTTCACGTCTTCATAGCCTTGCGCAACCTCGTGAGAACTGAGTGTTGTTTGGCAGTCGGGACAATAAGGGCTTACACGGTGCCCCTTGTATAATAGTCCTTTGTTATGGATATTGGATAAAATATGCCAAACACTCTCGATATAACCGTTATTGAGCGTAACATAGGGGTTATCCATATCCGTCCAGTAGGCGATAGCTTCCGTCAGTTCACGCCATTGCTTTTCATATTCAAATACGCTGCTTTTGCATTTCTCAACAAATTCGGCTACGCCGTATTTTTCAATCTCTTGTTTTCCCGAGATACCAAGCTGCTTCTGCACGCCAAGCTCGACGGGCAATCCATGCGTGTCCCAACCAGCTTTGCGGATGACTTGGTACCCAGACATGGTTTTATAGCGGCAGATAAAATCTTTCACAACACGACCAAGCACGTGTCCGATATGGGGTGATCCGTTTGCCGTCGGCGGTCCTTCGTAAAAGACGAAGTTCGCTTTACCTTTGCGGTTTTCAATCGACTTGCGGAACGTACCATTCAATCTCCATTGCTCTAAAATGCGCAGTTCGCGGATTCTCGCTTTTTCTTTCACATCAATTTTTCTCATGTGTAACTCACACTCCTCTAATAAAATGATTGGGGCTTATCGTGAAAATTTGTTGTAAAAAAACAAAAAAATCCCGTCCCGTAAGGGACGAGATTACATCTCGCGATACCACCCTAGTTCCATAACGATCATAAGGATATGATCATTATAGCTCTCGTTCTACGTACTATCATACGCGGCCCTTGTAACGGCGGGATCCCGGGTCAGCTTACTAAAATTCCTTCAGCTTTCCTTCTCAGAGGGGATTTTCGGCTAAGTCTTGAATGTTGGCTTTCAGCTCTAGGCCAACTCTCTGGAAATCAAGGGGATTAGCGTACTCGTTCTCGTCAATGAATTTACATGAATTAAAAACAATCAGTTAATTCATTTTCACATCAACTTCATTGAATGTCAAGTTCACTTTTGTTATGTAACATCCATTATAGCTAGTTTCAGATCCTTCACCGAGCGTAGTACCATTGTCATATACTGGAGCATGAAGATCACGAAATGATGCGTCCTAACAGGCGGCAGCAATTGCCACAAGAACCAAATTAAAATCTCCAATTATGAGCTAGGTTATGATAACCTAATTACAAACGAGCTTTATTCGAAGCGTTCACTCCAATGAAAGCGATTAAAGGATGCCTCTTAAAGATTCGCAACGAGTTTCTTGTATCAAAGTCCAGACCAGAGGAGCTGATCGTATGAGTACCAAACCGACTATTGCTGCGATTACTGTGCCATTTGATCTTGGAGCAGGTCGACGCGGAGCCAGCAAAGGACCGAAAGCCATTTTACAAGCAGGGTTAATTCGAGGTCTACAGCAAATGGATATTACAATCGATCATATCGCTGATATCCGTCTTCCGGATGATAAAGCGACTCCCTTGGCAGCTGAAGTTGATCAAACCAACCTTAAGTATTTGGCAGAGGTTCTCGAGGTAAATACACTTCTGGCTAAGCAAGTCTCTCAGGTCGTGGAACAAGGACGCTTTCCTCTCGTCATTGGCGGCGATCATAGTATAGCTATCGGGACTTTAGCTGGATTATCCGGCCATTATCAAAACTTGGGTGTCATTTGGATCGATGCTCATTCCGACCTAAACTCAGCCGATACAAGTCCATCCGGTAATATTCATGGGATGTCATTGGCCGTCAGTCTAGGGATGGGGCATCCCTTATTGACCAGCATTATGGGCAGTCATGATAAAGTGAAAGCGGAGAATATCGTCCTGATTGCAGCAAGATCTCTCGACGAGGGCGAGAAGAAACTCATTCGCTCATTGGGAATCAAATGCTATACCATGTATGATATAGATCGCAAAGGAATGGCTTCCATTATGCAAGATGCCATTGACTATATAAGCAGTAAAACAGACGGCGTGCATCTTAGTTTTGACGTCGATTCATTGGATCCGATTGAAGCACCTGGAACAGGCACGATTGTAAAAGGTGGACTTCATTACCGCGAAGCTCACTTAGCTGTTGAGATGCTGCATGAAGCAGGCATTGTGACATCAGCCGAATTCGTTGAGGTGAATCCTCTTCTCGACGACAATAACAAAACATCCCAATTAGCCGTTGGCTTAATTAGCTCCTTGTTGGGCAAGCAGATTCTATAGATTGAGACAAAAACCCGTTAGTCCCCGCTAACTGCGAGGATAACGGGTTATTTGCTTGTTACAGGTAGTAAATAAATGTAAGATATAGACATAATCTTGGGTGGGGTGGCATCACTCACTGCCAAATACATAGACCAAGTGTGGAGCCTACAATGAAAACCTTGAATCACTGGTACCTGCATCTCTTTCTGATCTTGCTCTCGCTTTCCACAATTGGGGTCTACTTTTTGTTCAAAAACCAAACCTATTATGAATTTCTACTTTGGAACTTATTCCTCGCTTGGATTCCGTATATCCTTGCTGTGATAGCCCATTTTATACACACTCGTAAATCTATGATCTTGAAAAAATTCATTTTAATCGTAGTCGGATTAGCTTGGTTATTATTCCTGCCAAACTCTCCGTATGTCATTACGGACTTCATTCATTTAACGATTTTGAAGGACTCTTATGTACAAAAAGGAGCGCTCTCCTTTACATATTGGTATGATTTTTTCATCATCTTCTTATTTGCATGGAACGGTCTATTGCTAGGATGCAGCTCCATGTACATCATTCAAAAGATATGGAAAGAGCGATTCAATCACTTTGTTTCATGGCTGATCATCGCATTGACCGCGCTTCTATCCGGGTATGGCATACTTTTGGGAAGAGAATATCGCTTAAACAGTTGGGATGCTTTACTCAATAACGGAATACTGGAAATCCTGCGAGAAACTCTGCATCAAGAGGCCTTCGTTTTCTGCTTATTAGTCGGATTTGTTATCATGACGGTTTACATAACCTTTTATGTACTCGTAAATGGCATAGGCAGCTCAAGAAATTCAAGTGCGTACACAAACGAAAAAACAAGGAGATGATTGTTATAACAACTATTAAAGGTGTGACGCCCATTTTTAGAATGTTCGACGAGAGGAAGGCAAAGGAATTCTACATCGATTACTTGGGTTTTTCGTTAGGTTGGGAGCATCGTTTTGAGAGTGAGATGCCGCTTTACATGGAGGTTAGTTTAGGCGAATGTAAATTGCACCTTTCTGAGCATTATGGGGATTGCAGCCCGGGTGCAGCGGTTCGAATAGAAATCGTGGATATAGAAGCTTTTCATTCTAATTTGAAAAATAAAAAATATACCTATTCTCGTCCTGGCTTAGAAATGAGCCCATGGCATACCAGAGAAGTTTGCGTCACAGATCCATTCGGAAATAAGCTTACCTTTTATGAATCGTTGAACGACCATGTGGATTAAGACGTCGCAAGCAGCAATCCAGAAAAATGATGCTAAAAACGCCCCCAACTCATCTACCGATGGGTCGGGGGCGTTCGTTTTATGAGCAGGCTTTAGCCAGCTGTCGTAGACTGCAAAGCTTCTTCACCCAGCAGCCCTAGTCGGCAGGTTGCAGCAATCTCTCGCCAGCGATGCCCGGCGTGGTCATCTGAATCGGATTGAGGATTTCTTCAATCTCCTCAGTTGTAAGCAGCCCACGCTCTAGGATCAGCTCTTTGAGCGTCATGCCAGTGCGCACAGCTTCTTTCACTAGTTGCGCGGCGACTTCGTAGCCGAGATGCGGGTTCAAGGCTGTGACGATGCCGAAGCTTTGCTCGACATAAGTCGCACAGCGCTCGCGGTCGGCTTCCAAGCCCTCAATCGCAAAGCGCTCGAACACGTCAGCCGCGTTCCGCAGTATTTTCAGCGATTGTAGAAGGTTGAACGCAAGTACGGGTCCCATTACGTTTAGTTCAAATTGACCGGCTTCGCAAGCCAAGCAGATGGTATGATCGTTGCCAATGACTTGGAACGCCACTTGATTCACGACCTCTGGCATAACAGGGTTTACTTTACCCGGCATAATGGAAGATCCTGGTTGTCTCGGTGGCAGTTTCAGCTCCCCTAAGCCTACGCGAGGACCTGAAGCCATTAATCGGATATCATTGCATATTTTCGAAAGGTTCACGGCGCATACTTTCAAGGAAGCGGAAAGCTCTGTGTAGGCATCCATGTTTTGGGTGCCGTCGACCAAATGCTCGGCTAGTTCAATGGGTATTCCCACTTGCCCTTTTAGATGAAACATAACCCGTTCCACATACTCAGGCTTTGCATTAAGCCCTGTTCCTACAGCAGTAGCCCCCATATTAACGGTCAAAAGTCCCTTAGAAGCATGGCGAATACGATTAATATCACGCTGGATGACACGTGCATAAGCGCCGAATTCTTGGCCCATACGAATAGGAACTGCATCCTGAAGATGCGTTCGCCCCATTTTAATGACATCATCAAATTCCGTTTCCTTACGTGCAAAAGCACTCTGGAGTGAAATCATAGTTTCAATCAATTGCTCAGATAAACGGTACGCGGCAATTTTGATGGCGGTAGGGATAACGTCGTTTGTGGATTGCGACATGTTGACATGATTGTTCGGATTACAATGGAAATAATTGCCCTTTTCCTCGCCAAGCAGCTCCAAAGTCCGGTTAGCAAGCACTTCGTTCATGTTCATATTGATGGAGGTTCCCGCTCCGCCTTGAATAGAATCAACAATAAATTCCTCAAGTAACTGACCTTGTCTAACTTCTTCAGCTGCTTTGACTAATTGTTCACCGATTTTTTTTGGCAGCATATGTGTTTCCATATTCGCAATTGCAGCTGCCCTTTTTACTTCTGCCAAAGCTGTAATGAGCTCTGCGTGAATTTTAACTCCCGTAATTGGGAAATTCTCTAATGCACGCATCGTTTGAATGCCATAATAAGCTTGGGATGGAACTTGTTTTTCACCTATAAAGTCTTTTTCAATGCGATGAGTCATCGTAGACACCATTCCTTTTTTCTACAAAGTATATTGCTCGAAGTTGCTAAGTAGGTGTTCCGAAAATCCTTCTAACTCTCTGCCGCTAGACCAATTGAACGCAATGCATGGCATTCATAAGCGCTCATCTGAAGAATTCGCGACCGCTTTCGAGAATCCTGCAATATCTGACACGTTCTGTAATAAATTTTTGACCACTGATCAATTCTCCCGCTTCTAATAATATTTCCTATTTCGACAATTCAAGTCTTCTCATATTTGCAACATTATAAATGGATTTGCACATAATGATTGAACTTGGCCAATTTCGTGAAGACTTGTATCACTGTCTAAAGCTATGTATTTATATATGCTAGGAGAAGCACAAACGCATAGGGGATTTACCTCATAGGATTTATATTTGCAACGTTCATGAGTTGACGAATACAATGGATTAAACAAGCTCGCTATGTGAGACAATTAGAAAGATACAGGGAATGCCGGCGAGTTTGGCTTACAAGCTGCACGTCAGGGAGGAATTGTTATGGATACGATAAGTTCGATGATTATTGAAAAAACGGAAAAATACGGGGCACGCAATTACCATCCGCTGCCTATCGTGATATCGAAAGCGGAAGGCGTTTGGGTCGAGGATCCAGAAGGAAACCGTTACATGGATATGCTTAGCGCTTACTCCGCCTTAAATCAAGGACATCGTCATCCTCACATTCTGAGAGCGCTTCATGAGCAAGCCGAGAAGGTAACTCTGACATCTAGAGCTTTCCATAGTGAGACGTTAGGTTCGTTTTATGAAAAATTAGCGAATTACACAGGTAAGCCGATGATTTTACCGATGAATACAGGTGCCGAAGCGGTCGAAACCGCAGTAAAGGCTATTCGCCGTTGGGGCTACGAAGTGAAAGGAATCCCTGCCGATCAAGCCGAAATTATTGTCTGTGAAGGGAATTTCCACGGACGGACAGTGACGATCACTTCCTTCTCCTCGTCGCCGGAATATCAACGCGGCTTCGGGCCTTTTACGCCGGGGTTCCGCATTATTCCCTACGGGGATGCGGCGGCGCTGCGTGAGGCCATCGGCCCGAACACGGCGGGTTTCCTGTTCGAGCCTATTCAAGGTGAGGCCGGTATTGTGATTCCGCAGGCTGGTTACCTGCGGGAATGTTATGAGCTATGCCAGGCGAATAACGTGTTGTTCGTCGCGGACGAAATCCAAACAGGATTTGGCCGTACGGGTCGCCGCTTCGCATGCGACTGGGAAGGCGTAACGCCGAACCTGTACATCATGGGCAAAGCCCTCGGCGGCGGTGTGTTCCCGATCTCGGCGGTCGCCGGTGATCGAGAGGTTCTTGATGTTTTCGAGCCGGGCTCCCACGGCTCGACGTTCGGGGGTAATCCGCTCGGCTGCGCCGTCGCGATCGCGGCGCTGGAGGTCACCCTGAACGAGCGGCTCGCAGAGCGCTCGGATGAGCTTGGCTCTTATTTCCTGAAGCGACTTCAGGAAATTCAATCTCCACAGATTACGGAGATTCGCGGCCGCGGGCTGTTCATCGGTATTGACCTTAAGGTTTCAGCTCGTCCGTTCTGTGAAGAGCTGAAAGCCAAGGGTCTACTGTGCAAGGAGACACACGAGCACATTATTCGCTTGGCTCCGCCTCTTACGATTACGAAGGAAGAGCTCGATTGGGCTTGGCAGCAAGTAAATGACGTGCTGAATGAAGCCTAGTTCATCAAGCATAATAAGCCCTCTAGCTTTTGTTGAAGCTAGAGGGCTTTGCTTTAAATTTGCTTTAAGATTGTTTTTCATCGTTATAGAGCCACTTTTACGAACTGCTGCCAATTTAGCGATGAAAAACAACGTTACAGCACCCCGACTATTCTATTCTTTCACAAAAACAAGTGTCCCGAATCGATGCGGCATATGGAAATCGACTTTACCGGTGGGTGACCAAGCCCAATAATGCCGATTACCTTCTAGATCATCATCAATTCTATATAAATTCCAACGCCACTCAGCGCCATGCTGAGGTGTCCAGTTTTCGCCATTCTCCTGCATCAGCTCTTGCTCTTGCCCCCGCTCCCAATCCAAATCAGCAAAAGGAATTCGCAGATCGTAAGTCCTCCACCCATCGGACCCATCCAAAACTTGCGTATGCATTCCCTTCGCATCCCATGCAACATCTATCTCTTTATCCCCACCGTTATAATGGATCAAAGCATCGAATACGACATTGCGCGGACTCACTTCGAACTCGTAATAAACCGCTCCGGTACCGCTTTTATCAATAAATACCTCAACCACATCTTCCAAATAAATAGGATCATCTCGCCGCTCCATCGTTGCCACGACGTGATCATCCTCACATTCGAATCGTATATGCAGTGCATCCGCTGTCCAACACGCGCGAAAGCGAGTCTTGAGCCGCGGCTTCTCTCCCGTTACAACTTCCCTTAAATAAGGGGCCTCAACCTCCATATCTTCCCATTTCCATATTCCGTTCTCTGCATCTATATAGCGACATTCATATCTCATCCGTTCCGACATCCTCGCTTCCTATTAACTCTTATATACAATATTAATATCTTATTACATTGAGTCCTCTAGGTAAAATCAAGATTACTCACAATGACTCAAATTCTATAAGGTTTTTCACCCTTTAGATAACTTATCATGAATCATAGTAAATCGCTATGCGGTATCGATTTTCGCAATCTTTCCGCACACCGACTCATTGTACCATCCCCATTGCAGCCGTTTGAGCTGAAAGAGCTCGGCCCGGCTTAGGACTAGGCAGCTTGTCCCAACCGTCCATACTTTTCCATTTACGGACAATTGCAGCACTGACACCTAACTTGTCCGCAATCTGAACAGGCTTCATCTGCCGGCCGCTCTTGAGCCAGAGCTTTAACGCCTTTTCTCTGTCTGGACTGCGTTTCCGTGACATTCAAATCACCCACCCCCAAGTATGTATTTTTTATGCAAGGAGATATGTATAGAATTCAATATTTTATACAGAAGTACTTTCCTTTAACGGTGCGGAGAATCCCTCGACCATGCATGTTTTTCGGTAAATACAGAATAGGCCTTTATGCATCATTTATGCAAAACACCGAGAAGGCGCATGGTTATGGGGTTTTCTTTTTTCATGCTGATCATCAAATTTGCATTTGCAAACAGTAATTTTGGACATTTATGCAACTATTATTCAATCAGGGGAATCATTTTAACGGTTATATACACTAACGAAATGTGCATGTGCCTTATATACCTGTCCAATCAAAGGATAGATACTGACATAGTATAAGGTGTAGTTAAATCCATTTAAAAGGAGTTGCATTTATATGGGATATGCAGTAGAAGGACATGGACATCGTCGTAATAATATGGCCGAAGTTTTAGTTCTCTTTATCCTTTTGGTTATCATTACAATGTCTTTTGCATGGTAATAATGTTGTTTTAATAAAAGAGTGCCTTAGCATTTATTTCCTAGCTAAGGCGCTCTTTTATTATTTGAGTTTGAATTCCTATTTTTCTTCTTGACGGCTTTTTTTGCAGATTGCTTTCAAATTTCTTTGAGCTGAAAATAAGCTGAAATCTACTAATAACTGTAAATGTTTATTGGATTTTTTCCGTTTTATGAAAATGAGTGCATCATTAATGGTCGTTGTATTTAGCTCAGTCGTAGTATAACCTTGTCCATTGCACCTTGTGTAAGCCCTAAATAACGCAATGTAGTCGTTTGTTTCCCATGGTTGAACATATCCATTTGGAACGCTAAATTAGCCGGATTCTGGACATACAATCGGTATCCCCAAGTCTTCCTCATCGTGTGACATCCAATTTCACTGAAGTCTAATGGCTGAAGCTGGCGATGATCTCGACACCATACAGGAGCAGCTCGGTCACCAGAAGGGCAGCGACGTCACTCGTTCCATTTACCTACATATAACAAAAGCGCGCGAGAAACGCGACGTGGATCGTCTGGACGCATTGCTTGATGCGACTGAATGAAAACAAACGGTAAAACCCTATCAACCGTAATGGTTTGGTGGGGTTTTACCGTTTGTGGGTAAAGTGTGGGTAAGATTAATTGAAATACACAAAAGTCATATTCTATAAGGAGCATTAACTCTTGTATACAATATTAATATCATATTCGTTATCTAGAAAGCTAGAAATTTGATCCCGAGATTCCGACTTTACGTCCTTTAACCAAGAAGCGTCCAACTTCTCGATGACTTCCTTTCTTAAATCCTCGTATTTCGTCTTCGCTTTTTCTATCCTAGTCACGCGATTTCTTGTAAATAGGAACAATGATATACAAGCCAGAAGAGAGCCCGACAGGAACTTGTTTGAAATAAGCAAATCGAGGATGGACAGTGCATTCCCGCCAGAAGTCAATAATACCTTTTGATAGAAAACGTATATGAAATAGAGAATCAAACACGCAGTCAATATAGAGAATAAAGGTTGAGTCTCCTTGAGCTTGTCCCATTCCTGTTTCCTATCCCGAAGTTTGTAAAGTATCTTGATCGCATCGTCACTTAGATTAAGTTCAGGCCATTGCATAACGCACTCCCCCTCTCTAGCATCTTATGCTTGGACACTGCTATTCTTTCCAAAAAAAAAAGACCAAGAGCATCTCTCTTCACGCAAGGCGAAGATGCTATTGATCTTTTGAATTTTACTAGAATCGTTTTTTCCCAACTAAAAACTTTTTATTTCCTTTTTTAGCTGTTACAGGCACATGCTTGTAGCTGCGCACCATCGGATTTTTGCATAATGGACAAGTTGGTAAAGCTTCCGTAACGAATTCTTTGCGAACCCATGCTTTACAATCTGTCTCTTTACATTTCCAAATTTCTATCTGTTCGACTTCTGGCTTTTGATCTTCGGTCACGGTACTCGTTGGTGTAGACATTCAGTTATGTGCTCCCTGCTTCGTAGATTAGACTACTTATTATTATACAGATCAGATCGAATATCAAGTCTTTCCCGTGTTCAAAATTATTTACCAGTGGTAGAATGGATAAGGCGGTTACAATTTAGACACAGAATACAAAGGCAGGAATAATTTATGACAAATTTACTAAGTGAATGGAAGTCACAATTTCATGGCTACAGCCGAAATATTATGCTCTTCTTTTGGTTTAATTTTGTATGGAACTTAGGTTTAGGTATGTTTGGTCTCGTCTATAACCTTTATGTCAGAAGTCTCGGCTATGACCAAACAACTGTTGGCAGCATGGTTGGTATGGCATCTCTTGCAGCGGCCATTATTCTCATTCCCGCGGGTTTAATGAATGATCGCTTCGGACCTAAGCGCGTCATTACAATTGGTCTCATTTTTACCATCGTAACATTGACGGCTCGCTCTCTTATTGAAGTCAAAGAGGGTATGCTCATCTCGTCATTCTTGGGCGGTATGGCTCTTGCTGTTGTTTCTGCAACCATTCTACCGTTTATGGCCAACAACTCTACTCCACAGCAGCGTGTTCACCTGTTCAGCTTTAACATGGCTCTTGTCATGCTAGCGAATGTAGTCGGTATTGCACTTGGCGGCGTTCTTTGTGATCTTTTTCAATTCATTATCGGTTTAGACGAAATTCGAAGCTTGAGATTTACCTTATTAACTGGAGTTGGTATCGCAGCACTTGGTTTTATACCTATGGCTTTTTTTGAAAAGAGTGAGCAAGAAATTCATCAACGTGGCGAATCACTAAAGTGGAAGCAAGTGTGGAGCGTACATAAACCATCCTTACAGGTTATTGGCATTTTTTGTTTATTAGGCCTGTTGTCATCCATGGGTGGGGGAATGATTGTCCCCTATTTAAATGTGTATTTTGAAGATCGCTTTGAAGCTTCGAAATCCGCAATAGGCATCGTTGTAGCTTTAGGTCAAGCCGCAACAGCGATTGCTTTTCTCATTGGACCCATGATTGTAAAGAGATTCGGAGAAGTTAAATCTGTCGTATACCTGCAGTTATGTTCCATTCCATTTCTCCTCCTAACCGCTTTTTCTGCTAACTTTTACTTATCATCGGGTGGGTACTTGTTCCGGCAAGCCTTAATGAACGCCGCTAATCCTTTTTATAATTCGATCAAAATGAGTTACGTCAACCGATCGCTTCGGGGATTAGCGTCCAGTTCAGGGGAAGCCGTTTTTCATCTAGGTTGGTTCCTTGCTTCACCAGTAAGTACGGGCCTTGTTTTCCGCTATGGCTCTTACTACGGCTACGCGTATGCTTTCTGCATCACAGCTGTAGTCTATACAGTAATCTCCTATTTATTCTACTTCTTTTTCGGGAAAAATCGGTTTAAACCCGTTGAGGAATCTGCATGAAAAATTGATTCTTTCTATCGTTGACTTGAACGATGGAAAGGAAATACAATACATGAGAGCGTATTCATTCCGAGCCTAGTGCTCATCATCGATGATCGATTGTGAGGGGATTTGCTTATGCGGAATAAAATCTTCTTTAATGGACAAAGTATCGTCTTAACGTGGATGATCTCCTATATCGTCATTCTACTTTTACCCGTGGCAATCGGCTTATTATTGTATGTGGAATCCAGTAAAACACTGAAGGAAGAAATTCAGCAAGCCAATGATTCCCTATTAAAACAAGTAAGGGAAATTATGGACAATCAGTTTAAAACCATGGAACAACTGAACTTCGAGATTACGTGGAATGTAAGCGTCCAGGAGCTGCTCTATTCGAATAAGTATGAAGCTTTTCCCAAAGAATATAGATATGATGCTTATCAAATCGCACGCATTCTTTCTATGTACAAAACCTCCTACCCGCTGATCGACTCTTTCTATATTTATTTAAATAAAGATCAATCTGCAATTCTTCCTACCACCGTTAGAACAAATAGCTTTGCCTATGAAACTTTACATATGAGCGATGCTTTTTCATTCTCTTCCTGGCAAGCTATTGTAACAAGAAGCAATTTCAAAGGCTTTATTCCCATGTACCGGATTGGTGACGATAATAAACTGCAAAAAACGGTAGCCTACATCAGCACATACCCCGAAGAGCATAATAAACCACTTGCTACCAATGTCATTATGGTCGATCAGTCACGTATAATTGGCGCCATTCAAAATATGGAAATTTTCAACAAAGGTCACGTACTTATCCTAAATAATGAAAATCAAATTCTAGCTTCCAACTCCGCAGATTCACTTCCTGCCGATTTTCCTTTTGATAAATTAGAGAGCTCGTCTAACTTCTATTACACCGATTCTAATGCCGAGAAATATGAAGTTTTCAACATCCAGTCACCTCTTTCCAAACTAAAATATGTGTCTATGATGCCCAGCACCGTATATTGGAAAAAAGCCGCTCACATCCGTAACCTGACTTATACGAGCATGGCGATCAGTTTGCTTGGTGGGGGTATACTAACCTACGTATTTCTAAGAAGAAATTACAATCCAGTACGTCGCTTAGTTCATGCATTTTCCAAAAAACAGACCTTACAATCTAGTAAACGATACAATGAATTTCATTTCCTACAAGAAGCCGTGGACAGTACGTTGATCGAAATTGCCAATTTCAAGAGTAAAATGGAGCAGCAGCGGCACATTGTCCGCTCCCACTTTATCGAAAAGCTGCTGAAAGGAAAATTAGACAGCCAGATTCCTATCGATGAGGCCTTAACCACCTTTGAAATGAAGCTAGATCGGCAGGATTTTGCCGTCATGCTTTTTGTTGTCGATAAGAGTGAACCCTTCTTTGAACGAATTAACCATACGCCTGAAGAGGATAAATGGAAGCTTCTTCAATTTATTATTATGAATGTCGTGGAGGATCTGATATCGGAGAGGCACCGCGGTTATGCAGCCGAGATTGATGATACCCTCGCCTGTTTAGTCAATTTAACTATGGAAGATGGAAATAGCTCCAAGTTGGAGTTACTTAGAATCGCAGACAAAGCGCAAACTTTCCTCTCTTCCACCTACGACATAAACTTAACAATTTCAATAAGCAGTATCCATGAACACCTCGCTAATGTACCTCAAGCTTTCTTAGAAGCTCTAGATTCCATGGCCTTTAAGCTTGTTATGGGTGGGCCAGAGATTCTATCGTATGACGATTTGCAAACAAGTACCATTTGCGAGTCTAATACCGGCTATTATTATCCGGCGCAGATTGAGCAGCAATTCATGTACGCCGTGAAGCTGGGTGAACTTGAAGAAGCGCAGATGATTCTTACTGACATTATGAATAAAAACTTTGATAATCCTGGGATTTCGGTCTCCTTAACGAAGTGTCTCATGCTCAACCTGGTAACCACCATGATGAAAAGCATTAGCGAAACCGGAGATATCCAGGAAAGCTTCTTTATACGCAACCCAAAGCTTCTCGACCGCCTTTTATGCAGTAAAACCGTTCATGACATGCAGCTCCAGCTCAGTGATATGCTCGAACAAGTGTGTGCCTACACATCCGCCAAACGGCAGCATACGATTTCACTTACACGACAGAAAGCACTGGAGCAATTGGTAAATGAAGTGACGGACTACATCGAACATAACTACACAGATGCTAATCTGAATGTCACGATGATTGGCAGCCATTTTAACCGTAAAGCCACCTACCTCTCGAAGCTATTCAAGGATTATGTGGGAGAGGGGCTGCTTGATCGCATTAATAAGGTCAGAATCGAGAAATCCAAACAGCTGCTGGGGCGGCAAGAACAGTCGGTCGGCGATGCGGCTTACGGCGTGGGCTTCAATGATATTAATGCTTTTATTCGGGTTTTCAAAAAGGTAGAGGGTATCACACCGGGGAAGTATAAAGAACTGATTGAAAAATAAATGATGTGATTCAAAAATGCACACTTTTGATTGGGGTAGCCGTGGGGCTGCCCCTTCTTTAATGAAAGTTGTACATCATACAACAATTTCGCTGGTTTGTTCTTGCGGATAGACATACTTCCAAGATTCGATTTTAGCATTGTTCAGCAGCACCCTGTTGGTAGATGGCTATAGTGGCTACCCATGTTGTATTTTCTACAACAATTCAAGCGCCCAAAAGCTGTTTTGCTAGTTGAAGTTGCAGTTTGTACAACATTTTGAACCCATTTGTTGCGAAATGGCCTATTTGGGGGCACAATTGTTGTACATTATGCAACAACGAAGAGATAAAGGCGGGATCTAGGGAGCAATTGTTGCATTTTCTACAACATCATTCAATCGAGAGTAGGATTCATTCATCCGGAACCATTACCGGGCTTTCCCCGAAGACAACGTGAGCCTATTTATTCTTTTGCAACAATATGCCGAGAAACAAGCGAATATTGGCTAAATTGATGAAGCGATTGGATATTTTGTAGAGTCTAGACACAGAATTCGAGAACCAATTGGATATTTTGCAGATAGTTAAAATGGAAGCGCTAACATATAGTTAGGTTAGACATACGGCTCCTCAGCTCACACAAGCTTAAACAGTCCTCCAGGGAAACACTGTATCGCTTCGATAGCAGATTTCTAAACTCGGCAATGCTTACACTGCCAGTTTTTCTGGCGAAAAACTCAGTAGCGCTTTCGATGCCAGTTTTTCTGGCGAAAAACTCTTAGGAGGTCAACCTATGAAAAAGAACAGAAAAAAAATGTTCACCATGCTGGTTGCAACATCATTGATGGGGAGCATAGTCGTTGCATGCTCATCCAACACACCAACAGATGTCAACAGCGCTAGCCCTAAAACAACTGCCGGTGGTACGACCGCTCCTAATGCTGCTGTCACTTATCCGCTAAAAGTGGACAAAACTCTAACCTACTGGGGTGAGCTTTCAGGTAACCTAACGGGAGTAAAAGCAGCCCATGCAGATGTACCTTTTTTCCAAGACTGGCAGAAGAAAACAGGTGTTAATCTGAAGTTCAGCGCTCCTCCCACAAACCAAGCAGATCAAGCTATTAATGTACTATTAGCAACAGGTGATTTACCTGATATGATCGAGTATGATTGGCAGGGAAAATTCCCAGGTGGCCCCGAAAAAGCGATCAAAGATGGGTACATCCTTAAACTAAATGATACGATCGATAAATTTGCACCGAATTTGAAGAAGTTCCTCAAGGAGCATCCGGAAGTTGATAAACAAGTAAAAACCGATAATGGCAGCTATTATGTCTTCCCTTTCATCCGCGGCGATGATTACCTGCGTGTCTTCCAAGGCCCTATCATTAGGAAGGATTGGTTGGATGATCTGGGTCTACCTGTTCCTCAAACCATCGATGAGTGGTACACAACTCTCAAAGCCTTTAAGGAGAAAAAAGGCGCAACGGCTGCCTTCTCCGTCGTAAGTGTTCCCAGACCTTTCAACGAATTAGCAAACGGCGCTTTTGCCGGTGCCTTCGGTGTGACGCGTGATTTCTTTATCGACAATGGCACAATTAAGTTTGGTCCAGCCGAAAAGGGCTACAAAGATTTCCTAGCTACCTTCCACAAATGGTACGAAGAAGGGCTGATTGATAAAAACTTCGCAACAGCGGATGGCAAATCCTTAGACGCCAACATGGCTTCCGGTGCGACAGGTGTGACCGTACAGAATGCCGGTGGAGGCATCGGTAAATGGCAGCCGCTAATTACAGCTAAAGATCCTAAAGGCATTCTCATCGGAGCTCCATATCCGGTTCTCAAAAAAGGCGACATCCCGATGTACGGCCAGAAGGATCCCGCCAGTGCGCCCGGAGGTATGGTTGCCATCACTGCGTCATCCAAAAATATTGAAACCGCAGCGAAGCTTCTTGACTATGGCTACTCCGAAGAGGGTCATATGTTCTTCAATTTCGGAACGGAAGGCGTTGCTCATAAATTAGAGAACGGCTACCCGAAATATACGGATCTTCTCATGAAAAACCCGGATAAATTGGCACCTGCACAAGCTCTGTCGCTGTACATCCGCGGTAATTATAATGGTCCTTTCGTTCAGGATAAGCGCTATATCGAGCAATATTTGGCTTTGCAAACACAACGCGATGCCGTTTCCACTTGGCAAAAAACGGATGTTGATAAACACAAATTGCCTCCTATTACAGCTACACCGGAAGAAAGCACAGAGCTTGCCAAAATCATGACTGACCTCAATACACTAGTCGATGAAATGACGCTCAAAATTATTTTAGGAACAGAGCCAGTGGATAGCTTTGATAAATACATGGAAAAATTCAAATCCGTTAAGCTAAGCCGTGCTCTCGAAATTAAAAAGGCATCCTTAGATCGTTATAACAAAAGGTAGATGAAACGCCAGGGGGAGGGCAGCGGCTCTCCCCACTTTAACACAACGGCGAAAGGAGAGATATCATGCGTAAAGCAGGGGAAGCAACCTTCCAAATACGCTTCAAGCGCGATTTTCTGCTGAATAAATATTTATACCTGATGATGGTTCCCGTTCTGGCTTACTACTTTATCTTCCATTATGCGCCGATGTATGGAGCCTTGATTGCGTTTAAAGAATATACCCCTAATAAAGGCATTCTGGGTAGTAGCTGGGTTGGCTTCCAGCACTTTAATGATTTCTTCAGCAGCTATTATTTCTGGCGAATTCTCAAAAATACCGTCATTATTTCCCTCTACTCACTATGTTTTGAATTTCCAGCTCCGATTATTTTGGCGATTCTTATTAATGAGCTTACGAATAAAAAGTTTCAACGCTTCGTTCAGACGGTCACCTACATGCCGTATTTTATTTCACTCATCGTTATTGTCGGGATGATCAAAGATTTTACAAATAACGGCGGTTTAATTAATAACTTTCTGACTTACTTTGGCTTCAATGATACGGCAATGCTGCAGAAACCGGAATTGTTCCGAACGATCTACATTTTATCTGAAATATGGCAAAAAATAGGATGGGAATCCATTATTTACCTAGCTGCACTCATGGGCATTGACCAAGAGCAGTATGAGGCGGCGAAAATGGACGGGGCCAACAGAATCAAGCAAATTTGGCATATTACCTTACCGGGTATTCTCCCAACCATTGCGATCATGTTCATTCTACGCATGGGGAATTTGCTGAACGTAGGCTTCGAGAAAATTATTTTGCTCTACAACCCCAGCACCTACGATACGGCGGACGTCATCTCTTCTTTCGTTTATCGCAAAGGGCTCATAGAATTTGGTTGGAGCTACAGCTCAGCGGTTGGTTTGTTCAATTCTGTGATTAATCTAGCCTTACTCATTGCAGCAAACAAAATAAGCAAAAAGATAAGTGAAAACAGCTTATGGTGATGGAGGTGGTGTTGAAATGAAAACGAGCTATTCGGACAGAGTATTCGTCACGTTAATCCACGTCTTGCTGCTTATGCTTGTTGTTGTTACCCTGTATCCTCTTCTTTATGTCACCTTTGCCTCGTTTAGCGACGCCGGCCAATTGATCACGCATAAAGGGTTCCTGATTAAACCTCTGGGCTTCAGTTTAGAAGCTTACAAAAGTGTTTTTCATAACCCTGCTATTCTAAAAGGCTACCAAAATACGTTGTTTATCCTTTTCTTCGGCGTCATTACGAACCTTATTGTTACTGCTCTAGGCGCTTATGTGCTCTCCCGTAAAAATGTGATGTGGAATCGTGTCTTCATCTTCGTTGTCGTATTAACGATGTTTTTCAGCGGTGGACTTATACCTCTCTATCTGGTTGTAAAAGGCGTTGGTTTAATTGACTCACTTTGGGCGACCATTTTGCCCTTTGCCGTCAACACATTTAATTTGATCATCATGCGCACAGCCTTCATGGCAGTCCCAGAAAGCTTGGAGGAATCTGCTAAAATGGATGGGGCCAATCATTTTGTGATTCTTTTTCGCATCATCATTCCACTCTCCATGCCGGTCATTGCCGTGATGATCTTGTACTATGCCGTTGAGAAATGGAACGGGTGGTTCTATGCCTCTATCTTCTTGAAGGATCGTGACCTCTACCCGCTCCAGCTCACTTTGCGAGAAATATTAATAGCGAATAATACCGATTCCATGTCATCAGGGGCTAATGCGGCCGAGCAATTTCAAATAGGGGAAACGATTAAATATGCAACTATCATGGTAGCTTCGGTGCCTATTCTGATCCTGTATCCCTTCGTGCAAAAGTATTTCGTCAAAGGCGTCATGATTGGCGCTGTCAAAGGGTAAAACAAATCGCCGTTCGCCTCTTAAACGAGGTGACGGCGATTGCTTTATGCTAAACCGGGAGCTTCGGTTGTGTTGGGAAGACAAGAGGATTTTGCCGTAACGTTGTTCTTTTCCTTCTTTTATACATCCATAGACCGGCAAGTGCTGTTAAGACAATGGCGAGGATTCCTTCCGGACTGGGCATTGCCAAATAACTAAATTCCGCTTGCACGAGAACGAACTTTTTTAGAATCAATGTATCAATGAAGGCATTTCCAGCCATGTGCATGAAGACGGCTGGCCAAACGCTTCGAGTCATCAGCAGAATCTCACCATACAGAACCGTCATAACAATCACACCAAGCATCATGCGAGGGATATAGGTGATCATGCTTTCCGTGGTATCCACGAAAAGAAATAAATAAGGGAAATGCCACACGCCCCAAATTAACCCCACGGCAATATGAACGATAACACGATGATAACCAAGCGAATAAAGCTTTGGAGCCAAATAGCCCCTCCATGCAAATTCCTCAAAAATGTTTTTGATGAGACTTGGTACAAGAGCTAAACCGACTGCCGTCAAATAGTGAGAAGACATTGGGGATATATCCGTCCACCCCAAGCCTGAACTGATT
This sequence comes from Paenibacillus germinis, assembly GCF_013141785.1. Taxonomy (NCBI): domain Bacteria; kingdom Bacillati; phylum Bacillota; class Bacilli; order Caryophanales; family Paenibacillaceae; genus Paenibacillus; species Paenibacillus germinis. The sequence goes on from NZ_WHOC01000124.1 coordinate 51,715, forward strand.
CCGACAATCACCATGGTCATGAAGGGAAAGAATAGCAGGCTGAATATATAGAGAAATACGTTTCCTTTGACTCGAGGTTTGATGCCGAAATCTTTCCACCCATCTCCCATCCAACTGCGCAAAATGACCATCATCAGGAGGGGAGATACAATCCATATCAATTGTCCCAGACTGCCATTTTCATCCTTTCCGGCCTGCAAATCAACCAGTCGTCCGATCCAGCCGCAGCTTAACGCAACAAGCGAGAAAATAATCACGTTTCTCAGTGTCTTGTTATTCTTTACGTTCAAGGTCCCAGCTCCTCTTTTATTTTCTGTACATACTTCCCGTACCACGCCTTCAAGAAATCATAATAGTCACTCCCGAAATCCAGAGTATCCAGCCTTCTTCTCACCTTCGGGTTGTTGAGAAGCTCTTGGTTTTTCCCGAGTTGTTCCCGATTCATTTGCTGAAACATCTTCAAAGTGGACCGGACCGTTTCGATCTCATTCAAGTACATTTCAATGAGTTCGAGTTTTCTGGGATCTTCGACGTAGTTGAAGAAGAACATTTTGACGAGGGCTGGATCCCTTGGTTTGTCTAATGCGATCGGCTCACCAACCCAACTCAGGAATTCCTTTTCTCCTTCTTCAGTGATCGAGTAAACCTTCTTGTTCCTCCCCCCCTGACGCACCTCCGTTAAATGAACATGCCCATTCTGAACAAGTTTCTTTAAGGCTGGCTGTATGCTCCCTTGGCTGGAATTATAGAAAAATCCGGTACTTGCCTCCATGCTTTTCTTAAGATCATAGGACGACTTATCCCCGTCCAGCAGCAAACCCAGAATGATTTTGTCCTGCATGATGAACCTCCTTTGATTCTTGTAGACATGTCTATTAGACATATATGAAATGTATATTATTCCCTTTATTTGCTTTTGTCAACATGATTAAACAGTGCTGTCATTCATCATCTCACAAACAAACAAGGGAACCCCGAAGGATTCCCTTGTTTCTTAATCCATATAAGTCAATTACTTACGATCATTAATAGCTTTAATGATTTCGACTGGAATTTTCGGCTTTCTATCATATGTTAGAAGGCCGTTAATTTCCTGCTCAACGTCAGTTAACTGCGTGTAACAGTACCCCTGTACAACGCCTGAGTTTAGCAAAGGACGTATGACGGCACGCAGCTTTTTCTCAAAATCCTCGTCATTATCCGCCCCTGAATATCCCCAACCTTCCCATTCGCTTTTCTTGTAAGCAATACCGCCAAATTCGGTTACAAGAATCGGTTGTCCTTCATAAGGGAAGCCTTCAACAAATAAGCGGCGATTCGCTGGCATCGCATGAACAGCTTTATCGCTAGAACTATAGCGCTCTTCCAGCACACCTTCACGCCACTCATAGTCATGAATGGTGAACAGATCCGTTTTCACTAGCTCCCACCCATCGTTAGACACAACCGGACGCATCGGATCAAGCGATTTGGTCAAATGATACATGGTCAGGGCATGCTGCTGCTGCAATTTATCGATTTGAATATTAGGCACTCCCCAGCTCTCATTGAGGGGAACCCAGGCAATAATCGAAGGATGATTGTAATCGCGATCGATAGAAGCTATCCATTCATTCGTAAATCGACTAACATATTTCTCTGTATATTCGTACGCATTAGCCGCCTCGCTCCAAACGACCAATCCGAGCTTATCGCACCAGTATAGAAATCTTGGATCCTCCAGCTTTTGATGTTTCCGTGCGCCGTTAAAGCCCATTGCCTTCGTTAGCTCGACATCTTCCTTGATCGCTTCATCACTTGGCGGCGTCAAATTGCCATCTGGGAAATACCCCTGATCCAGAACCATTTTCAAAAAATAAGGGCGATTGTTCAAGCATAATTTACCGTCTTCGATGGATACCTTACGCATGCCGAAATAACTCGTTACCACATCTACAGCTTTATTATCAACCAGCAGCGTGAACGTGACATCATATAAATTCGGATGCTCCGGTGTCCACCAAGCACCGAGCCCATGATCGTTGAAATCATTAAGACGAATTTTTCTCGCACCGGAGCTGCTTCTCATCCCATACGTATCTTCCGACACGAGTTCTCCATTAAAAGATATCTCTACTTTCATCTGCTGCTTAGCATTTGAATCAGAACCCTGGATAAAGAATTGGAATTCCACTTGTTTCTCATCGATATCCGGGGTAATTTTCACTTTGTCCAAATAGCCGTCGTTAGATACCGCTTCCATCCATACGGTTTGCCAAATGCCTGTCGTTCTTGTATAAAAAATACTTGCGGAATCCGTATGCCAATATTGCTTTCCTCTCGGCAGCGTAACATCTTTGCTATAATCGACCGCTTTGACAACCAGCTTGTTCGTCCCAGCTTGAAGCGCATCCGTGATGTCTGCATGGAAAGGGGTATGACCACCTTCGTGCTTAGCAACCAGCACCCCATTCACCCAAACCGAAGCTTCGTAATCCACCGCTCCAAAGTGAAGCAGAATCCGCTTATTCTGAAAATCATCGGGTAAAGTTAGATCTCGGCGGTACCATACAACATCGTGAAACTCATTGCTCCCAATGCCGCTCAATTTACTTTGAAAAGCGAATGGCACTTGAATGGTCTTGTATAACTTTCTATTCCCTAAATGCCACTTCTCTTTACTGCCTACACGATCATCATCAAATTCAAATTCCCATTCGCCATTCAGGTTGATCCAGCTATCTCTTACAAATTGAGGTCTAGGGTACTCAGCTCGTGGTTGGTTGGTCATCGGTCATCATTGCCTCCATATAATTAATTTAAAAGTTAACTAAATAACATGAATAACTCTTAGATTATTATCATATCAAGCCCATCTAATGTCAATATGCGTTATTCAATTAACTTTCAAGTTACGATAAAAAAAGAACACCTCATCTCAGAGGTGTCCCGTTCCTTTTATCACATATTTAATCGATGTATCCGGCAAATCCCTTTTTCATTAAATAATCCATCTCAGCTTCCAAAATGGTATCTACCGCCAGCTCTGTCAATTTCACATCGGGTCTGCCCAGAATATGATCGATCAGTTCATCGCTATCAATATCAACTTCCCCTTTGGCATTTTCTTCTGCTTTGATAATAAAATCCTTCTCATACTTCAAAACCAGCTGAATTTGCTTAGGATCGGCCTTCGATTTGTCTACGATGAATTGTATTAGCTCTTGTTCGTTTAATTGCTCTGTCATTTGATGTCATCTCCTAATGGTTGTTTATGACTATTGTAGCATAGTTGTCTGTGTTTAAATTATACTCTCTTTCGAATGAAGGCTGCACCAATCATACATACAGGGATAAGAAATCCAAATGTGCAGGCATAGGTAAACCATATTTTGGAGACAAAGTTAAGAAAATAGCTTGTGTTTGGGTATGAAACAATGGATAAAACGATCATAATCATCCCTAAAGGGAAGAGCAGAGGACGAATTTCTTTCATCTTCATAATTTGAGCGAAACTGTGGGCAGAAGCATAAAAACAAATCGTAAGCTTGAAGAAGATTGTGATAAACCAGATCCCCGCCATAATAACTTCTAATCTTTCCAGAAATCCTCCAATGCTGATCATTTTCGCTAAGTTATAACTTGGATACATTTGACTTGCGGTCATACCTGCACCAAGTACAAGAATGGATATCAGGGAGATGATAATCAGTAATAATCCTGCTATTGCCGTTCCTACAAGAAACGCTTTATTCACTTCCTTGGCGCAATTTACAAAAGGAATAACCATCAATAATACGATTAGTTCCATAAATGGGGTTCCGATAAAGGGTAAGCTCGCTCTGATAATCGGCGTAAAGCCTCCGCCAAGATAAGGTTCTAGTTGAATGAGTCGGATCTGCGGCAGCAGAAAAATGACCATAGCACAAAAGAAAATCATAACCCAAGGGAAAAAAATTTCCCCGGCACGCGCAATGGTTTCAAGACCGTGCCAATTTGCCATAATTACAGCTGCGAGAAAGATAATGATTATAAACTGAAGCGGTGTATCTGGGAGAACCTGAGTTGTCATAAAGTCACCAATGTTCCGCAATACAAGAGCAGCAAGGAGGAAGAAGAAGCTGAAATAAAGGAATGAAACTATTTTTCCTATCCAAATGCCGAATATTGCCTCGCACATCTCCACCAAAGTTTGCTTAGGAAATTGCCTTACCAATACACTATATAAGTAGACTGTCAGCAATCCAAGACTTAGTGCCAGAATGGCGGCTATCCATGCATCTTGCTTTGCTTCCGCGGTGAGGCCTGCTGGGGATATTAATATGGAACTTCCTACCGTAAATAGCGTGACGAGAATGGTGAATTGCCGGATACCAATAATTCCATTTTCCATTTTTTTGCTGCTCCCTCCTCTCGTTCTATCTCATTTATTGCAAAAGCCCTAGTATGAACTCACTAACAGGTTGAAAAACAAAGGTGATCAAATCTAGAGGGTTGGGCAGCTTCATACGCAAACTTTGGGCAATGCTCAGGATTGTACCGAGCAATAATAAACAACAAAAAACAACGAAATCTTTATACTGCCTTTTCTTCCTAAGCGTTGGAATCTCCAGCATTGCGATAACTGTAGAGGCTAAAAGTATCATAATGATTGTCCACATTTTTGATCATTCCTTTAAATTTTGTACCAGAGGATCACTTACGGTGCCCAGACGACGAATCTTCACGTCTGTATTCACATATACAGGTAAATCATGGAATTCTTCCTTCCAGTTGTCTTTGTTTTTATTCCAATATTTGGGGTCCGCGCGATAAATCGCTTCACCAAAGCCGCAAATATCCACATTATATTTTTTTGCTTTTTGAATCGTCGATTCGATAATGGTTTTCACCTCTTTTTCCGATAATTTCTCCAGTTCCTCAATGGTCTGAGGATCGATAAGATCGATCTTGCATTGGACTTCACCCACATTCTGCTCAACAAAAACATCAACATTAATTTGTGGCTTGCCGTTCAAAACTTTTCCTCTCATTCTCGTTTTCGTTCGTACCACTTCTACGGCTATAATCCCGCCCGTTGGACAAGTTATATGTCCGATCGTTCTCTTAACGTTGTCTAAAATATAATTGTAGCCTTTGCTTTCTTTTTCATTAAGCCAACCGATAAGTTTGTCCTTTTTAAAAACGGCTACACCCGAATATTGCAAGAATGCAAAAGGGGCTGTTCGATTCACATTACTTTTACTTTCACTTTTACTCGGATCTCCGTTGATTTGTATGCCTGTTAATACAGGATCTTTTCCTTCTGTTTGCAGATCAGAAATTAACGTATTCAATTTCACTTTAACCGAAGGCGCCCAAATCTGTTCGGACAACTCTAAAGTTTTAAACATTTTATTTGAGGGAATTTTCTCAATAGGCGTAAGGATATTTAATATATTCGCAGCCGTTGTTCCTCTGGCTACAACGATATAGAAATCTGCTCGCATTTCATGATTCCTTGAAATCCCATCCAGTATCGGCGTAATCCCTTCTCTAGCCAATTCTTCGCTGATCACAAGAATCCGAAGATGAGAAGAGTACACCTTTCTTGGACTCTGTGTGGCAATTTTTCTTAATGCTTCAAAAATGGTTTTGGATGTAGCTTGAAAAGTGCTGACAGGCGCAGCCAGTCCGACCCCACCCTTCCTTGAAGCCACTTCAGAAGGGTTAACAATTTGAATCGTCACCTGCACTTGATCATCTTTTTTATCAAAACCCATTCCGACCGATATGGCGATATCATTAAGCTCACGCCGACTCCAACATCCCGTGAGTAAGCCAATCATAATAAACAAAACAACGAAAAGCATGACACATCTTCGCATGATGACTCCTTTATCTAGGGCCTGGGTTCAGGCTTATTGGAAGAGGCATTGTTCTCTCGAATATTGTTTTTTTGACTTATGAGTCGAGGCCTTTCATGTAAGGCCCATTGCGGCAAACGAAAAATCGTATCTTTCTGATCCGCTACGATAAAGGGTGCCATTGGCGACATATATGGAATTCCGAAGGACCTTAAACTGCACAAGTGGAGAACAATGGCGATAAGTCCAACTGTAACGCCATACAAACCAAAAGATGCCGCGATAAGCATTAAAAGAAATCTCAAAATTCGAATCGTTATCCCCATATTGAATGAAGGAATGACGAAATTGGAAATGGCCGTGATGGCCACGATAATAACCATCGCCGGAGACACCAAACCAGCTTCTACTGCGGCTTGCCCGATGACTAGTGCTCCTACAATGGAAACAGCTTGTCCGACAGTTTTCGGCAACCTAACACCGGCTTCTCGAAGAATTTCGAAGGTTATTTCCATGACGACCGCTTCTATAAAAGCTGGGAAAGGGATTCCTTCTCTTTGAGCGGCTAAACTGATCAGAAGAGAGGAAGGTAGCAGTTCTTGGTGAAAGGTGGTTATTGCAATATATAGCGATGGAGCCAACAACGAGATGAAAAAACATACATAACGTAGTAATCGAAGGAGTGTTGCAAAATCCGCACGTTGGTAATAATCCTCAGCAGATTGATAAAATTGAGTGAATAATGCAGGTGCCATAAGCACAAAAGGAGTCCCATCGACAAGAATGGCAATACGTCCTTCCATTAAGCCAGCAGCAATAACATCGGGGCGTTCCGTATTGTACAGAGTAGGAAATGGGGTGTATGTTTCGTCTTGGATCAACTCTTCGATATTGGCGCTTTCAAAAATCGCATCAATATCAATGCGCCCTAGCCGAATTCTTGCTTCCGCCACCAACTTGTCATTCACAATGCCATTCATATACATGATGGCGACATCCGTTTTCGACACACGCCCGATTGTCATGGATTCCATCCATAAGTTGGAGTCTTTTATTTTACGTCTGATCAGCGCAGCGTTGGTGCTTATCAGCTCAGTAAACCCTTCCCGAGGTCCCCTGACGACCGATTGAGTCGTTGGTTCCTCAACGGAACGATGCTCCCCGCCCTGTGTATTCGCCGCCAACCCCTGTACACATCCATCCAGTAAAATAACGGTTAACCCCGATAAAATAGATTGATATAAGGTTTCAAAATCAGGAATTTCGCGAACTTGACCGAGTGTGCTCACTGAACTTCTTAAAGCATCTAGCGGGAACTCACATGAATCAACTTTTAGATTTTCGGTGAGCAGGCTTTGAATAGCGAATGGATTAACCAGTCCATTCATGTAAATGACGCCAATTTGTATCGAATCTACATCATTAAGATGGATGGTCTGCGTAATGAGATCACTGCTATTTCCAAAGGCTTTCTTGAGTTTATCGAAGTTAAGATCCAGGGACTCCTCAAGTAATTCCTTTGAGATTGAGAAGCCATTCTGATTGATCTGAGCATCAGTTGAGTTGTTATAGTTATTTTTAAGAATTTTTTTGATGAAATCCATGGTATCGCCACCTATTCAAGTGATCTTAGTTCTTTGTTATGGACTTTCGAATCGCGGAACCACCTAGTAGGAGTACCGGGTACAAAATCCCCATGGTTAAAACGTAGGGTATCCAAGTTTTGGTATCAAATTCTGACATATATGCAACATTGGGATATACCACAAGCGAATAAACAACCAGAATCATTCCTAAAGGTAAAACGAGCGGTCGATAATCTACAACATTCAAAAATTGCGCTAGCCCTATAACGAAACCATAAAAATAAATGGTTGTCTTATAGTAAACAGTTAGAAACCATATGCCTGCTATAATGATTTCAACACGTTCCAAAAAATTACCAATGCTGATCTGTTTGGCCAAAGCATAGCTTGGATACATATGTCTTTCTGTCATTTGAACTCCCAATACCGATATGCATAAAAAGGTGATAATGACGAAAAACAATCCACCTATTAAGATAGCAATCAGAAAAGCTTTTTTTGCTTTACGAAATTGATTGACATGAACAGGAAACACCATGAATAGGACGATAAAAGGAAGTGCAGCAGTACCCGCCACCGATAAGGCTCCTTTTATCAGGGGTTTTACTCCAGTTGCGAACATGGGCTGCAGCTTTTCAATTCGAATCTCCGGTAAAAGACAAAGGACCAAAATAATAAATAGCATAATGATCCACGGAAAAAAAATCTCTGCAGCACGAATTAAGGTTTCAAGTCCAAGTCGCACCCCCATCACAACAACGAGGGCAAATATAATATTGATAGCTTGAATAGGCGTTTCAGGCATCACTTGCGTATTAATAAAATTTCCTAGATCGAACAAAACTGTAGTTGCTCCGACAAAAGAAAATAAAATAAAAAATAAGGAGATTAGTTTTCCCAGCCATTTACCAAACACTTTTTCATTATATTGAACTAACGTCATGTCGGGAAAATAATTACTAACCCTGTTGTATAAGCATACGACTAACAAATTTAGGACAACTCCCAATATAGCTGCGATCCATGCATCTTGTTTGGCATCAGCAGCAAGCCCCGATGGAATAAGTAGGATTGTCGTCCCAATCGTATAGATAATCACAAGTATAGTAAATTGGCGCACTGATATTTTAACGTCTTTCAACATAAATTCCCTCACCTAGTGATTCCATTTAATGATACTATTCCCATATTCCCATAAATCATTTACAAGATATGGATTTTCTAATTGTTTCACATCGTGATTAGCATTAAAGTATAGATAAAAAGGGGGGCTTGTATGAATTTGGAAACACGCATTGAGGCACTGGAAAAGAAGGTCAATGAACTTGAAGAACAACTGAGCATCCTGCTTGAGAAAACCACAAAGTCACAAGTTCAGCAAGTACATACGACGCAACCAACATTTGATCAAAAACCGCAATCCATGCAGCCGCACCATCTGAATGAGGTGACAATACCCATCAAGCAACCGGCGCCCCCAAGGGATTGGGAGCATTTGATCGCTCGCGTCTGGCTGCCGCGGATATTCATCGTCGTCTTTCTATTAGGTGTCCTATGGGGCTTTACAGCAGCCGTTAATGCGGGGATTATCACCGAACCCGTTCGCTGCATACTGGGCGTCATCGTCGCAGGCTTCATGTATTGGCAAGGAGAAGTCCAAATTCGCCGCAAACGCATGGCTCTGGGGCAAGTGCTGCTCGGCGGATCCAGCGGGGTCCTTATTCTATCTCTTTTCGCAGCACATATGCTGTTCGCATTGATTCCGCCTACACTTGCGTTCGTTCTATACGTCGTAACTATAGCTGCTAGTGTATTTACGGCGATCCGTCACCGCTCACAGGCACTCATGATCATTACCCTGCTCGCCGGTTATCTAGTGCCTTTCCTAGTCGACTCAGCCAAACCAAATATTTGGGTATTTGCAGGCTATGAAGGGTTATTTTCAATGGTCATGATCGTATTATCGTTGCGTTTTTCCTTTCGTGGCGCTTATTTTACAGCGTTTGGAGTCCTTCATCTTCCCTTACTCTTTTCAATTCTGTTCGCAGATGACATCGGCAGCCGACCCGCGATCCTTACCGTCGTTATTTTGCAGCATTTGCTCCTCTTTGCGATATCTGTTCTCCGTTCCAAAGACAGCCTGATTGGGCAGCGAGTCACTTTATTCCTTAGCTTCGGCCTGCTCGCGTCGTGGACGTACGGCCTATATGGCGGTTCCAAAGATCGTGTCTTCTATGAATGGATGCTAGCGATATGGTCGCTTCTCTATAGCGGTACTTCTTTCTGGCTGTATCGTCAAAAGAGAGCTTTTTCCGTTCAGCTATCCATTGCAACGTTCAGCGTTTTTCTTTGGCTCATCTATGTGCTGCACGCGGATCAAGCCGGCTCCGCCATTCTTGTAGAGGGTGCAATAGCGCTATGTTTAGGGGCTAAATTCAAAAGCAAACTGCAGCAAATCAGCGGGGCTATCACTTATTTCATTGGAATTTTGTTCGTCCTAACACATCCGATACATGATCTATTATCAGACGAATCCTTTGCGTGGCTTGTACTCGTAGCAACTATTGGCGGTCTGTATGCTTTCTTCCGTTCCACACTTGAAGAAGGCCGCGCTCGAACTGAAATTAGTCTCATCCTATTATGGATGGAGCTAATACTCTTACTTGTCTATCTCACACAGTTGACCAACTCACTGACACGAACGCTCACTTACGACTACCAACATTTAGTACTTTCAGCAGTGTGGGTTGTTTACGCCATTTTGCTCATTGTCTTTGGACTCATTGTTCAAAAGCCTAAAGCAAGACTAGTGGGTATCATTTTCTTATTCGTTACCTTACTCAAAATTATTTTCATCGACTTACCTGATGTATCTACGGCCGTTCGCGCTATCCTGTTCATCGGACTTGGAGCCATCGGTGTAGGTATTTCTAGATTGTTTTATAAACGGAAGGAATAGATTTTTCGCGGAACAAATAAGCGCGAAAACCGCGCTTACAGCGAGAGCTATACGTGCCGAAGCTCGTCCGCAGAGTATCGACTTCTCAGGAGACCGTCCCGCGCGTTCATGCAGATTAAGCTCAGAAAACGCGCTTAATCTGGAGTGCTCGAACAAATAAGCGCGAAAATCGCGCTTACAGCGAGAGCTATGCGAGCCAAAGCTCACCCGCAGAGTCCGAGAAGCCGGAAATCGACTTCTCGGCAGACTGTCCCGCGCGTCCATGCAGATTAAGCTCGGAAAACGCGCTTAATCTGGAGTACTCGAACAAATAAGCGCGAAAACCGCGCTTACAGCGAGAGCTATGCGAGCTGAAGCTCACCCGCAGAGTCCGAGAAGCCGGAAATCGGCTTCTCAGCAGACTGTCCCCCGCGTTCATGTAGATTAAGCTCGGAAAACACGCTAACCTGCTTTTCCGTGTATGGTCTAAAATGGTTACCAATGTTGTAATTACTACAACAATTCACACACCAAAAGGCTATTTTGCCGCTT
>NZ_WHOC01000125.1:0-6176 GCF_013141785.1 Paenibacillus germinis
GGTGCAATATCTTCTTCGTGATGCGCGGTCTTTGTTAACCGACTAGTTCACTGTTCAGCAATACGTAAAACTGGCCTTACTGGATAAGGTCGAATTACCCCAGAACGTGCCGTCCTGCAAGAGTTGCAGAACGGCACGTTGAGCCAGTTTATTTGTTTCATCTATTTTATTCTTCCCAGGCGCCGATTAGCTTCTGCATTTCGAATGGATAATCGGACAGTCTTATAACAGGATGCTGTGGGATCAGAACACCGATGTCGAATCGCGTGAAAAGTCTCTGGGCATCATTTATAAAGCTGATAAGACAGCAATGGTATCGCCTGTGATGGGATTTGTATTTAATACGGAACCGGTTAAAACCCAAATGGCCAACGTTGACGCGACATTGAAAGAACTTCTATATGCGCTCGATTCGGGCACGGCAGATCCTGACAAATATTATGATGATTTCATAAAAAATTGAAGAATGCCGGAGCTGACGATATTATCGCGGAGAAGCAGAAACAGATCAACGAATGGAAAAAGCTAAATGGCAAGTAAGCATGAAGCAAAGAATGACAAGCGCTAGCTTTTAGCGGGATTTATCAAGGGAGGGGAAGCAGGTTCAGCCCGTTAGTGCATAAGCCTCGTTTCCCCTGCTGCTTTGCGTGTCATCAACTCTGGAACACCTATCAAATTCACGAATGCAGGATGGGGAGAATTTACAAGAAGTATTGAGGACTTTTTTTGATCTTTGGAAGCGTATCCATCCAATACTTTGCGTCGGTGTGTTGATCTTACTTTTTTTGAGGATCGCTAGCGCTTCGCCATTTTGATGGTAAAACGTTGAAAAGAGGGATTGAGAATCGATTGGGAATTTACAAAAGGAGGAAAGAAAAGAATGGTAAAAAAATTCAAAAAAATTACATCAGTGGTGTTGGCAACTGCAATGATCGTTACATCCATGTTTGCCTTCTCCAACACGAAAGTAAACGCACAGCAAGTGGCAGGTAACGCCCCGTTTATTAACTCGTGGTTGGTATCAGGTCCATTTGATTCGCCAGTAGTGGACAAAATTTATGAAACTGAAGTGGGGGGAATTGTAAATTACGCGCCGTCGGCATCAGAAATAACAGCATCATCATCAACTCTTGCAGTGAACCCTGTTTCAAAATTAGTTGATGGAATGACAAATAGTCAGTGGGTGACAGAAAATGATGCTAATCCATGGGTAAAGCTGAAATGGAGTGAGCCTATTGCACTTAATGAAGTCAAAATAGCGCAATGGGGCGATGGGCGTCACGTTAACAATTGGTATCATCTTACTTTCACGCTGAATGATGGCAGCATCGTAGAATCTGGAAAGGTTGATAGTACATCTTCCAGCCCATCCGCACCAACCGTGTATGCTATGCAATCCGAGTTGAAGAATGTGGTTGAAATGAAGGTTGAAGTGGACAAAGGACGTACTCCTTATCCAAGCATAACCGGACTCTCAGAAATAGAAGTAAATAACAAGCCAGCAACCGGATCTGGTTCTGGCGCTGCTACGATCACTCCCGCAATCGGCGATCCGTTAAGCTTGAATAACGAAAGTCATAAATGGGAATATTTCGATGATCGCATTTATAACAGAAACTACGATGATTATCAAGATTTATATGGATATTATTCTGTAAAAAAAGGCATCGATACTAGAAACAAATATGTATACGCTCACACATACGTATACAGCCCAGTAGAACAGCCAGTGTATTTTAATGTAGGCGCCAGCGGTTCATATCGACTTTATGTAAACGATAAGGCTGTAACGACACCGTCCACTCCTGTGGAGGTGCAAAAGGATTTGACAAAACAAGCGATTCAGTTAAAACAGGGTTGGAATAAGCTGATGATTCAAATCAAACATACGTATACGGAAGATGTTAATTCAAACAATGTTCCGTTAGGATTTGATCAAAATGTAGCTTACCTTGGGTTCTATGGAAGAGTCTCAGACCAAGATGGCAATAAAATAGATGGACTTGTTCATTCGGTTAAAGGAGCAGCTGCAGCTCTAGAAATTGTAACACAAGGCCTATCAACCGAGGAAACCACTAAATCACCACTTCCATCCCAAAATATGCCGTTTGGCTACAAGGAATGGCCATATGTATGGAATAAATCGAAGGCCAACAATAAATACGGTGTTGCGGCATCGGCATTTCAATTTATGGCGAGTGGGGGAGCGCCTGGTTATACTTGGAGTATTGTAGAGGGCAATCTGCCTGCTGGCTTGGCATTAAATACTGATGGCACAATCGCAGATGGATTAGTGAATGGAAATGTCGATTTAAATAGCAGCAAAGGTATAATCAGTATTAACTGTGCACCAGGAGACTATAACTTTACTGTACAAGTAACTGACAATAATGGAAATACGGCTAGAAAGAATATGACCATTACAGTAAAGGAACGTCCCAATAAATGGTTTGAAGAAGGTCGAGTTGGCGCTTTAACTCATGCTGCCCCAATTTACAGCTACTTTGTTGACCCGAATTTCTCTGCCGATTTATGGGCAGAAAGAGCAAAAGCTCAAGGGCATTCATTAGTTTCGGTTGAATCGGTACAACAAGCTTATCTTTGGCCGTCTAAATTTGCGGATCCAACACATGATAGGCATAAGTATCTTCCGAAGGATGCAAACGGTAAGGTAGTAGATGGGTTGAAACAGTTTGAACTGGCAGTAAAGCGTCATGGAATGAAGTTTGGCCTATATTATGGCGGCGGTATACCTTATTACACGACCGACGTCTATGTGCAGAATCAGACTGATTTGATTGAACGGTATGCGCCTGACTACATTTATTATGATGGGCCGCAAGGGATACCGAATGCCAACTTTGATGTGATATACAGCGTTGTACGCAATTATAGCGATGATATTATCGTAAACTCCAATGCATGGGGTGCAGAGTATGGAGACCCTGATTTAAGAACCGAAGAAGCATCTGGTATTTACGCTAATGGTGCTGCAAATCATCTTTTAAAACGTACGATTATGGAACCTTGGAAAATGATACACACAAAAAACGGTCTATCTCCATATTACGGTAAACGAGATGACTACAGGCAAGTTGCCAAGGAAATGATCATGAATGCTGGCAGAGGCTATGTGGATAATAATGATCAGACGCCTGTAGATAGTCGCGGTCCCAATTGGAACTCCCCTGAGGAAATTGCGACAAGGTATCCTAAAGCAGAGCAGGAATACATTGATGTAAGAGAAAGTTTTGTAAAATGGTTTGCACCTGAAGGAAAGCCGGAAAGACATGAGTCTACAACGGGTACAATGCCATATTTCCTCTCGGGCTATGGCTACGAAGATGATGGAAAAGGCAATTATGAAAAATTTGCTTTAGCTAACAGTACGACAGGTCCACAATGGGGATACGCAACGTATAGAGACAACAATGTTTATCTTCATATTATGAAAGGACCTGACAGCAAAAAAGGGTTTGATGCCATTCCTGGAAAGTCTTTAACCATTCGTCCGGTTCCAGATCATGTGACATCCGTAACCTGGTTGAACGAGGATATTCCTGTCACTTCTTTTGTACAAAATGGAGATAGTCTGACCGTCAATCTTGCTAATGTCCAGGAGGATCAGGTTGACACAATCATCAAGATTGTAACGGACAATTCTGCACGCAAATATACGCTTACTAATGTCAAAGCAACTGGTGAGCAGTTGACATCCTCATCGCTCAAAATCAACACTGAAGGATATATGACATTTCCGGCGCTTAAAGCCAAGCTTTCAGGTTTAACATACAATAGTGCGAATCCTGCAATTGCGGCAGTTAATGCTAATGGAATCGTAACGCCGGTATCTAACGGAACAACTACGATCACAGTTAGCGGTACTTATGAAGGTGTAACGAAACAGGATACATTAAAAGTAACAACAAGAGACGGCAACATTTATGTTGGGGAAAACATGATTGGCGCAACTTTACTCGTGGATGGAAAGGAAGCTTACGGCGAGTTTGGTACACTAGAAAAACTCAGCTATCAAATCGAAGGCAGATCATCGAAAGGCGGAGCAATAGGGCTTGATGCGGCACAAATTCAATGGCATGGCGGTGTCGTTGATTTAAAAGCGGGTGACAATTATAAGCCTGTATCGATCAGAGAAACAAATGGATTTACTTTCAACAAAAATGAAATTATATCGCCTTTCGTAGAACAACCTACACGGGGAGTCGTTTGGGCTGATGTAACGTTAGACGGCAAAACATTTACAACAAATAAAATATTCATGGACCTGTTGCCATACCAAAATCTTACAGGAACCACTGAAATTACTGCTAGTCATAATCAAGGTGCAGTAAGTCAATTAGTTGATGGAAAAACAATTGAAGGCATTCATTTTGATCGATCCAAATGGTCGGTACCTGCAAATGAAAAGGCATGGATTCAATTTAAGCTGCCGACAAAGTCTCAGATTGCCAATATCAATCTTAACTTCAATTCTTTGGATCAAAAATATATCAATACGCCTAAAACAATAAAAATTCAAACTAGCGCTGATGGCGTGGCATGGACTGATGTCAAAACCGTTAACGGTCCGACGGGTACTGCTAATTTTGGATTCTATGACCAATACGCATTATACACAGAAGCTCAATACGTTAAATTACTATTTGAGGGCGGTTCAAACGGGTCAACGATTGATTTGCTTGAAGTGGCAATAAACGGATTGGATACGTCCAATTTATTTGATCGCTTCGAATATGAGTTTAAGCCGTTTGATGCTGCTACAGGTAGATATGACATTAAGGCTTTTACGGGTGCGGGTGCACCGATTGATATGAAAGATGCGGTGATCACGGTAACAAGTGAAAACCAGGGTGTGATTACGGTAGGCGATTCAAACCTGCTGACCGCTGTTTCAAAAGGTATGGCAAAGATTCACATAAGAGCAACAATAGGCGGACGTTCTATTGAAGAGGTTACTTATCTTTTTGTAGATCAGTCAGGAAAAATCTTTATGGGATCTTACTTAAACAACATTAACGTTAAGCTAAATAAAACGGCGATTAAACCCAACCAACCTATCGTTGCTACAATTGAAGGCTTGTTAAATACAGGTGAAACAGCCGATTTATCAAGGGCTGCTGTAGAATATCAATTTAGTGATCAAAGGCTGTCGGTTGTTGAGGGTAGCAATACGATCGTTGTTAAAGGTGATATCGGTAATGGATTTAATGCGACCGTTGTTGTAAAGGTTACTTTAGACGGGGTGTCTCTGGTAAGCAGTCCTGTGACAATTGCTGCGGTTGGCGAAAATATTGCGCCGAAAGCAAATGTATCGGTAAAGTCGGTCAGATTCGATGATGCCAGATATGTTGGTATCAAAGCGGTAGACGGCAACAGAGATACAAGTTGGGCATCATCACCAGGTGATAATGCCAAAGCTCCATGGATCCGATTGGATTTTGGCACTCCATTTGCAATCAGCAAAGTGAACCTGGTAGACCGCGGTCACAAAATCAACGAGATTGGAGAAGGGCTTTTGGAATGGGAAGGAGGCAGCAAGAAGGTAGAGAATATAAAGTGGGAAGGAAAGCCTGACAACTTTGTTATTTTTGACCAGCCGATTGTGACTAGCTGGATTAAATTCACAATTGACCCTGATAATAAGTTTTCAAATTCTTCTCCGAGTGAACAGGGTGAACTCGGTCTTACAGAATTTGAGGTATATGAAGCGAAAAAAGAATTTGTAAAGACGATTGTAGATTATAAATTGGTAGCTGTGGATACGAACTTAGGCGTAATACCCGCACTTCCTGCACAGATCGAGGCTGTATACAACGATGGAACAACTGGATTAGTTGACGTTGCATGGGCCCCTATTACTTCAGATATGGTAGCTAATGTGGGAGTTTTTACCGTTAACGGCACAGTCGAAGGAACGGCAATAAAAGCAAAAGCCGTCTACAGAGTAGCGGGAGTAGCGGATAAACAACCGCCATTGACTACGGACAATGCGCCAAGTGGCTGGGCCAATCAAGATATTACGGTTATCTTAAGCGCAAGCGACATCGGCTCGGGAGTTGCCGATACCCATTACATTGTAGACGATGGCGCTGAGCAAACGGGAACTTCTATCGTATTGTCGACAGAGGGACTTCATAAGCTTGTTTATTGGAGCG
>NZ_WHOC01000126.1:0-550 GCF_013141785.1 Paenibacillus germinis
GTATATTCCCTGTAAATGTCAGTAATGGCAAGTGATACATCTATATAACGTTGCATGTGTGGACGCATTACGATAGCGTTTGGACACAATTGGAGCGCTTCACCAAGCCGCTGAGCTGTACTAACTCCAAAGCTTTTAGCGATTGGGCATGCCGCCAAAATAATACCTGATCTCCTAGCCGGGTCCCCAGCCACAACAACAGGAAGATTTTCGAGACCTGGATGAGTTGCCTTTTCAACACTTGCATAGAACGACTGGCAGTCCGAGAGGAATATTGTCCTCTCACGTTTCTCGCTCATCACAACGTCCTCCTCATATTCATGAGCGTGGTCATAAGCTCGGCCTTGACCAAGCTGCGAAGCATTGTGAAATGATGAATGTAGCCGCGGACCTTGTATTCAACGTTAATCCCGATTGCATTCGTGGTTGTGTTTAGTACTTTGATATCACGCTTCTTCATACTGCTCTTAATACTTTGTAATTGGGGATAAATCGCTGTCTCAACCTCTCTCAAATAATAAAGAACATGATTATAAACAATTTTGTCCTT
>NZ_WHOC01000003.1:0-661 GCF_013141785.1 Paenibacillus germinis
GTATGTGCATGGGTAGGGGAGCGTTGTATGTACGTTGAATTCTGACCGTAAGGACAGGTGGAGCGCATACAAGTGAGAATGCCGGTATAAGTAACGAAAAGATCAGTGAGAATCTGATCCGCCGAAAACCTAAGGGTTCCTGAGGAAGGCTCGTCCGCTCAGGGTAAGTCGGGACCTAAGGCGAGGCCGAAAGGCGTAGTCGATGGACAACAGGTGGAAATTCCTGTACCACCGTAGCCGTTATGAGCAATGGAGTGACGCAGAAGGATAGTGACGCGAGCTGATGGATGCTCGTCCAAGCAGTGAGGCTGATGTGTAGGCAAATCCGCACATCGTAAGGCTGGGCTGTGATGGGGAGGGAAACTTTAAGTACCGAAGGTCATGAGTTCACACTGCCAAGAAAAGCTTCTAGCCAGGCGAAGGTGCCCGTACCGCAAACCGACACAGGTGGGTGAGAAGAGAATTCTAAGGCGCGCGGAAGAACTCTCGTTAAGGAACTCGGCAAAATGACCCCGTAACTTCGGGAGAAGGGGTGCCTCGGTAGGGTGAATAGCCCGAGGGGGCCGCAGTGAAAAGGCCCAAGCGACTGTTTAGCAAAAACACAGGTCTGTGCGAAGCCGCAAGGCGAAGTATACGGGCTGACGCCTGCCCGGTGCTGGAA
>NZ_WHOC01000127.1:0-5910 GCF_013141785.1 Paenibacillus germinis
GTCCAGCGACACAAATCAACCTACATTGTAGCGAAGTATTCAGATTGCCTAGTATTTGATGGCTCCCCCATGGCAAAAAAGATTTATTATATATAGTTAGTGTCTATGAGGACGAAATTGTATGGAAACTAAGAACGATTTTGAAAGGGATATGCAGGACGTGACGGTGGGGAAGGAATGGAATCTCTAGTGACAAAAACTGGTGTGAAAGAAATTGGCAAGATGAAATAAGGTTGTTTAATCTGAAATAAAGTTATTTAACCTGAAATAAAGTGGTTTAATGAAATTTACAGTTGTAAACAAATGTGATTAGGGTAAAAGCAGGGATATGAGGATAAGGGCAAAGACTGACGCGTCATGAAGGCAAGAATTATTAAAGGTTTAAGCCACTCCTATTTCAGCTTACTGGAAAGATCTCTAAAATCAGTGAGCGTGCGACAGCTAAAAAATTGTGTGATCTTTTGGGAAAGGATTTGGAAGTTATGTATCGGATTGAGTGATTGTGATGTGGACCTTTATTTGTGTCAAGTTCGCTATTATTAATTGCCAGAAGGACTTAATGGGTAATCTAAACGTCGACAAAATGTGTCATATCGAATAACGCTAGCACAACAATAAGCAATAAAGATTAAACCCTCCCAATTCTAGCAAAGCTAGAGATACTAATACTTGGGAGGGTTTTTATTATGACATTGAAGGATTTATGGATGTTGTATGAAGCTGACAAACGTATTCTGGGATTCAGTACGCATACAATGAAAGCATACTTTCTACAACTAAAGATGTTGGTCCGTGAACTGGGTGATCTAGAGATTGAAGAAATCTCTATAAATTTGCTAAAAGACTACTTCGCTAGGGTATCAGAGCGGTTAAAACCTAGCAGCTTAGGTCATCGGATTCGATTTGTACGCTCCCTTTTTCGCTTTGCATTTGAAGAAGGGCATATCACACGGAATCCTTCTCTCAAGCTGAGAGAACCAAAGATGGACAAACGTATTCCAAAATTTCTAATTGAGGAGGATGTTATTCATCTTAAGATTACCTGTCGATCTCACCGTGAGCATGCTCTGTTGGAATTCCTATACTGCACGGGCTGCCGCGTTGGAGAAGTGCAGAAAATAAACATTGAAGACGTGAACTGGGAGAACAGTTCTGCAATTGTGAATGGTAAGGGTTCTAAACAAAGAGAGGTTTACTTTACTACCGAGTGTAAGGTTTGGTTAAAAAGATACCTAGAGAGCCGTGAAGATACCTGTAAAGCATTGTTTGTTACCGAAACGAATCCGACCCGTCGATTGACGATTCCAACAATACGTTGGTCTTTAAAAAAGCTAGCACAACGCGGGAAAATTAGTGCCAATGTATATCCTCATCGATTCCGTCACACCTATGCCTGTCAATTGCTAGATAACGGTGCACCGCTAGAATTTATTCAGGGTATGCTTGGGCATGAAAAAGCATTTACTACACAGATTTATGCGCAGCTGCGTGGAGAGCGTAGAAGAGAATTATATCGCCGATATTTTTAGGAAATTCATTTATTACTTCTTAAGGGTAGATATGCTCAATAAGAGCTTTCAAATTTTATTACATAAAAAGGAATTTAAGTATTCCTCACGAATTAATTCGTTAACAAGTTGGATTTTGCTGTTTGCAATCACTACGTTATAAACAATTGCCTTAAACCGATATTAAAAACCAATTTTCATGGGGGAATTTTAGAGATGTTAAGCTTTATTACTGAATTACCAACAGACAAACCCATTGGCGGTGTGCATTGTGTCCCTATTTTAGATGATGGAAATATGCGGTTAAAATTGCTGAGTCTAAAGGTATTAAATTAAATATTAATAAGACCACTAGTGATCAGTTTGAGAAAGGTATTATACTTAGCCAAAATCCTGCTATTGGTGATTTAGTTGAGTTTAATTCATCTGTAAATGTCTATGTAAATGAGGAAAGTAATTCTAACGGGCAGAAATCTTAAAAAAGGGTTTAAACATTCAGATTACGACTTCTCTATGCGTCTCAGAACGTTTGCTTATTAATAATAAGGTACTATTAGGAGATAAAAATATGAACAAAAAGTGGATTACTATTACAATTTCTGGAGCGGTTATTGCAGTAATACTCTCGCTTACACCTGCATTCGCTACTTCTACTCCAAAAGAAAATGCAACGACCGAAAATGCAACGACCGAAAATGCAACGTCCTTTAAAGTAGTAACTGTACCAGCAGAGCAACAGCAAAAAAAGGAAGTCGTAGATCGATTGTACAAATCATGGGAAAAAGGAATTATTAAGATTGAGGAGAGTAAAGGTGAAAAATTTAAAAAGGATGACTGGGATTTAATTTACGGAGTTGATATTGACAGGCATTTCACAAACCAACTTTCAGATGTTGAAGCACAATCGTTCTTTATGGCACTAAACGAGGCTAAAAAAGAATATAAAACAGGTGATTCTCAATATGGAATTTTGTTGAGTAAAGATCACAAGGCAGCCAGAGTAGTATGGGAACGTTCTAACGGAAGCTTTCATATAGCGGATATCGTTTTAAAAATCAAATCCACGATATTGAATAAAGAAGAAAATATATGGACACTGGTTAATCAAGAGGAACTACAATAGGTAATGTCCACGGTTCATCTGTTTTGTTGTAGGCATTTACAATTACTTTCTTAAAGTTATTTTGATCAAAAAAAGAAAACCGTCATTTGAAAAGGCGGTCAAATTAGACCAATTGATTATAAATATAAAGACATCTTTCGTTGCTCATTGTAACCCAACGAATAAGTTATGACGTAATCGCCAGTAACATTGCTTCACAGAGAGTAGCTCAACGATTAGGGTATTTCCCGCTGGGGTGTCTGATTGGCGATGCAATACTGCGTGCCGCTGTACGCTCAACAAACGGGCAGCATTGCTTAGCAATAAAGGAGAAGTTGTTATTCTATACGAATCATAAATAGATATAAACTGATAAATTGGGAGTTGCTTTGAGTTGATAAAATTGTTTCAGTACAACTGGAAGGTAAGAGATGAATGGTTTGAACTGTGTAAGCAAGTCCCAATAGAAGAATTGTTACGTGATCGAATTGGTGGGGCAGGTTGTATTCTGTATACATTCTTTCACATTTCAGACGTGGAATATAGTTGGATTCGTGGTATACAAGGTAAGCCTGACATCCAAGTACAATATGAGAACTATCAAACACTCCAGCAAGTAAAGGAACTTTCAGATTCTTGGCTCAAAGAAACAAAGGCATTCCTTGATACATGGTCAAGTGATTATGAAAACGAAACTGTGAGTGTACCGTGGACTGAAGGGCGGTTTACCAAAGGCGAGATCTTGCGACATGTGATTGCTCATGAAATTCATCATATGGGGCAGCTATCTATTTGGGCAAGAGAACTTGGTCTTCAACCAATTTCAGCAAATGTGATTGGACGAGGGTTAAACTAACGGGAAACTATAGTTAAATAAGAGAGCGGCAGTCTAGGACTTTAATTATTTTCCTCGTCCCTGGCTGCCGCTGTTTCAATTATTAGTTTTGTCTCTTTGTTTGTATACCTAGTAAATCCTTACGCCGATACACGCTAAGAATTAGGCCAATGGCTGCAAACTGAAAGATGACAAGAGTGCCGTTATAGCTAATAAAGGGAAGCGAGAAAGCACCTAGAGGCGCCCAACCGAAAGACATCAGCATTGGCCAAATAAACTGGATCACGAATAGCGTGAGTATTCCTGAAAGCAGGGCTTTCCCATAAGTGTCTCGGATTTTGCCGCTGATTTGCAAGGAATGGAAAATAAATAATATAACCATCAAGAAGATAAGAATACCGGCAACCCAGCCGAAGCAATAGATCAAATAAGCGAACATCATATTGGAATGAAGTTCAGGTAAAGTAGGTAATGGAGTACCGTAGCCATGTCCCCACCAGCTAGCTGATGTGATAGCTTCTTTGGATTGTGTCAGGACATAATTAAACCCTTGTGTATCTTCTTTGGGTTTTAAAAAGGCCATCCACCGATCAAACGAATTAGACCGATGGTGCGAGGTTAACAAAAAAAAGAATGCGGAACCGAAAATCAAGGTCACGTGCGTAATTAGAATACTGCGACTCTTCTTTAGCGTTAGAAGCATTGAAGCAGATCCTAAGAAAAACAAGATAAAATCCGTGAGAGAGTGTGCCTTTAAGAAAATGACACACGGTATTAAAAGAATACCGAAGTTCAACCATAGTGACCGCGCAATTGACTTTATCCATGATTCAGTTAATTGGTTAGTAGGTTTATCCGTCCAAATTCCCGCTAATGACAATAGAAACAAATAAGGAGAAATGGAAACAACATTCACGACGAATCTACCCAATTGCAAATAGCCATCCATGCCGTTTAATCGGTAACCTGTTGTTATGGAGTAAACCAGTAAGATCAGCGTACCGATATATAAGGCCCAGGAATAGGAGGCTAATTTCTGATAATTGAACAAGCGGATTCCAAGCATAAGAAGTCCGCCAACACAAACATAGATGACTTGTTTCAATCCAATTGAAGAGAAACCTAGACGCTGGACAAGTGAAGCCTGAGCGGTAAAAACGGCGACAAGCCCAAACAGTATGAAGAAGGACAGAAGCCCAAGCAGCTTCCAATCAGTCCGTGGGCGATGTACCTTATGAAACTGAGCACCGATAAGTTCGGGAGCTCCCATCTGGGTGATCGCTTCTTTTATGGCGGTATTTAACGCAATTCCTCTGTCTAATTTCTCTTCAATGATATCTTGTAAATGACCCTCCAGCTCCATTTGCACTTCATGATGAACTTCTTTAGCTCGAATATGTGAGCAGACCTGCTTCAAGAACTCTTTGACGTCTTCCTGATATCGAATCGGATTCATACCATGCCACCCTCCCCTATAACACGGTCGACAGTGCTGCGAAACAGCGTCCATTCCTCCATTTTAAGTCCGAGTTCATCTTTGCCGCTCTTTGTAATACGATAATATTTTCGCTTTCGGCCATCCTTCTCAATCCAGTAGGCTTCCACGTATTTATCTGATTCAAGGGAATGAAGAATGGGGTACAGAGTCCCCTCCTTCAAGGTAAAAACACCGTCCGTGTGCGTTTCCATCTCTTTGGTCATTTCATACCCATACATGTCCTTACGGTTCAAAAGTGTTAGTATTAGGATGATAGTACTGCCTTTCATAAGTTCCTTGCTAATTTTCATAAATGCTCCTTTCTATGTATAGATTACATATGCATCGATTATCTAGGTATTAGTATAGCGAATTGCTTTTGTTTTGGCAAATAATAGAAAAAATCGCAGATTTCTAAACTAACGGGCAGCATAGTTTGTTAGCCTCAAGGTTACTGGAAGGAAATTCAAACTGATGAAAGAATATATTAAGGAGTTAATCGAGAAAGGGATTTGAATATGCGAGTCATTACTTTATGCGGTTCTACAAAATTCAAAGGACAATTTGAACAAGCAAATGCATTTCTTACGCTTCAAGGTAACATCGTTATTAGCGTTGCCTTCTTTGAGCAAAGCGATGGTTTTGAAATATCAGAAGAACAAGCTGAATTACTTGGAAACCTGCATTTTAGAAAGATTGATATTTCTGATGAAATATTCGTAATTGATGTTGATGGTTACATAGGGAACAGCACAAGGAGAGAGATCCAGTATGCTGAAGAAAAGGGAAAGGCAATCCGTTACTACTCTACTGCTATGATTCCTTAAAGTGTATTTATCTAAAGACAACCGATAGTGGAGTTTGTCTCGCGGCAGTTCCTTTTTTTGATCATTCAAGTAACGGGCAGCATAGCTCTAAGTAACTAATACATTGGATTTGTTGGGATCGACTTCAGACGATGTGGCGAATTGAAGTTTTATGGAGCAAT
>NZ_WHOC01000128.1:0-18561 GCF_013141785.1 Paenibacillus germinis
GTCCAGTGACACAAATCAACCTACATTGTAGCGAAGTATTCAGATTGCCTAGTATTTGATGGCCCCCCCATGGCAAAAAAGATTTATTATATATAGTTAGTGTCTATGATGAACGAAAATTGTATGGAAACTAAGGACGATTTTGAAAGGGATATACAGGACGTGACGGTGAGGAAGGAATGGAATCTCTAGTGACAAAAACTGGTGTTTATATGGAAGAAATTGCTGAGAAAAGTTCGATATAGAATAGAGAACGAATCTTCGCTGCGTGTTACTGTAAGTATTGGTTTTTCAACTTGGATCTCGGGAGTTACAGCAAGTCAGCTTGTGAAACATGCCGATGAAGCTATGTATCACAGTAAAACAACAGGATAGAACAAATGCACATGATTGATCAAGGAAAATAAAGATTGTTAGTGGAGGTGGTCTAGGAAAATAAAGTTCGTTAGTGGAAAATAAAGTGTGTTAGTAGAAAATAAAGTTCGTTAGTCGCTTTTACAAAAGTAAATGTAAACATAATAAAATTAAGACAATGAGTGGCTTGACGCGCGGCAAGTAAGAGCTGCTGCGAAACCTCAACCACAGCACTTGATCACTGGCCCATGACGGATATACCATTATTTTTATTTGGAGGGAACTACTTGATATTGCAAGTCACTATTAGATTGATTGTGGTAATATTTTTACTGTCTATATGGAATTATTTCGCAGGTACAAAGTCGTTGTTGAAAAACTCTTATAAACAGTATTTAAAATTTCTCAATGATTGTACGAAAAGCAATGACATGAAAGATACAGCTAATAAAATTATGATTTTACAAAAGAAATTGAACGACGGGTTCACTGTAGAGGAATGCCGCAATATTAAAATTGATTTGGACTCATGGGTTGATGAGTATAAACACGTTGGTTTGCTTGCGAGTTTCTTTGCAATTCTTATTACTCTTATTTTATTTGTCATAAAGGATGTTTTCTTCGTTATAATTAAACCTTATTACGATATGGAAGAAATTATCTTTTTTGCTCTCACATTTTCTACATTTACCTTGTTTTATTTGGGGCACGTTATTATTAGCTACTATCGTAGGTATAGAAAGTTGATTTTTTTTCAACGTTTAATCGAAAATTCATTGAGCTTAAAGGAAAAAGAGATAAGTGAACGAAAAACGTTGAGAGAAGCTAAACTAAAAAGAAGGTAGTTGGGAGAACTATAAATTAATACGCTGTAACTGTTGATTTAGCAAGCGAAAATAAGTTTAGACTGAACCCACGATTAAGAAGCGTCACATGGATGATAACGTTAAATATAGAATTATATACTGGAAGCCCGGCTTGCCGCTGTCGTCACCGATTCGTAACTCAGAGTAAGCGTCAAATCGTGCACACCTTACAAGCTTTCCTTAATTATGAGAAAATGATGGCATCCTAAGAAAACAGGAGGCTGCCCCATGTCCCCAAAAGATAGGCGCCAACGCGAATGGGAAGTCCGCGTCTCAGATTTCAAATCCAGCGGACCCAAAATGACTCACTGGTGCTCCGCCAATCACGTAGAGTTGGAACAAATGAAATATTGGACGCGTAAGTTAAAAATGGTCTCTGCCGTAGCTACCATTTCTTCTTCCCAGACTTTCGTTCCACTCACCGCAATCGAACCTGCTTCATGTACGGCCACCTCCTCCCTTGTTGTTCAAGTTGGGATAGCCAGCATCGAACTTCAACCCGGCTTTGACCCTCAGTTGCTTCGCGAAGCTGTTGAAGCATTAAGCAGATCATGCTGACGCTATCCAGCGCTCACCCTGTCTACTTGGCTGCAGGTTCTACGGATCTTCGCAAATCGATCGACGGACTCGCCGCTCTTGTTCAGGAAGGGTTCGGTCTCGATCCGGCGAGATCGACAACAATCGCAGTGAGCGCTCGATCAAGCCCGTAGTGATTGGGCGTAAAAACTTCTTGTTTAGCAATACGCCGCGAGGAGCTAAGGCAAGCGCCATCATCTATAGCCTTGTTGAGACAGCGAAAGCCAATTCACTAAATCCATACATGTACCTGAAGTATCTGTTTGAATCCATGCCCCAGTTGCAAGATGCTACGGATCCCGAAGCGCTGAGTAAGTTGGCGCCCTGGTATCATTCACTACCTCTTGCTTGCCGTATCTTTTCGAAAATAGGATCGCCCTAGCCTCTCTCTCTAATGGATGGAGGCTGTTTGGCTGGTTATTTTTGTTGCCCCACCAAAAGTAACTCTCGATTACTATGATTGTCGTATTTTGTAATTAAAAAAAGAAATAATGCTAATGGTTTTAAGAAACTATGTGTTTTTAAGCCTTATAACAACTTGCCAAATAGGTATAAATTACTAAATATACAAATCATTGCAACTTTATCGAGTTTCAGAGTGTCTACTATGTTGTAAGGAAGCGATTTCCAATGCACTTCGCAAGGAAACTGATTCCCCAGGCTTTTCTTTTGCCGGTGAAGAAAAAGCCAATATTTTTATACAAGATATTGAACTTCGTCATGGCTGAATGAAAAGCGCAATCTATTTTATAGAAGGAGGTTTTGAATGGCAAAAATTATTCTTATTATTAATCCCCACAAATCATTGTACTTATGGAGGTAATAAATGAAAAAAGTGAAATTATTCAAGTGCGTTTTAACTGCCGCTGCTTTGTTTTCAGTCACATCTTTTTCTACAAATATTAATGCAGCACAGATCGTTGGTAATTTAAGCTATGGATATCTGAGTTCAAGTGGTTCATATCTTTCAGGTGGAGCAAGTACATGGTATGATACTGGGATGTATCCAGCAGGTGTTAAACCAGTATCTATGATTGCAGGAGTAAAACTATTTAAAGATGGGATTCTGGTCGGCAATCATCAAAATCAAACTGTTGGCGGAACCAGTGTAGATGACTATCTCGATTCTGGGACACACCCTACATCCAGTTCCTATGTTCTTACTACCAGCCATAACTGGTGGTGGGGAAACAATAGTCCAAGTAATGAATATCGAGAACATACAGTAAAGTGGCCATGCCCTGGTGGTGGTAGTTTTTGTGGGCCAACATCTTAAAGGAGGAGTAACCAAATGAAAATGAGTAAAAAGATTGTTGCAACCGTATTAACTGGGACGGCTTTGGTAATTGGTAGTGTTCTTTACATAAATAATACTACCAACGCTTCAATGTCACCTGAAAAAGAACTTATTAAACAAAATTCAATTAATTCCCATATAACAGCACATAAAGAATACGCTCAAACAGAAAAAAAAGATGTATATGATAAGTTGTACAAAACATGGGAAAACGCTACCGAAAAAATTATTAGTAAATATGACAAAGATTTCGATAAAAAAGATTGGGAACTAATTGCTGATCCAGATATCGATATTCGATTTAAAAACATGTTATCAAGCCAAGAAGCTTCAGCCTATTCGAAAGCATCTATTCAAGCAAAAGAAGCATACGAAATGGGAGACTTTCTTGATTGCGTATTGCTTCACAAAGATAAAAACAAAGCGAAAATCGTTTGGGAAAAGCATGATGGTAAGATACATGTAGCCCACCTGGAAAAAAAGGGAAATGATTGGGTGATTGTTCTCGAAGAAAATATCGAATAGAGGTTATTTTTTAATTTAGGGCCGCCACCGTGCGGTCCTTAATTCTTGAAAAGGCGATTGGGATAAGCGAGCTTGATTTGCAATTTAGGTGCAGTAGCATCGAAGCTTTTAATAGCTTATAAGCTCTAGGTAAGGATTTGTTCATTTTTTCATGGACTGTTGAGATATTAAATGTGGGGAGTATTTGACGCTTACAACTCAGACGCAAATTGAAGATATTTGCAAGCAATAAAAAAAGACTTCAATCACAATTGTAAAAATAACTAACGAACTTTATTTTCCATATTCTCTACATTACAAGCTGAAAAAGTCCCATGACTAACAAGCTTATTTAAATTTTGAACAATCTTGAAAACCGCATAGTTACTGGACCTTAACTAACAATCTTTATTTTCTTGAATCAATGATTGATCAAGGAAAATAAAGATCGTTAGTGGAAAATAAAGTCCGTTAGTGAAATTTTACTTTTGTAAACTTTCACTTTTTTGCTTTTAGGGGTTGTGTTGTTAGTTTGTAAGTAAAGCATGGCTCTAAGCTACTAAGTCGACCTTCTCAACTACCGGGCAGCTTTTCAACAGTAGATGCTATAATCTGCTTAATTAAGTGGCGTTGTAAATTTGAACTCATAACGGAGCAAGCCAATAAATGATTTGAAGCTATGTGGATA
Source organism: Paenibacillus germinis (assembly GCF_013141785.1). Taxonomy (NCBI): domain Bacteria; kingdom Bacillati; phylum Bacillota; class Bacilli; order Caryophanales; family Paenibacillaceae; genus Paenibacillus; species Paenibacillus germinis. Next base: position 4,286 of record NZ_WHOC01000128.1, read on the forward strand.
TTGAAAGTTTTCTGTTACGATAAAATGGGGCCTAGCTATGGAAGACTGGGCTGTAAGGGGAAGGCTTCTCTTTTGGATAGACAACATCGACTCGGGCATTAGAATGTACGTTCAAGAACACAAAAGACCAATCCGATTTGCGGATTGGTCTTTTGTGTTTAATAAGTCCAGCTATATTACTACACTAACCATGATTGTCACATACGTTACCACTGCAAGAATCAGACTCATTGAGATGACAAGCAGAGAAGCTTTTTGTCTTTTGACAAAAATGAATAGCATTGTGAAAATAAGCAAGGCAGCAAGAAGTAGGAGAACAAAACTCCATAAATTAACCCCGATTCTAACAATAAAATCAGCAGGAAGTTGATTAAACAAAGTAAATAGAGTTGATGGCTGTGTCAACTTGATTGTATTTTCAATACTTAACTCATGGGGTGGATTCTGTTGTCCCATTACTGAAGTTGCCGATAGAACAAGAATGGCCATAATACTTTCAGCCCGGAGCCAAGGTTTTGGATCGTAGTTCGGATGGGTTAAGAATTTGCGTTTAGTTAGGAATCCATTCATAAATGCAATAACGAATAGTGGGATAATCAATACATGTTTGATTAATAATGTTTGTCCATATGTAATCATCCAGGAGTTTAAATACTCTGGAACAATAAATTTCATCAGAATAAGTCCCGCTATAACCGTTACGGATACACAAACCAAAGCAACAGGGCTAAACCATTTGAAGAAAGCCTGCCAATGCTGCTGATCTTTCGAGAACCAAGCTGCGATTAGCAATATGCCGATCCAAACTGAGACAGCAAAAAAGTGAGTGCTATGTGTCATAAATCCTTTTATGGCAAAATTGGATGCACAATGACTAGCCCAGCCAAAGGCTCCAATCAACCCTAAAGTGAAAATTAAGCCAAGGATATCTACAAAGGGATCCTTTTTGGATCCACGCAGGACCCTAATAAATATTAAAGCGAAAGAGAAAAAGAGGGTATATAACCATGCATGTCCCATTTTAAAATCAAGAAGAACACCTTTACCTATAACCCAATAGCTCTCTCCAAAGTCCTTGGCTAAGAAATCAATGATTTTAAATACAGGAGCAAAAGATAAAAGAGCTATTCCACCTGCACATAAAATGATCAGCAAATTGGGGATTTCGATTGTAGGCCGCTTATCTTCAGGAACCAGACTTAAGATTTGTCCTCCAGTAATGATACAAAAACAAACGTATAATAAAGTCTCCGTTACATATATCATTGAATATCCGTTCTCCTATTAGTTCGTATTTCTAACCGATTCGAACATATTATATCTTACTAATATGATTGTAAATCCATTAAATTAATACAAATTAATGAACATTGGCTAGAAATGGCTGCTGTATGGACAAAGTATGTTATATTAGGGGAAGCTAATATATGAGGTGAAGCAATGAAACATTCAGTAAAGAAAATGATGATTGTATTATCTATGGCGGCAGTACTTACTGCATGTGGTTCACAAAAAGTTACATCAGACAAAGACCATTCAGACCACCAGGAGCATGCTAGTGGTGATCTACAAGAGAAAACGGCATCAGTCAATGTGTTGCCAACTTTCTTAAAAGGACAGACCGAGCAAATTCGAATAGTCTACGAAGCATCAGGACAGGCAACTGACATATTGAAGTGGATACCCTGTTATTGTGGTTGTGGAGAAAGTGCTGGTCATACCAGCAATATGGACTGTTTTGTAAAGGAAATTAATAAAGATGGCTCTGTCGTATGGGATGACCATGGTACACGTTGTGGAGTTTGCTTACAAATTGCTGTCCAGTCCATAAAAATGAAACAAGATGGGAAATCATTAAAAGAAATTCGTGAAACGATTGATAACACTTATAAAAAGGATTATTCAAGTCCAACAAAAACGCCTATGCCTATATAAATAACGAAACCCCCATTCCAAAGATGGGGGTTTAATTTGACACATATATTAGAGTGAGCTAATATGATGATAATTAACATATTAGTAAAAACTATTTTGTTGGAGGGAACCAAAATGATTCAAAATCAATTAGACGTTAAAGCCAAATTCATGCGTGGGTTTAGTGATAAAACTAGGCTTCAAATCTTGGATTGCATCAAAGATAAAGAAAAAACAGTTTCCCAAATCATTGAAGAAATTCAAGGAAATCAATCAAATATCTCTCAACATCTTACATGTTTAAAGGGCTGTGGAATTATCGTTGGAAGGCAAGAGGGAAAATATGTGTATTACAGCCTCAGAAACGAGCAAATCAAACAGTTTTTAAGCATTATGGAAGATGTTTTCATGCAAGTTGAAGAGGAAGTAGCTGCATGTGATAAAAATGATCAAATGGATTGTTGCAGTAATAAGTAAAGGGGTGGACAAAATGAGTGAAGATAATGAGAATAAAGATTCTTGTTGCTCAGATAAAAAATGCGAGTCCAATAAAGAACCCATTTTCAAAAAAAGCTTAACAATACTCCATACAACTTCCGACTCAAATTGCAAAGAAGATTGTTGTAAAGAAGAAACCAAAGAGCTAAAGCTCAAAAAAAGCTTTAACCTTGTGGATGTAAGTACCTCACAAAAATGCGATGACGAGTGCTGTCAAGAGTCGCCACAACCAATAAGACAAATGAATGAAGATCTCTCTGTTTTGAAATCTGATTTTTTGATCGGGGGAATGGATTGTCCATCCTGTGCGTTAACCATAGAAAAATCAGTTAAAACGATCAAAGGAATTAGTGAGGTCCAGGTTAACTATAACACTGGCAGAATGCAGGTCGTTTACGATGATGAAAAAGCTCTTGATCTATTATCAGATTCAGTAACAAAATTGGGACATACCATCGAAGAAGTCCAGAAAAAGGGTAAAGGAAAAATCTATGTCATCGAAGGAATGGATTGCAGTTCCTGTGCACTGACTATAGAAAATCATCTTAAATCTCTTCCTTCAGTCACAAGTGTAAGTGTCAATTTCTCAACTGGTAAAATGATAGCTGAGCATGATATCTCCGTCGAGGACGTCATTAAAGAAATATCAAAAGCCGGCTATAAAGCATCCCTTGTTTCGAGAAATCAGAAGAATACAGTGTCTAAAAAAGATAACTTAGGTAGGAATCTAATTGTATTTTCAGGAGTTCTACTTCTTTTTGGTTGGATTGGCTCTTACACAAATGTATCACCATACTTTACTACACTACTTTACGCTATATCCAATTATCATCGGTGGTTATAAGCCAGCCAGAAGCGCCTATTATGCTGTGAAAAGCCGTTCACTGGATATGAATGTACTGATGACAGCAGCTGTTCTAGGTGCCGCGGCAATTGGTCAATGGCTAGAGGGGGCTACAGTTGTTTGGTTGTTTGCACTAGGAAATGTGCTGCAAACGATGTCCATTGAAAAGACTCGAAATTCGATTCGAAGTTTAATTGATCTGGCCCCTCCCGAGGCGTTCGTAAAAATAGGTCAGGAGCTTGTCAGGAAGCCTGTAGAGGAAATTTCTGTTGATGATGTCATTGTTATTAAACCAGGGGATAAAATCCCGTTAGATGGACTTGTTATTGCTGGGGAATCAAGTGTCAATCAGTCACCAATTACAGGTGAATCTATTCCAGTTGATAAGCATTTTGGTGATAGTGTATATGCAGGTACAATAAACGAACATGGATCATTGGAGATTAAGGTAACAAAGCTTGTTGAAGATACTACCATATCCAAAATCATTCACCTTGTAGAAGAAGCGCAAGAGCAGAAAGCTCCAACAGAAGCGTTTGTAGATAAATTTGCCCGTATATATACACCAATTGTGTTTATTCTTGCTCTTGTTGTGATGTTTCTACCCCCACTACTTGGTTTTGGAACTTGGGGAAGTTGGTTTTATAAAGGGTTAGAATTATTAGTTATTGCCTGTCCTTGTGCTTTGGTCATTTCAACACCGGTAGCAATTGTTTCAGCCATAGGGAATGCAGCTAAGAATGGGGTTCTCATCAAAGGTGGTGCTTTCTTAGAAATAGCAGGAAGGATTTCAACAATTGCCTTCGATAAGACGGGTACGCTAACCGAGGGGAAACCGAAGGTATCTCAAGTTTTTCTAACAGGAACTAGTGAAAATGAGTTGCTTGCGATTGCTCGAACGCTAGAAGAATACTCGACTCACCCTATTGCTAAGGCCGTTGTTGCATACGCCAAAAATAAGGGTGTCCCTGTACTTCGAGGTGAAACATTCAGAAACATTGTTGGTAAAGGTATCAGCGCATGGATTGGTAATATTGAATACTTTGCAGGAAACATGAAATTGTTCAAGGAACTCAGTACATCTTTAGATGAGCATGAACCACAAATTTTATCCCTCCAACAAGACGGAAATACAATTGTGATTATCGGAACAAGCGAGAAAATATTAGGTATTATAGCCGTTGCAGATGCTATTCGTAGTACTTCGGTGAAAGCTCTTAAAGGACTTCAGGCTGTTGGTATCCATGATGTTGTCATGTTAACAGGTGACAATGAGGGCACAGCTAAGAAAGTTGCTTCTGAGACGGGAGTTAACCGTTATTTTGCGGAATTAATGCCCGAGGATAAAGTAAGTGCAGTCAAAAAGCTTCAAAAAGAAGGACACTTTGTTGCCATGGTTGGAGATGGGATCAACGATGCTCCTGCACTTGCGACTGCAGACCTTGGAATAGCTATGGGAGGCGCAGGGACCGATACCGCCATGGAAACAGCAGATATCGTACTTATGGCGGATAATCTTGAAAAGCTGCCACATACGATCCGTTTAAGCCGAAAAGCTGTACAGATTATTAAACAAAATATTTGGTTTTCTATTGTAATAAAAGCCGTAGCTTTGCTTCTTATTTTCCCAGGTCTTTTGACATTATGGATGGCTGTTTTAAGTGATACAGGGGCAGCGCTGCTTGTTATCTTAAACAGCTTACGATTATTACGACTGCGAAAATAAGTAATATGACAACGAAAAAATAGCTACTTACTATAGGGAATTTGGTAAGTAAGTAGCTAATATCAATTATTATTTGGGGGATATCTGATGTTCACTATTCAAAGAATTAGCTATTTTGCAAAATTGGTCATGGTATTAGGCATTTTATTTGTAAGTTTGTCTTTTTCAAATCTTGCTTTGGCTCATACGGGGTTTGATAAGTCGAATCCTCCAGCAAATGCAGTGGTTACGAATGAGTTAAAAGAACTCACACTAACATTTGAAGGTAAACTTGAGAGTTTAAGTACATTTAAGTTGTTTGATAGCAAAAAACAGGAGATTAAGTTAGATAAAGTATTGCTTATAGATAAGGTTATGACAGGTATTTTGAGTCAACCATTATCAAACGACACTTATGAAGTTCAGTGGACAATTGTCGGTGAGGATGGACATCCGATTCAAGGGAAGTACTCTTTTTCGGTGAAAAGAGAAGGGGAAAAGCAGGCACAGACAGAATTAAAGATTACTCCGTCACCGTCTGCAACAGTTGTGCCTATTAGCACACCGTCTCCAACTGCAACAGAAGTTGAGGAAGTATCTACATCATCCAATTATTTGATTTATGTAGGAATCGGTGCATTAATAATTATCGCGCTTGTTATTCTGTTGATTGCTAGGAGGAAAAAGTAGTTGCTCTATGTAATCTCAGAAGCTCTGCTTTATTGCTGTTTCGCAATTCTCACTGGCGTAAGTGTTCTTGCCCTTCTGCCAGATAATAAAAGGCCACGATATCACATATCAGACAATACCTTAACATGGGTTTTACTTGGAGTTGTCTTATTATCGCTGGTTCAGGTCATAAAAATCATTGTTTTCTATAAGGAAATTCTAGATTATGACATTCCTTATTTACTCTTCACAGTACTAAGTGACTATAAAATAGGTAGTGCTTGGTTTATGACCGTGATAACCGCCATGGCAATGCTATTTTTCTTAGGTATAAAACCAAATTCAAAGGCAATCAAGTATAAATGGAAAGCAATTCCCATTTTAACATTGATTTTGCTTATTACATTTGGTTATGCGAGTCATTCAGCCTCCTTATATGGATGGACTGGTTTCGCAGCGCATACGACCCATTTTGTTAGTGCCATGGTTTGGATTGGTGTACTTTTCGTTGTGGGGTGGTTTACAGTTGAACTTAAGAACTGGGCGCCATTTCTGAAGTGGTTTACACCTATTGCAATCGCATGTGTCTCCCTAAACATCATGGCAGGGTTCCTGTTAATGAGCAGACTATCACCATATTATATCAGCTCTTGGATTACATCGTTCGGTCAAGCCATGCTAATCAAACATCTTCTCATCGTTCCGATATTAGGTTTGGCAATCATTAATACATTTTTGTTACGTAAAGAAAGTAGTAAAACGTTGTCCTGGATGAAAGTTGAAAGTATTGTTATTATCTTATTGCTCGTAGTTACAGCATTTATGGGGCAGCAAGAGCCTCCTCACGGGAACCTGAAAGCAATTCTTGATGATGGGCCACCATTTCCATGGTTTACGTTTATAAGTGGGTACGATGTGAGCAGGGGAGAAGAAATGGAAATTCTCCCGAATGTGGCAAGTATATGTCTTGCTGCCACTGGGGTTATTGCAATGATAGGTGGTTTGTTCTGGGCTTGGAGAAAGAAAAAGCCTATGTGGTCAGTTACAGCTGCGCTGTTTTTTGTTATTTGTGGGTACTTGGCTTTGATGTTTTCAATAGCTTAGAAATTGCAGAAATCATAGTATGATTTTCCTTTCTACTACAGGTAAGAAAGGCCTTATATTTATGGAGTACATTAAACTCCCTCGGGAGAACGTTACTTAAATAGGGATCTCCAGCTCCTGCCCAGTCAGTACCAATAAGCTGCCATACTTATAATAATAAGGCATATCTATTAAAAGTGTCAGGAATCAAATTAGTTGGAGGATATGATGATTTTACAAGTGTAAACATCACTAACGAACTTTATTTTCCACTTTCACCTCATTACCTTTTATAAAAGTCCTCTAAGTAACAAACTTATTTTAAATTATAATAATCATAAAACCCGCGTAATTACTGGACATTGACTAACAAACTTTATTTTCCTTAATCAGGAGGTACGCGGCGGGTCAAGTTCTTGTCATAACCGTCCCGGGAAATCAGGGCTTCAACCGGGTAGTCGTTGCGAGTTCACAAATTTGTAACATAATTCTCTGTAATTATTTTCAATTTTTCCTTGTATAATATAAAGACTGGGAAATACTGGGCCCGTATTTACTTGCATGCAAATTAAACATTGGAGGAATGACATTTGAAAGTAAAATTATCATTTTTACTAATCTGCCTCTTTTTAGTACTTACTAGTATCCCATCGGTAGGTTTAGCAGAGAAAACCAATGAAGACCAAAAAATAGTTATTGATGAAAAACTAACAATTACTAAATACAAAGATGGTAGAATAAGTCCTGTTGCAGTAACAAAGAATTTAACTATTGGACAAATTGATAATATTCTAAAATATATGGGCTTTTCAAAAGAAGATATAGATAAGATGTCATCAGAAATCAAAAATGACATCACTTCAGCAGGTGGAAAAAAGATATCGGTTGAAAAAACAAATGAAAAAGAGATTTATACTGACATTGACGGTAATGAATTTGATGTAACCGATGAAAATCGAAATACTATTATGCAAAAAATAGAAAATGACAAGGAAAAGTTTAAAAAAAGGGAAAATAAATCAGTCTCAGTTGCCGCTATGGGAAGTGCATCTGAAGGTATTTGGACTGGATGGTCGTGGCTAGTATTCAGAGGGACAGTCGGACTTGAATACGAATACTCTTACTATACAGAGTATAAGTGGGATGGTAATCCAAACCTAGCTTTTCAAGATACTGTAGCACAATCATGGCAAAGTCACACGACTACCATTGGACGTGCAGGGACAGCGTATCATGAATATAAACTTGGTGGCATTCAATCCAATTCAATGGAATTTTTAAATACTTCAGTTTATGGTAGTGAAGCGAAGTTTGATATCTATACGAATTATAATCTGTCTAAGCAATATGGCTTTGTTAGGGAGGATGTTAGAATTCCAACATCGAATGCTACTTTATCTGGTGTATGGGCTGCTGGATACGCCCATCCGTACTCAAGTGGAATTATTAGGGCTATCTTTGGATTTGCTAGTATAACATGGGATGCTAGTTGGGGAATGAAAAAAAGTTGGACGAATAATTTTACGATTGGTTCATCTAGCTAAACAGTATTAGAAAAGAGGAGTTTGGGACTAAACCTGCTCCTCTATTTTCATATGTAATTAAGAGGCCCATTTCAGATATCTTGAATAAACATTAATTTCATTGTCGAAAGTTAAGCAGACTAATCAGTCCTTTAATAACGATCTTAGGAATGATATTATTGCAGTATCTTCTGTGAAACCAGTGATAACACAAAATATGATAATTCTATGTACTTAAGGAGGATGCTTGTTGTTTAAGAGGAGGTATATTTTAATATTAATTGTTAGCTTGATAGCGGTCTCATTTTTTATTATGTATAACAAAACATCACACACTGGCGTTGAAGTGCTCATAACCGAAAAAAAGCTTGAAGAAGGAAACAGAATTATTGTTTGCCAGAGAAGTGGTACTGATGTAGTTACAAATATAACTGTACCGGAAGTTGCTTGGGATCTAATTTCAGTCAATAATTCGTATTTTGTTTCTTATGAATATAATTATTGGAGAAAACCATTTCTTGTAAAAATACAAAAAACTTAGTTTCTCCCTAATTCTCGAAAAAACCAAAACGAACACGACATGGCATCAATTACACGTCCGAGTCGTGTTCGTTTGGATTCGCTGAAAGCGAATCATTTCTTATGAGGGGGAGAAGGCTTGTGTTATTGATGTGTGAATTTGTCTTTGGAGCTGAATAACTGAAGTGAATAATAAACGATAATATGATTGTGACACAAACTGTCGGGTGACAAGAACATTATCTCATTAATCACCGCGTAAATCGCGGTTTTTTTGTGTTATGGGATAAAGTTCGTTCTATTAAGCGGCTTGCTGGATTATTTAAAAGAAGAGGGGAGAATCAATTTCCTGAAATATGTCCATTTGCATACGCTTACATATTTTGGAGAGAATCTTTCTATAATATTAATCCTTTTTATAATGAAACTGCTCCCATGAGAAAAAAAACTTAAAGAATCTTGAACTCTCATTTTATATTAATAACGTAAGCGTCAAACCGTGCACACCTTAAAAGAATTCTGTATTCATGAGAAGATGATGGCATCCTAATAAATTGGAGGTTGCCTCATGTCCCCAAAAGATCAACGTCAGTACGAATGGAAAGCGCGCGTATCCGAATTTAATGCTAGTGGACTCAAGATGACCCATTGGTGTTCCAACAACCATGTGAACTTGGAGCAATTGAAATATTGGATACGTAAATTCAAAAAGGTTAATACAACAGCTACTCCCACTCCGAAATCATTTATTCCTATCACCACAATCTAGCCCATTTCAATGACTTCCCTTTCATTGCTTGTGGTTCGTATTGGACCTGCCAGCATCGAAATTCAATCAGGGTTTGACCCTCAGTTGCTTCGCGAAACAGTGGAAGCACTCCGTACATCTTGTTGACGTTATCAGGTGCGCACCCGGTTTATTTGGCAATAGGATCAACGGATCTTCGTAAGTCGATCGATGGACTTGCCGCACTTGTTCAGGAGGGGTATGGTCTTGACCCCTTCTCACCAGGCTTATTTGTTTTCTGCAACCGTCAGCGTGACAAGCTTAAGTTATTGTACTGGGATTTAAACGGTTATTGGCTTTTCTATCGAAGACTAGAACGCGGTACTTTTCGCTGGCCAATCGGCAAAGAGAATGTAATGGCTGTCACTTCGCGTGAGCTTCGCTGGTTGCTCGATGGACTTTCACTCGATCAACGGCAAGCTCATCCGAAGGTTATAGCGCAAACCGTCATCTAGCACGAATGTTCGTCATTTCGCCATACCTAGGGGCAGGAATTGAGCAGGTTTTGGACGAAATTATACCGCATGAAAATTCGAACGGAAACCTCACCCACAATTGAAGAACTAAAACAAAAGACAATCGAGCAAGAACAGAAAATTGCTCAATTGTCGGCCAAGATCAAATGGTATGAAGATCAACTGAAATTGGCTAAATCAAAACGCTTTGGCACATCCAGTGAACAGATCCATCTAGACCAAATCGCACTGGATCTGTTCAATGAAGTTGAAGCAGAAGCCGCTCCTCAAATACCCGAGCCTACGGTAGAAACGATTTCGTATCAACGCAAGAAAACGCGTAAATCCCGAGAAGCGAAGCTCGAATCGTTGCCCATCGAAACCATTGACTATCGGCTAACGGAAGAAGAACAAGTTTGTCCATGTTGTGCGGGAGCACTGCACGAAATGAGTACCGAGACACGGCAAGAGTTGAAGATCATCCCGGCAGAAGTGAAGGTCGTTCATCATGTGCGCCATATCTATGCTTGTCGTCAGTGCGAACAGCATGACATTCGCACCCCGATTCTTACCGCACCGATGCCAGTTCCTGTGTTACCGGGCAGCTTGGTATCCCCTTCGATGATGGCGTATGTCATGAATAATAAATATGCAGACAGCCTACCGCTCTATCGACAAGAGCAACAATTCCAGCGTCTAGGCGTGGAACTATCGCGACAAACGATGGCCAACTGGATGATCGCTGGCAGTGAGCGTTGGCTCGCTCATGTGGTTGACTACATGCACAAAGCATTAGTGAAGCAGGATATTCTGAGTGCAGATGAAACGACGCTACAGGTGCTTCGCGAGCCTGGGCGCTCTGCGCAATCGGATTCCTATCTTTGGCTCTATCGAACAGGACGCTATGGCCCGCAGATTATTCTGTATGACTATCAACCGAGTCGTAGCGGTGAACATCCAAAAGCCTATCTTGCTGGCTATGTCGGCTACTTGCAAACGGATGGCTATGGCGGCTATAACAAAGTCGAGCATGTGACAACTCGGTTGCTGGAGCCATGCAAGGAGAAAGTATCACGAGGCATTGCAAGTATTGCCGGCTCATCAACGTTTGGACACAGCAGCAGCGGAAGGCCTTGCCTTTTGCAACGCCCTCTTCGAGGTGGAGCGCAAATGGAAAGAAGCTACGTCCGAAGAACGTTATATGGCTCGACTAGCTGAGAGTCGTCCTATTTTGGAGGCGTTCTCGAAATGGTTGGACATCCAGCGAAATCGAATACTGCCAAAGAGCCTTCTTGGCGTAGCAGTCACCTACTCCTTGAATCAGTGGGAGAAACTAAACGTTTTCTTTCAGGATGGAAGGCTGGAAATCGACAACAATAGAAGTGAGCGTTCGATCAAGCCTGTTGTTATTGGAAGAAAAAACTTTTTATTTAGCAATACAAGCGAGGGGCTAAGGCAAGCGCGATGATCTACAGTCTTGTGGAGACAGCCAAGGCGAATTCGCTCAATCCTTATATGTATCTGAAGCATCTGTTTGAGGTTATGCCTCAACTACCTGATGCGTCGGATTCCGAGGCGCTAAGTAAGTTAGTACCTTGGTTTCCAAACTTACCACTCGTTTGCCGAAGCTTTTCGAAATAGCACGATCATACCTCAACGCCTAATGACTTGGGGTTATTTGGTGTACTCAGGTAATTCCGTACGTGCGCGTAATCATCTATTCATATTCTTTCATTTTCACATAGACCTGGAATCCATTCTAGGTGTGCCGGATTTGACGCGTATTTAGCTACGTGGTTTCGTCTTCCGCGTATCGAGATGTTAGATCAGGAAGTCGCTATTAGGGTAACCCCTTTCCATGAAGACGTCCTGGTATAGCTAATCGAATGGCCGAAGAAATCTTAGCCGAAGTCGGAACGAATATTAAGATGCAGCTTCCGAGCGCTGCTCATTTCTGCTCGTGGGCAGGACTGGTACCTGGACATAATGAAAGTGCAGGAAACGAAAGTCTACCAAGACCAAGAACGGAAAAGAGCCCCCACTTGTGAAAAGATGAGGGCTATTTGACATTTACGGAATTTTAGGTGAGTTGCAGCTCCCAGTATAGAACAAACAGCCTCACAGTCTAAATACAGATCAATCATTGTGTTGTTCATCAGGCCATGTTAGATTCGGAAACTAATTCTAAGCGTAATTGCTGTGTGACTATGAGACCTAGAAGCAACTTTTCCAACTGATTTCGCGTTGTTATCTCATAGCTCGCTTTCTTGCACCTTTACTCAGTATTGGCCTAAGTTACATTCTGGATTTAGTATGAAACATTTTCCATTAGTGAACCGTCTAATATTAAATATCAAATTAATACTGATTAAATTTTCAAAATTGCTCTCAAAATTTAGTTTAATGCGATTTCAAATAAAACCTAAATATCCACGTCGTAAACAGGATATCGGACTGTTCAAAATTGATATGATATTAGATAGTTTTCATTTAGTTTAATAAACTTAAACTGCTTAGATAGTTCAGGGGTATAAAACTATTAATAGGATTTTCAAGATTGCAATAATTAAATATATGTAAATATTTCTTTATTATGTTGTTATCTAATTGTATATGGAATATACTAGAAATTAATTGGAATAAATTTGTAATTGTTCTAGGAGGTGAGAACTGCCAAAGATAACCTTCCAATTGCAATTTGTATAAGGAAACTACTTAGGAATTAATCATTTGATTATGAAGAGAAGTGACGACTTATTTTAAAAGGAGATGTTAAAATGTTCAGGAAAGATCTAAAATATATGGTTTCTTCTTTATTAGCAGGTGTCCTTTTGGGGTCATTTGCAGTCATGGCATTTGCATCAACTGCATCTTCAGGTTGGGGCACCTACGGACCAATAAATGGCTACTCGTATCAAAATAAAGCTACTGTATCTAATGATACAAGATTATACGCAGCTACTTCAGTTCAAACACAAGACTCAAGCAACGCTCCTACTGGATATATGGGTGCAGTAGCGAGACTGTACAAATCAGATGTACTATGTCAATCGACATCATACTCTTACAACAGTTCCTCTGCAGCTGGAATGGGAACATCTACAACAACTACTGGATGTGGGTCAGGTACTTACTATAGTTATGGATTATCCGCAGCGTATAATGGAAATGGTTATAATGAATGGTATACGTTCCAAAGTCCAAATATTACAAATTAAGGGGTGAATGAAATGAGTTTATTTTCCAAAGCAGGGAGAGTTTTAACCATTAGTTTTGTATTTGTGATTGGCATTGCTATCGGAACGATTTGCGTAAACACGACTTTAGCTAATAATAATTCAACAAAAGAGAATATTACTCAGTTCCCAAAAAATGAAAGTGGGCAAACGTATGGTTCAGGATTGGACGCCACTTCACCAAATTCAGAACCTGATTTGATTAAAGCGTATGGTATTGACGGAACCATTGGATATGTAAAATCTATTGATTTGAAGGGTGAAATGCCCAAGACACCAGAGGAAGCAGTGTCTATTCAACTTAATAAGGCTAAAGAAAGTGTCCATCAAATTCCGCTGTATGATGTTAGTGGAAAGATAGTAATTGGAGTATTTAATGTTGATCCAGGCACAGAAGTTCCACTACGTTAATACCTAATGTTTAGTTACTTACGAACAAACCAGTCGACTCCTACTGAACTCAGTGGGAGTTTTACTTTGTACAGGAAAACTGTCAAATCAGAATGTTGAAGGTAACCACTTTAGCTTCAACCGAACATATAATGGGCATTCAGAATTAGGAAGCCGTACCAAGCTCGAATGGCTGAATCAGCCCCGCGGTTATATGGACAACAGGGCTGGCGCTATTACTTATGATTTTTGTTTATTTTATTCCTACGCATTGTAATGTGGGAAGTATTTGACGCTTACTTAATAACGATTCTGTAAAAGAAACAATAACTAATATTATTGCTATAGGTGCAGTTAGTGATAGATCACTGAATTGGATGATTCGCCACATGGTTTGGAATGAAGCAGATTCCCATTTCAAAGAATGGTTCAAAATTGCTATAGAATATGCCCCCAAGAGTATCCGTCCAGCAACTAAGTATGATGACTTTTCAAAATGTAATTCATTATTCTCATTTATATTAAATGAGTGATCGGAACAAAATAATGTAGGGAGATTTGTGTCATTAATGTAGGCTCATTTGTGTCACTAGACAACAAAAACTAAAAGCCATCATTTGTCGGGTGACAAGAACATATAAGCCCAAAAGTCG
>NZ_WHOC01000129.1:0-2660 GCF_013141785.1 Paenibacillus germinis
GTCCCACTCCTCCATTGTGCTTTGGCCGACGACAACCTTCGTCAGGACCGTGTTGCGGTCCTTGAACAAATCGGCTGAACGCTTCGCATTCGTATCAGAGATGAGCCCCTCTATCGGATTCGGCACGCCTTTGGCCGCGTATTGATCGGATACTTTCTTCTGAACCTCGTTAAACTCCGGTGTCGCTTTCGCAGTCAGTGCCTTATTGTAAGGATCGTACAAGCCGACCATCAGGCTGGCGCTTCCGATTTCCTTCTTGAACATCTCGTCGTTCACTTTCGGAACGCCGTTTTCCTTCGTATGGTGCTTGCCCTCGATGCCGTATTTCTCGAAATCGACGAACTCCTTGGAAGCAGACTGATCCAGGTATTTCAATATTTTCTCGACTTTATCCTTCGGCACCTTGGAGGAAATCATGATACCTCCCAAGTAACCCGACGGCAGGAAGCTCCCGTCTCCTCCCGGTCCTTTGAGCGGCGGCAGCGTCAAAATTTCTGCCTTCGGGTCCGTCTTTTTCACATTCGTCCAAATGTCCCAGGCCCCGTTGATCGAGCTGCCTACAACTCCGGCTTTGCCACTCTGAAACATCTCCGTATCCTGGCCAAATTTCTGCACGGAATACTCTTGGGTAATGATTTTATCCGCATACAATCCCCGGAAATATTCGAGCATATCACGGTAACCTTTGGTCATCCACGGAATGAGCAGCTTGTCTCCCTCGAACGTCGGCTTATTTGCCCCGAACGCCGAACCGAGCGGCGCGCTCGCAGAATTGAGCGCAGCGCCGAACACCGCCAGCCCGTACGTATCGTTTTTCCCATTGCCATCGGGGTCCTTCTCGACGAACGCTTTCAGCACGTTACGCAGTTCCTCCACGGTCGACGGCGCCTTTAAACTCAACTTGTCGAGCCAGTCCTTACGAATATGCAGCGATTGATCGGTCAATCCGCGTGGACGTGGTATCGCAAATACCTTGCCGTCAATTTTGGAATTATCCCAAATTTGCTTCGGAATTCCCCCCAGATTCGGATACTTTTTCAAATCTCCGAGGTACGGCGTCAAATCATGGAATGCTCCCTGGCGTACCGCGCCGATCGTAACGGGGTCGAACAGCTCCAGATTGACGACGACATCAGTCAGTTCGTTCGAGGACAGCGCCAAGTTCAACTGTTCTTTGTAAGCGTTAACCGGTATCGCTTTGATCGTTAACTTAGCGTTAGCACGTTTATCCAACTCCTTGTAGTAATCGCTCTGGAAATTGGGCGGCTCGTTATAGAGTGGGGTCGTGAAGCTGATTGCGACCGGTTCCTCCTGCTTCGCAACCACCGTAGTCGCAGCAGGAGACGGCGAGCTTCCTTTACTATCCGAAGGGGTAACGTTCCCACCGCAGCCAGCTAACAGCGAGAGAGATAACGAACCTGCAAGCGATAAGGCCAACACACGTTTTCTTTGTACCATTTTTGTTTCCTCCCCTTTTTATTTGCTATTTCATCATTCGATTCATAAGAAGGCATCTTTTTTCAACCTTTAACCGAGCCGAGCAGCACGCCCTTGGTAAAATATTTTTGGAGTAACGGATACACCAATAAAATCGGCAGCATGACAATCATTAAGGCGGCCATCTTGATCGTCTCAGGAGGCAGCTTTGCTTCGGAATCGAATTGCGTAGCGTCCCCGACCATACTGCTGTTCGGCTCGAGCACGATTTGCTGCAGCAGCACCTGAAGCGGCCATTTCGTCACATCGCGGATATACAGCAAGCCGCTGAAATAGGTATTCCATAATCCCACCGCGAAAAAAAGCGAGAAAGCGGCGATCGCAGGCAGTGATAGCGGAAAAATAATCCGCACGAACACTTGAATGTCGTTGCAACCATCGATTTGCGCGGAATCCTCCAGACTGGGCGGCAAGCTCTGAAAGAACGACTTGAGTACGAATATGCTCCACGCACCGGTCAGCCCCGGCAAAATAAGTGCCCAGAGCGAATTGATCAGCCCAAGCTCCTTAACCAGCAAATAGTTCGGCACAATTCCCACGCTGAACAGCATGGTGAATAGTGCCATCAGAAGCAGGAAGCGGCGTCCAGGCAACTCCTGTTTCGTCACCGCATACGCGAATGTTGTCGTAAAGAGCAGATTCAGAACCGTTCCGACAATCGTGATGAATGCCGTCGATCGAAAGGAATGAAAGAAGCTGTCCGTCGACAAGACGTACCGATAGGCATCCAGCGACCATTTGGGGGGGGGCAGCAGTACGAGCTCCCCGCTTACGTAGACACTTTCATCCGTGAACGACACCGCCAAAATATAAACGAAAGGAAACAGCATCGTAAGCGCAACCGCAATAAGAATGATGTAGATGAAAGCATCGGCGGCTTTCGAAACGGCGGTAGTTTTTGACCTAATCATTGGTTTCTCCTTTCCCGATCAGTAAAGTCCCTCTTCGCCTGAACGTTTGGCAAGCTGATTCGCCGAGACAACAAGCAGCAGCCCGACCACCGATTTAAACAAACCGACCGCAATGCTGTAGCTCAGCTCTCCAGAAAGCACCCCGCGCTTGTATACATACGTGTCGAATACCTCGGCGACAGGAAGCACTAGCGGGCTTTGCATCAGCAGCACCTGCTCAAAGCCGACATCCAGCATATGGCCAAGCCGGAG
>NZ_WHOC01000130.1:0-1156 GCF_013141785.1 Paenibacillus germinis
GTCGAATTTTCTACTAAACAGTACTGGTGGCAAGGAAATGCTTCAAATTATAACTTACGGCAAAGTAATGCTTCCAAAATCACAATTAAAACGGGATCCGCAGGTGCAGATCCCGTTTCAATTCTCAATAGTCCTTGATTGATTGCCTTCACATTAGTAACATTCCGTTACACTGACTTCCAATATTCCCACGCTTTTAAGTAATCCTCTAAATCATGCGGATGGAATCGTATACAGATTCCAATTCGACAATAAAGTTGAAAGATGACTTCTTCAATCAACCTTGATCTTTCAATAGGCTCATGATGGAGCAAATCAAAGGCTGCCATTAAAGTTTCTAGGTTCAAATCGTCTGGAGAAGAGCAAAAAGCATAAGTGAAATCGTATAGCATAGGACCAATCATCGGTGAGGGATCGATAACACCAACCACTGAGAGTTCATTAAAAACAAAATTATGCACACCTGTATCCCCATGTAGCATATATCTTACTTTTTGATCTTCATTTTTCGATATGTTCTCAAATATTGATTCTACTCTATTGTAATCCTCAATGGATAACAGGCTCCCCCAATCTTTTCTCGTATCCACCAAACTGCGGTAGTTCCACTCACGCCAAGATTGAATCGGTGATCCTAGTCTTCCCCAATTGTCCGTTTGTACATATTTTTCGTAATTATTGAAAAGTTCTTTTACTAAGATTGTCAGCCAATCTATTTTTAATCCACGGTTATAATGAGTTGTACCTGTAATGTATGTATACACGATATACGCTTTTGCAGGATCAGTATAGAGAATTTCAGGAAAAAGCTCCAGGTGCCGGTACGTTCTAAGAAATTGTTCGGTCAAAGCAATTTGATGCGGACGGTCAATTTTCAGAACGTATTTTGGTTCATCATTATGTTCTGAAAGAAAATAAACAATGCCATCAGTAGATCCGGTATTAATATTAGTTGCAATAATATTGTTATCAATTTTGCCTTCTTCATAAAGAGTATCGATGATACTGTTAACATCTACTTTTTCTAACATTATTCATTTCCCCTTGGACCCCACAATTAAATGGAATGTAAATTTTTACTATTTCATCTTCTTAAATCATATGGTGGTTTTGGAGAGTGTACAAGTTAAAGTTTTACTTTAATCAATTATGCCGA
>NZ_WHOC01000020.1:0-8902 GCF_013141785.1 Paenibacillus germinis
AATATACAACAATTTCAACCAAAAGTCTCTCTATACCCTCTAAAATGGTTAAATTGTTGTACAACATACAACAATCCTTAGCTTGCCTAGAAGAAATCAAGGAAATTGTTGTACGTTGTACAACTTGCCTTTCTAATTCGCTCTACCTTTATCAAAAGCCGCTAATTTCAATCAACTTTCATTAGACGACATAAAAAAAGGACTTCATCGAATTTAACATTCGCGGAAGTCCTTTTTGACCTATATTTATAAGACTTATTTGTCTTTTTTAGCGTGTGAACCGTCGCAGTTACCTTCAGTGTTTTGTGTGTTTCCGCATGCGCATTTACCCATGATCTCAGCCTCCTCACTTGTTTGTGGTGCTGAGGTAATTATATCTATTACACTTACAATTGTAAAGTGAATAATTAAAAGTTAGTAAATGAGTTTAATTATCATTCTCATTACACTTGTCCGCACTTTGTTAGCACTCTCTTACCGAGACTGCCAAGAATTTGACAATGACGTACTCTATCATGCAAGGTATAGTTATAGTAACAGAACATGCACGATAGTTTGCTAGATTAAAAATATATAATTAACCCTCGGGAGGTACTATGAAATCCACTAAACTTACGATGATCGCGACGGCCGCAATGGCTTTCTCCTTATTTACTTCAGCTGCACTTTCTCTTCCTGCTTCCGCTGCAGCCAAAACAAGCGCTGATTTCACAGATTTGGCTGGTAGTGATGCCGCACTTAAAGCTAAGATTGATGCGATGATTGCAGCCGGTATTTTTGAAGGCGTCTCGGACAGCACATTTGGCATTACGCAAAATATGACACGCGCTCAATTTGCCAAAGTAGCCACATTAATTTACAACATCACTGTTGATCCTACAGTTAAGGTGTCCAGTTTCTCTGATGTTAATGCCGATGATGCAGCGAATGGCTGGGCCATCCCTTATATTGAAGCTGCCAAAAAAGCAGGCCTCATTGACGGTGTCACAGACACTACTTTCGTTCCCGGCGATTCTGTAACAACAGCTCAGCTGGATACCGTTCTGCTTAAAGGTTTAGGCAAAAAGATTTCCATGACAGGCTCACCTTGGTACGTAGATGCTGTGAAACAAGCAACGGAACTTGGTATTCACCCTGCTAGTAAATCTGGCGACCTGCCTGCCAACCGCGCTGACCTTGTTCTAAGCTCCTATACAGCTCAGCAAGTTTTCGGGAATCAAACACGCATTTCGATTACAAAAACGCAAGCCTCTTCTTCCGACAATAAGAAGGTTCAAGTTACTTTCAATAAAAAAGTGGATGCTAGCAAAGCAACGCTCACTTTGAAAAATGGGTCAACTGTCGTTCCTACAACAACAGAATGGGCTAGTGATGGTCAATCGGTAACATTAACGACTACTCTTGCGCTCGCTGCAGGTGATTACACGGTTACGCTTGGCGGACTCGATGCCTCCACTGTCCAAACAACAACTGGCAGCTTTAGCGTTACAGCTTCTAGCACAGGGAACGTTTCTATTACCGGCACCTACACATTAGCTAGTGTACTCGATAGCGGTCTAACAGATTCAGCTACAGGATCAAACGGTCTCGTTAACAAAGCAACAGCTGAAGATCCAACACAAAGTAAATTAGCAAAAGAAATTGAAATTAAAGTGACATCAGCTAACGGTGATCCTATTGCAATCCCTGGGGTTGTTCAATCCGTTCATTCCTCTGATTCTAGCATTGCTAAAGTTGGACTTACTGCAGACCATCATGCTTACGTTCTAGGCAACAAGCCGGGAACTGCAGAAATCACTGTCCTTGTCCAAATTGGAAATGGCGATGCTAAGCAACTACACGTTACTGTCACGGTGAAAAGCGACGCGATCACTGCCAAGGAGATAAAAGCAGGACAAACTTCCATTGAGAAGACGGTAACAGGAAACGTTTATACCTTCAATGCTTTTACTGAAATGGATCTTTCCATCACAGATAATTACGGTATTAAGTACAAAAGTGCGGACATTAAAGGCTATAATTTCGCACTAGGCACCCTTTTCATCACGAATGACATTAAGGGAAATGCCGGAACTGTAGGAACCGTAGCGGTTGACGCGGCTGGAAACGTAAAAGTGACTGACAATGTGACCTCTTTCGAATTAACCGCTGTAACTCCAACAGGTGAAAAAACAACAAGCTACGTGATACTTAACCACTAGTAGAATCAAAAAAAGACCGTCAGAGCATTCACTCTGGCGGTCTTTTTCATCTATTATGGCTTAAACGCCAACAATGCCTCTCTAACCTCGGCCGCCGTGTCCATCTCCAAAATCCTTTCTACTAAAGCCGCGCAATCGCTGCGGTTCAAATCCGTAATCACTTTCTTCACCTTGGAAAGCGATGAAGCTGCCATGCTCCATTCATGCAGACCTAATCCGAGCAAAAGCGGTGCAGCAATCGGGTCACCTGCCATACTACCGCACATTCCGCTCCATTTGCCTACTGCTTTAGAAGCATCGATGACCGTCTTGATCAGTCGAATGACGGCGGGATGGAAATAATCGTATAAGTAAGCTACCTTCTCATTCATACGATCGACAGCAACCGTGTACTGCACAAGATCGTTCGTCCCGATACTGAAGAAGTCAACTTCCTTGGCAAATCTGGAAGCGAGCAATGCTGCTGACGGAATTTCAATCATAATTCCCAATTCTACAGAATCCGCATAAGGGATTCCTTCTTGGCTAAGCTGTTCACGAGTCTGATCATAGATTTCTTTCGCCTGACGCCATTCTTCCATGCCCGAAATCATCGGAAACATGATTTTCACATCACCGTGAACCCCCGCTCGCAAAATCGCACGAAGCTGGGTTATAAGCAGTTCCTTACGGTCCAGACAAAGTCGAATGGCCCGGTAGCCAAGAAAGGGATTCATCTCCTTCGGCAAATCCAGATAAGGAAGCTCCTTATCGCCGCCAATATCGAGCGTACGAATAACAACAGGGCGTCCCTTCATTGCTTCTGCTACTTGCCGGTAAGCCTTATATTGGGTTTCTTCGTCAGGCATCTGAGATTGCCCCATAAATAAAAATTCTGTACGGTACAGCCCTACCGCTTCAGCCCCTTGGCTTATCAGGCTTGCGGATTCTTCCACCGTACCGATGTTTGCAGCCAGTTCCACACGGAAGCCGTCCTTCGTGACAGCGTCTCGATCCACATAGGCCAGCAGCTCGGCCTTCTCGGCTTCATCTCGCTGCATGAGAGCGTGGTAGGATTCTTTGGTTGGTGCCGATGGGCTTAGGATACAGTTTCCAGTCGAGCCATCAATAAGAAGCTCATCTCCATGCCGAATCTGATCAATCCCATCCCCTAATCCCAGAATCGCTGCGATTCCTAATGAATTGGCCAAAATAGCGGTGTGGGAAGTCTTGCCTCCTATACGAGTGACAAACCCGAGCACCAAATTTTTGTCCAACTGAACCGTATCAGAAGGTGTCAAATCATCCGCTACGAGAATGACAGGCTCCCCGATATCGGAAAGCTGTGTTCCTTTGCGTTCACATAACTGAGCGAACATCCGGTTTCCTACATCACGGACATCTGCCGCGCGCTCCCGCATATATTCATTCTTCATGCTTTCGAACAGCGAAGCAACCTGCGTGACCACTTGATGTATCGCGCTTTCCGCTGTCCACTGCTCGCTTACTATTAATTTCTCCATGGGTGGATAAAAGGTTGGATCTTGCAAAAAGCTGATCTGCCCTTTCAGAATTACAGCCTTTTCTTCCCCAAGAGTACGCTGCGCCTTCTCAATCAGAACTTGCAGTTCAGCCTGGCAAGCAGATTTGGCTTCCCGAAGCCGTTCAACCTCGGTATCGACATCTTGTGTTTTCTTTTTCTCTACGTCCGTTAGCCGCACTGGAGCGTACACGAATGCTTTACCTGTGCGAATGCCAGCGGATACCCCTAGTCCTTGTAATGCTCTCTCCGTCATGCTAGCATCTCCTATCCCTCAAGCTGCTATAAGCAGCTCTTATACTTCTCCAAAGCCGCTTTCCACCAATTCAGCCAAAGCATCCAGCGCCGCTTGTTCATCCGGCCCTTCTGTTGTCAGTGTAATAACCGAGCCCTTCTCCAGACCTAACGTCATAAGACCGAGTATACTTTTCCCGTCTATGATCGAGATATTAGGTTCACTCTTATATTCAAGATTTACAGTTGATTGAAAAGATGCCGCCTTTTCTGTAAACAGTTGGGCAGGGCGAATATGAAAGCCGGAATCGTTCCGGATCGTAAGTTCTTTTGTAAGCATGACTTGCACATCTCCTCTTAAATGGTTTCCAAAATCGTTATTAATTGCTGCGCTTCTGTTACTTTCAACAAGCTTTCACGGAACTCCTCATGAATCAACTTACGGGAGAGCGCGATCAAAATTTGCAGATGCTCATTGCCTGCAGCGGCCTCTGGCACGGCGATCATGAAGACGATCCTCACAGGCTGGTCATCTAGTGATTTCCAATCAAGAGGCCCAGTCAACTTGGCAAAAGCAACGCCCGGCTTGCTAACTCCGTTCGACTTCCCGTGAGGAATAGCAACCCCGAAGCCTATACCTGTCGAACCGGTCTCTTCCCGCTTCAAAACCGCTTCCAAGTATGCTGCTTTATCCGTAATACAGCCAGCGGCTGCAAGTCCGTCGATCATGGATTTCATACAATCTTCTTTGCTTGTTGCTTCCAATGGGATCAAAATGCTTTGTTCATTCAGCAGTTCTTGAATATTCATATTCTTATCCTCCCTAAATATAAAGGGGGAAGAGATTCCCCCTGCGTGATTAGATTTAATTGGTGCAAAGATTTAGTTTCTTACAGGCTTCTTCAATATATTCAGCATGATGGCTGTAACAACCGTTCCTGCTACGATAGCTAAAGCATACAAAGCCAGGTGACCGACGGCATTCGGGATCGGCAGAACGAAAATCCCTCCATGTGGCGCGCGCAGAGTAGCGCCGAACAGCATAGATAAAGCGCCTGTTAAAGCAGAGCCAACCATGATCGAAGGGATCACGCGGAACGGATCGCCTGCGGCAAACGGAATGGCACCTTCCGTGATAAATGAAATTCCTAGAACAGAAGCCGCTTTACCGGCATCTCGCTCTTCCTTCGTAAATTTCTTCGGAGCAAGTAACGTTGCCAGCCACAAACCAAGCGGAGGTGTCATACCAGCAGCCATCACTGCTGCCATCGGACCATATACACTGCTGGCCAACAACCCTACCGCGAACGTATAAGCCGCTTTATTCACAGGACCGCCCATATCGAATGCCATCATCGCTCCCAACAGGAGACCGAGCAATACGGCATTCGTGGATCCGAGCGATTTGAGCCATACCGTCAAACCATCCATAATTGCTTTTACGGGTTCGCCAATGACATATATCATTAAAAGTCCAGTAATTCCGGTAGCCAATAAAGGAATAATTAGAATAGGTTTCAAGCCTTCAAAATTCTTAGGCATCTTGATATAATCTTTCAACAGCTTCGCGACATAACCCGCAAGAAATCCGGCAATGATTCCGCCAAGGAAACCTGCTCCCATTTTTGAAGCAAGCATCCCTCCAACAAGACCCGGCGCCAAGCCCGGCTTTTCCGCAATGGAGAAAGCGATGAATCCCGCCAAGATCGGTACCATTAGCGCAAAAGCTGCTCCGCCGCCAATGTCCATTAAAGCTGCGGCAAAAGTACCCTGTTCTTTAAAAGCCTCAATGCCGAAAATAAAAGATAGCGCAATTAGCAACCCGCCAGCAACAACCAAAGGAAGCATGTTTGAAACACCTGTCATCAAGTGCTTATAGGCTCCGGTTCGTGAAGCACTGCGCTGAGATTTCGACTGCTCTACTTGCTTCAGATAATCACCTGCAGAGGCCGCTTCTTTGTTCAATGCTTCATCGAGAAGGCCTGCCGGGTTTTTGATCGCCTGCGCGACAGGGACTTTAACAACCGGCTTACCAACAAAACGGGACTCTAACACATCCGTATCCGCAGCTACAATAATGGCATGAGCTTCGGCAATCTCCTGCTCGGTAAACTCATTTTCTACGCCGACAGCTCCTCTGGTTTCTACTTTAATCGTAATACCCTTTTCTCTAGCTGCTTTCGCTAAGGATTCAGCAGCCATGTACGTATGTGCAACACCGGTTGGACAAGCAGTAACAGCAAGAATCTTTTTCATAGACGCCCCCGCCTTCAATTCGAATTTGTTGTTTTTGGAATAGACCATATGTTCACACTGCCCAGTTTTTCTTCCACTTCAGCAAGCGTACAAACCTGTGTGCCTGGCTTCAAAGCCGTAACAGTTCCTGCAGCCGAGCTCCACCTCGCAGCTTCTTCCAGAGACATGCCATGCAGCATGCAATAAATGAGCGCGGCTACCATGGAGTCCCCAGCCCCAACTGTACTTAGAGGAGTAATTGGAGCAGGTTTGGCGCGAATGGCCTCCATCTCCGTTACAAGAATCGATCCCTCACCACCTAAAGAAACGGCCACGTAAGCAATTCCTTTAACGATTAATCTTCTTGCCGCATCGATAATCTCTTCATCCGTCCGGAAGGACTCTCCGAAGAACGACTCCAGCTCATGAATGTTCGGCTTGATCGCGTAGGGAACAGCCTCAATACCATGGACGAAAGGCTCACCATCGGCATCCAATACGGTCCGAACTCCTGCCTCATTCGCAATCTGAATAAGTGTCTTATAGAAATCACTAGGTATTCCCTTTGGCAAACTGCCCCCCAGGACAACCAACGAAACCTGATGAATATCGGTTCTGAAACGATCAAGAAATTGACTTAACACCTCATCGTCTACCGTGAATCCTGGCTCATTCAACTCCGTTGTTTCTTGGGTTTGTTCCACGTAGACCTTTAGGTTCGTTCTTGTTTCACCCTTCGCCTGAACAAACCAATTTGGGATGCCTAGACTCGTAAGTGTATCCGTCAGCACATTCCCCTGGCGCCCTGCACACAAGCCCCAAGCCGTCACATCAACGGAAAAATTCTTCAATACTTTGGCGACATTGATGCCCTTTCCTCCAGCATCCATTCGCCATTCTTTAATTCGGTTCAATCCGCCAAGAACAAAATCTTCTACAGTTACCGTTTTGTCCAAGGCCGGATTCAATGTAATCGTCAAGACAGGCTTCATGACTTCCTCCCACCCGTCTGTACGACGGTAACGGTAACCCCAGCCGTATCAAGCTCTTTCAGTGCATTATCCGATATACCGTCATCCGTCAACAGTTGGTCAATCTCGGATAATGCCGCAACCTTAGCAAAAGATACTCTTCCGTATTTGCTGTGGTCCATGAGTAAAATCACTTGCTTGGTTGAACGGAAGAAAGCCCTTTTAGTCGAAGCCTCCAACATATTCGGCGTTGTCAATCCAATGACAGGATCTAGACCATTGATAGCCACGAAGGCTTTATCTACATGTACGGATTCTAGCGCTTTCTCAGCTAACGGACCTACCATCGCCAACGTTTCATGACGTAAGGTTCCGCCCGTAAGAATCAAATCGATTCCTGTGTTGGCAGCCAATTCTTGAGCTACTGCAACGGAATTGGTTACTACCGTAAGCTTTTTGAATGTTTTCAATTCCTTAGCCAAATAATAAGTTGTAGTTCCCGAATCGAGTATGATGGAATCGCCTTCTCGAACCATAGAAGCGGCTTCTTTGGCTATCAGCTCCTTTTGTAAACGATAGCGATCTTCTTTTTCCACAAAAGTAGGCTCTGAATTGTCACTGACAAAAGCTACAGCTCCTCCATGCGTACGGCGAAGCTTGCCTTCTTCCTCAAGGATCTTCAGATCTCTGCGGACCGTTGATTCAGACACCTGAAAATGCTGAGCCAGCTCTTGAACGGACGCACGCTCTTTTACTTGAACATAATCGGCGATCTTCTGCTGACGTTCTTCCTCAAACAGCATCACGACCCCCCCTATTCCATTTCATAGATTTGCGCATATACGGTCATGCGTTTGATTGTTTGATCTCATTTATGATTATATGTGATCGATATTTATTTGTAAAGCGCTTTCTAGAGGTAATTTCTTTCATATTAGTCATATTTGATCACAACATATTAAGCTGCCGCGCATGAAAAACCCACCCTCAAAGGGCTGGGTTTTCAGAAGCTTCTATGATAAGGTCACTATCGCTTTTCTCCAAGTTTGAGCTGAAAACGTCCAATTCACGAAAAAAATACACGCTTGGCGATGCGATCATACTTACATAAATTACAGGAACCACATCAGCCCCCATCCACATATATTGGTGTAGCGTATTTCTGGCATAAAACTCTAAAGGAGATCATCCATGAATTATCCTCCTTCCTATTACACATACACATACCCCTACTCACCCTATGATCGTTTCCCTATTCCTGCTGCTTACTACCCTGCTTACTGGGCTTGGCATCGTGATTATCCGCATGTAGATACGAAGGTACTCTCACATTCGGCTGCAACCTCTCAGACCCTCCTTCGAGACGCCTCTCTCTTAATCCGAAAGCTGGCAGACCCAGCTATTGCCGGCCAATTGATGAGCAATGCCCAGAATGGCAATCAGAAAGAAGTGGATCGGATTATCCATACCTTTGGCATTGAGTCCATCATACTGACTAAATTTACACCAAGCGTTGTTCATTTCACTATCGATCCTCGCCTCCCCGAGAAACAATGCTGTGAAATGATATTGTCCCTAAAATGGGGCAAATGACAAGAAGAAAAACCGTCAGGAAAGATCATCCTGACGGTCCTTTTTCGGTTTAACGTGCATCTGCTTATATTCATATCCTTGTTTCGATACAGTTTTATTCAAACAATTTGCCCTACTTATGGTACGGTTCCCCGACTCGTGGACGGATC
>NZ_WHOC01000131.1:0-12252 GCF_013141785.1 Paenibacillus germinis
GTCGGGTGACAAGAACATTATCTCATTAATTACCGCGTAAATCGCGGTTTTTTTATTTTATGGGATCAAGTTCTTGTCACGAGCCAATGACAAGAACTTGATCCCATTCCCGATTTTGACAAGAACTTGATCTCATTCCCGACAGATGGGTTCGGGAGTGAATGAGGTGGATATAGAAATACCTGGAAAGGATACCTATGATTGAACTAACGGGCAGGATACTTCCAATATGTGTTAATATTAGTGGAGTCGGAATTGCGATGAAAGCTGGGCTTGAACTACTTGTCCCGTTAACTCAGGAGGAACTAATGGCTATTTATTTTGTAAGACATGGTATGGACGAGGAAGGATTTCGTGGTGGCTAGAGTCAACGTGGGCTTATAGTTGAAGGCTATAGGCAATCAGAAAAGTTAGGTTGTTATCTTAAACAGAAGCAAAACATACTTCAAATACATCGAATCGTGAGCAGTGACTTGCAACGGGCATTAGACACAGCAAATGAGATTGCTAGATTTTTGAATTTACCCGTTGAAAGTAGAAACCATTGGAGAGAAACAAATAATGGAATAATTGCTGGCATGCCCAACGAAATAGTAAATGAAAGATTCCCTGGCTTGTATTTCTCAAGTTTACGAATGGACGAAAGGTTTCCTGGTGGTGAGAGTCCACTAGAATTCTATAAAAGAATAGAGGAATCATATCATATGCTATGTGAAGAGCAATCTAGTAAGAATCACCTTGAGAATGTAATTATAGTTACACATGGCGGAGTAATGAATGTCATTTATCATATTGTAAAAGGACTAGAATGGACAAATAAAAATAAATCCTTCCCAGCTTCAAATACCGGCATTCATAAATTAGAGTATTATGATGGGCAGATGGTATTAACGCTAGAAAATTCTCTAGAACATGTATAATTACGATTGCTTATTGAGCTAACGGAAACGATAGCACAATAAACAGGGAGCAGTTTGCCGCGGCAGCTCCTCCCTGTTTTCATTCAAGGGAAGGACAGGAGAGTTTAATCACTTCTCGAATACTTCAATTGAACACAAATACTGGTTAGAGGTGATTTCGTGGAAGATAATGTTAAATTGTTACTTTCTTCATTAAGTTGGAATCGACCTGTAGAAGAACAAACGTATGCAGTTAAGAGATTAATTAGTCTTAAGGATAAGATTTCTGACTGTTTAATTACCTATACAAGTAAAGATCAGTGGGATAATTGCATGAAGATAATTATTGAATTGGATTATCAGGATCAGGTAAGAATGATCCCTCAAATGCTTTTTCTTCTTAGAGATATGAATTGGCCAGGAGCGAAAGAAGCATGTAATTTAATGAAAAATATGAAAGTTGAGGATTTAACACCTTATATCGTACTTGCTTTAGAACAAGCAGATAATGAATGTGACACAATTTGGATAACTTGGATAAAGACATTTATTGAAAAACTAAATCTCGTTAAACTTATAGAAGAGAAATCAGAAATCCTTAAACAAGCTGAGTGGTAAGAGTAGCTCAAGGAGCATGTTCACGCTTCTGGACTATTCATTAAGCTAACGGAGAACGATAGCTCAATAAACATTAATAGAAGGCTGCCGACAGCAATGATCGGTGGCCTTTAAGCAGTTGGAGTGATGCTTTCTAAAAATCATAGTAACTGTAAACATTCAATATAATTCCATCTTAAATCGAACCATTTCTGATTCGAAAGCGTATTTACTATGAAATTTAAGGAAGGGGGATAGTTAATGAGGGAATACCCGATATCAGA
Source organism: Paenibacillus germinis (assembly GCF_013141785.1). NCBI lineage: Bacteria > Bacillati > Bacillota > Bacilli > Caryophanales > Paenibacillaceae > Paenibacillus > Paenibacillus germinis. The sequence continues at coordinate 1,781 of NZ_WHOC01000131.1, forward strand.
GCAACAATCCAAAGAAATGTATATAGAATATTCCTCATATGTGTATGGAATTGCACTTATGATGACCAAGTCAAAAATGCTGGCTGATGACATTACACAGGAAACATTTTTGCGAGCATTTCAAAAATTTCATTTGTATGATCCATCAAAACCCCTACGTCCATGGCTATTTCGGATGACGATAAATTTGATAAGAAGCACACAAAGAAAGCAGCGATGGCTCACCTTCTTCGGAAAAGTTCCAGATGATGCCATGTCTGACTCCTTGGAAGATTTGATTCTGAAAAATGAAAGGGAACAAGAATTATGGCAAGTGGTCAACAACTTATTGAAAAAAAGAAGAGATGTCATTATTTTGCATTATTATGCTGGATTAACTCTCCAAGAGGTTGCGTCTATTTTAGGTATTCGACTAGGAACTTGTAAATCCAGATTACATGCGGCTTTAAAACAATTAAGGGAAAACAATGAGGATAACTATCTTCTCATTCCAATAAAGGAGAATATGAAATGACTCTGAATGCCAATCACGAGAAAAGAGAGAGCGAATTTCCGTCTGATGTAGCAAAGGCCGTGCAAGACCGTGTGAAACTTCTCACCCCTCCCTCATCGTTTGAGTACCTTTGGTATCTTTATCAGCAGTCAAATCGCGGAAATCAAAAAGCGGGACATCTGCTAAAATCAACCAAGCGGAGAAAATGGATATTATCACTCAACGTAGTTGTCTTATGCTTGGTATTCGTTTTCGGAGCAGGAATGATATCTCAAACATTTGGTGCAACGTTAAAAAAAATCCCTTTTATTGAATTACTGTATAAGCATTCAGGAGGCCTCCCCAACGGATTAGAACAAATCGATCAAAAAAACTTAAGTACGTCGGTGAACCTATCAGCTACGAATAAAGACATCAAATTTTCCATTGTGGACGTGTTTTATGATGGGTTTCAAATTGTGATTAATTATGAAGTCGATTTCCTCAATACTCAGACAAAGTTAACTTCAGAGGACGCTACTATGAATTACGATTATAAAATCGAGGGTGCTCACCCTACTATGATATCGACCCATGTCTTTACAATAACCGGTGACCATACTTTCGTAGGAACAACCTTGATTGATACTGCAACGTTACCAGATCATCCAGAGATAACCATGTCCGTAAATCAAATTGGGAATACAAAGGGGAATTGGAAGGTTACAGTTCCTTTATCAAGTGAAAAATCATCACGTCTTACCACAACTTTTCATCCCGTAATATCGGCTGCTTATAAAAATAAAACAATTACCGTAAAGAAAATTACATTCACACCTGTGACCACTCAACTCGAAATAAAATCGAAAGAACGGGATTTAAGCTTTAAAATTAAAGATGATTTGGAAACACCTTTTGAATATGCTGGAGGGAGGGGAGGGAATGGTGAGCATTTTTTAAGTTTTAGTCCAGTTTCTCTGATTAACCCTAAACCGCGTTTTCTTACCTTGGTAATCATGGATACATCAGGAGTAACAGTGAACCAGAAAAATGTATATGCGGATTATACCGATAAATTTCCCTTAACCATGCAAGGCTACAATGGTGGATTCATCAAGATTACGAATGTTGAGTTTTTGGCAGATACAACTATCGTTTACTACGAAGCAAGCGATGCTAATAACCAAACGCCTTTTCTTATGTTTCAAGATTCCTCAGGCAAACGGTATTCCTACAATAAACATCCGATACGTCTTTCAAGGGACACTTTTTCCTACAAATTACAATTCCCGAAATTAGACTCAGTTTCAGGGCTCAAATTCCTAATGCCAATTGATGTATTTGAGGAAGAGCCTAAAAAACCATTGGAAATCAAAATACCATTAAATTGGGGAGATTAATTTCTCCTTATTATCAACAATAATATTCCTGTCCACAACAGTACAGGGAACAATAGTCGAAGAGGGGTGTGAAACGCAACTCCGACTTGGTCACACTGGTTTTTACATTAATTAGACAGAGGGGCTTTTTCATCAAATATATTTGCATATCCATTGTTTTGGGTTTATTAAACTAACCGTGAACTATAGTTGAATGAACACCCAGGACGAGGCTACCGGTATGATCGGTGGCCTTCATTACGTTAACGGGCAGGATAACGGGAAAGATCAACCTAAATCATGGTAGAATTGAGCACAAGACTGTGAAAAGAATAGAGGGGTGTGAGAAGGTGAATGATCAGGTTGTTCAGAAAGCTGGAGCGTTTGTACTAACCAATAAAAGAATGGCATTTATGATGGGGCCAACTGTGGATCAATCGGAGCTTGCTATTGTTAGACTTGGCGGGCATAGAGAGGGTACTGAAACTGCTTGGGAGTGTGCCCAACGTGAAGTTCTTGAAGAGTCTCAGATGAGGATAACTCCTTTAACGCCACCAATAACTTTTTATTGTCCCAATACTAGGTTTGACATTGATATAGAGTTGGCTCCTATTAATAAATTTCAAAATGCAAGCATTGAACCTCGTCCATTGATTGTGGGACATCAGAATTCAATACAAAGCATAACTCCCATATTCCTAGCATCATCAGACGACGAACCTGTACCCAGTATGGAGACTAAAGCATTAATGCTCTTAACTCGTAAAGAAGTTATTCGTCTATGCTCCGAAAAAATAACCTTAAATGACTTCTAAACTTTAGGTGGAAAAGTCTTATTAGGACAACATATTGATGGGAATTTACAATTCAAACCATTTGGACATCTACGTATGCTTTCAATTATTCTAGAGCACTATCCCAATGTAATATCAACCTCAATATTTTGTTAACTAACTGGCAGTATATCATGGAAATTGCTCAGAAAAGATAACTGCTAAGAAGTAGGCAAAACAAGGATACTGCCGAAAGTATCCAACCTAATATTGGAATATAAGGAGGGATATTTATTCATTCTGATTTAGATTTTATCATGAATGAAATGAAAGGTTTTCAGAAGCCTTGGTTTATAGCTGGTGGTTGGGTAGTCGATATTGCATTGGGTAGAGTAGCAAGACAGCATGATGATATCGATATTTGTATTTACCGCGAGGATGTTAAAGAAGCTCTTCGGTATTTCGAAGGATGGGATATTAAAGTCGCAGTACCAGGTGAAAATCGACTTGTTGACTATGTGCAGTTAAACGACTTATCACTGCCCAGATACTGTCTACATCTTTTCAGAGAAAAGGATTTTATAGAAGTTTTGCTTACTGAACGTAAAGAAAATGACGTTCTTTTCCGAAAAAATAAAGAAATAACGATGAGTATAACTGATTTTGCCCTCAAAGATTGTGATGGTAGGCCATATGTTAATCCCGTATGGCAGTTGCTATATAAAAGTTCGAATCCAAGAGACAAAGATAATGATGATTTCATCAGTTGTCTTCCAATTATGACTGATCAACAGAAGAAATGGCTCGCAAAAGGATTACGAATAATGAAGCCTGAATCAGAATGGATACAGAGACTTTCGAGTTGACAAGTTAACTTGACCATTGCGCTAACGGAAACGATAGCTCAAAACTCATAAACAACGACAAACTGTCGCGGGATGCAATATTTTTACCAGACTTTGACAGGTACTAAAAACCTGTGATAAGATACTAATAATTCATTTTGGACGGAGGGTTGCGTGTGGCAAATTAATTTTTCGATCTATCTTTGCACAGTATGAAAAGTAATTATTATTGGCTATATTGTGTGCATAGTAATCGAAAAATGGTCTGCCTCCGCAGTACCTAATTTAATGATGGTCGCTAACATTTCCACTTGATGATCGATTTTGATCAAGTTACATGTGTTTGTTTTTAGCATGAATTTGATTTGTCGACAAGGTACTCGTAAAGCGATCACTCCTTTTAATTATCGATTACTTGAGCACAGGCAGCCGGCCTGTGTTTTTTTATATTTTTCACATGAGGAGAGATTTTTTTATGAGCGAACAACTGTTTAAAGTACACGGAATCGAACTTTGTGCCGAAAGCTTTGGCAACCAGGAACACCCGGCCATATTATTGATCATGGGTGCTCAAGCGTCTATGATTTGGTGGGAAAAAGACTTCTGCCAAAATCTAGCCGATAAAGGGCATTTTGTTATTCGCTACGATAATCGTGATGTCGGTCGGTCGACCACCTACGAACTAGGAAATCCCGGATATTCCTTTGAAGATATGGCTGATGATGCGATCTGTATCCTCGATCATTTTGGAATCGCACAAGCCCATATTGTAGGCATCTCCATAGGCGGCATGTTGACTCAAATCCTGGCTTTGCGGTATCCCGAAAGAGTTTTGACCATTTCACTGCTCGCTACATCGAATTTCGCCCCAGATCTTCCGCCGATGGAAGATAAGGTGATGGAATACTTCTCCAATGCTGCGGCGATTGATTGGACGAATGAAGTGGAGGTCATTGCTTTTACGGTTGGTAAATGGAAAGTTCTCGCGGGTTCGAAACATCTTTTCGATGAGAAAAAAATCTATGATTTAGCTGCAGAAGAAGTGAAAAGAAGTCGTAATATGGCGAGCATGAACAATCACGGCATGGTGATGGGGGGAGAAACCTACTTATCACGAATAAGCGACATCGGCGTCCCGGTTCTGGTTATTCACGGTACGGAGGATCCGATTATACCCTACGAACATGGGGTTGCTCTTGCCTCATCTATTCCCGGAGCGATTTTGCTGACCTTGGAGGGGGCAGGTCATGAACTCCACCAAAATGACTGGGATACCATCATAAAGGCGATTTCCAATCACTCTACGATATCGTATCGCGACCTATATAACGAAGAAAGGCTATTACCTTAACCGACGCTGGAGGTAATAATCCATGAACAAACTGCTCTATTATTTAACCTTTGCATCCGCATTGGGATCCGGCTTGCTATCTGGCGTATTTTTCGCTTTCTCGGCTTTCGTCATGACTGCACTTGCCCGCCTTTCGGTGGATCAAGGCATATCTGTCATGCAGGCCATCAACACCACAATCCTGAAATCGTTGTTTATCTTGATCTTTTTTGGCGCTACCTTACTAGCCATCATCCTGGGAATAGCCTCAGTCATCAAATTAAGCACGGCTGGTGCTGCATATGTGTTTATAGGTAGCCTACTCATCATCGTCGGCGTTTTTCTGGTGACTATCTTATTTAACGTACCGCTCAATGAAACCTTAGTTTCTGTAATTTCTGGGAGCGCTGAGGGAAGTCGGGTGTGGAAAGCATATCTTGTCGGTTGGATGCCATGGAATCACATTCGGACGATCTCTTCAATCGCTGCTCTGGCATGTTTTATCATCGCTCTTCGCAAATGGTAAGCTCAATATTGAATTCCTCAGAATACATGACCGTCGGTTGGGGAGAGATTCAACTTTTAAAAATTGGTGAAATTAGGTCAAAAGCACATGAAGGGGAATATAGAATGTTCAGCAATATTTGGTCTGGTTCAAAAGTTAGATTACGCCCTGTACTACCATCGGATTGGAAAGCATTTCATGAGAATGACCAAGATTCTGGGGGGGCAAGACTGTGCGATTTCATACATTTTCCGAGATCTGAAGACGGAACAAAGTCGTGGGCGGAATACAAATCTTCTAAGCCCTCCGATGGTGATAATGTATTCCTTGCAATAGAATCCCTCGATGGAACTCTTGTTGGCAGTATAACTGCAAACAGTTGTGATACACGTAACGGAACCTTTAAATACGGTATAGCTATCTTCCGTAAACATTGGCGAAAAGGCTATGCCTTTGAGGCTACAAAGATACTGCTTCGTTATTACTTTGATGAATTACGGTACCGAAAGGTGAATGCTTATGTTTACGCCTTCAATGAGGGGTCGTGTGCTTTGCAGGATCATCTTGGATTTATACAAGAAGGGATACTCAGAGAAATGATTTTTACAAACGGCAGGCATTACGACGAGTACGTTTATGGACAAACAAAAGATGAGTTCGAGAAACTCAATACTATATGATGACTGCTAGCAATTGAACTAACTGTGAACGATAGTTAAATAAACGAGGAGCAGCTTAGGTGGGAGCTTCTCCCTGTTTTCGTTCTTAAAGTAGCGAATAGTGTGGTGTAATGATTGAAGAGGTGAATGTAGATGTGGCAAATAGGATTAACGGTCGTCTTTTTGATTCAATACAGGTACATACTTACTGCAATTATGCTCATTATTATTATGTTAGTTATGTTTAATAAATGGAGAAAGAAAAAGAGAATAGAGATCCATCAAGAATTTCTAAGAAAGAGCCACAATAGGTAACCCATTCCGCTAACGGAAACGATAATGAAGGAGTTGCTACGCGGCAGCTCTTTTTTAGTTCATTCAAGTAACGGGCAGGGTAGTTTTAAGATAGTGTAGAACTTTAATTAGAATAGACAAAGGAGGATAATAAATTGAATCAAGAAATAATAATTAATCTGCCAATAGAAGCAGTTGAAGTTCCCAATTTAAGAGAACTGGTTGGTTGGGACGGCAGACATTCAGATTATCCAACATTATTCGAACGTTGTAACTTTTGGGCTGGTCTCAGAGATGAGGATAATAAACTTATAGCATTCGGCTATGTTGCGGGGATGGGGTTGCAACACGGGTACATGGAAGACATGATTGTACACCCGGAATTTCAGAAAAAAGGAATTGGCGAAGCCTTAGTTAGGAAATTACTGCAAGAGGCAGAACGTGTCGGGATAGAGATTGTAACATTGACATACGATTCAAAACATACATTCTTTTATACAAGGAGTGGATTCACTCCCTGTTTTGGGGGATTATGGAGGAAGAAAGATTAAACTAACGGAGAACGATAGTTCAATAGCGACATGACGGCAGCCAGCACACGAATGGCTGCCGTTGTCCGTTGAAGTAACGGGCAGTTTAATACAATATGCAACTTTTTTTCATAAAAATTCCAAGAGAATGAGCTATAATATAAAATGTGGCGTTTTCGTAGAATATGAACGACATGCGGGGGGAATTCGATGATAGCAAACAAACTAAATGTAGGTGATGAAATTAGGATAATTGCACCTTCAAGGAGTTTAAATGTAATTAGGCAGGATGTTTTTGATAAAGCTATAGAATTTCTTTCGAATAAGGGCTTTGTAATTTCGTTTTCAAAAAATTGCCGTGAAATTGATGAAACCGATTCTTCGAGTGTACACTCCCGTGTTGAAGACTTACACGAAGCGTTTCTTGATAAAAATGTAAAAGCCATACTAACTTGTATCGGCGGCTTTAACGTCAACCAGATTTTAGAATATATAGATTACTCGCTTATAGAAAAAAATCCTAAAATTTTATGCGGATTTTCTGATATTACAGCTTCGCTTAATTCCATCTATGCAAAAACAAAGTTGGTCACATATCATGGTCCCCACTTTTCCTCTTTTGGATTTAACAATGAAATTGAGTACACAAATGACTATTTTGAGAAATGTCTATTGAAGAAAGAGACGTTCTTTATTAGGCCGTCTGAACATGCAAAGGAATATTATACTATTCAAGAGGGTTCCTTTGAGGGAGAAATTGTGGGGGGGAACCTTTGTACTTTGAATCTATTGCAGGGCACAGAATTTATGCCTGACTTGAAGAATAAGATATTGTTCCTTGAGGATGACAATATTGTAGGTGATTATTTCACATTTGAGTTTGAAAGAAACCTGCAATCGATTATTCAAACAGCAGGGTTTGATGGAGTCAAAGGTATTGTATTAGGGCGTTTTGAGGATAGTTGTAAAATGGATATACATACTATAAAAAGAATGGTTTCTACGAAAAAACAGCTTAAAAATATTCCCGTAGTTTCTAATGTGGATTTTGGGCATCTGTTACCGTTTGCAACCATTCCTATTGGTGGAGTTGTCAGAATTGAAGCTAACGCTACAATTGTTTCATTAGAAGTCGTAGAGCATTAGGTTACATTCTGGAACTTTTGATTGCCCCGTCGATTGCGCTAACGAGGAACTTTAGTTCAATACGTTTGAGGTGAGGTATATGCTGGAGGAGATATTTTCAATTATTTTTGGTGTTGCAATCTTCCTAGTTTTTAAATTGAAATTAAGCAAAGACAAATTTTCATGGAGAGATTACATATTTGAGTTAATCGGGATTACGGTTTTCATTTTAATAATAAAGTGGATAATATCTTTTTTTTAAACTAAATTCTGTTGCCGACATTAATGGATTCTCTTTATAACTTAAATGATGACGGAACAAGAGAATTAACAACTGTAGGTGCTGCAGCCATTATTGTCAAAGCCAATAAAGGGGATTTAGATACTTTCCCTAATGGACTAATCCCCTGGATCAGTATAGAATCACCAGAAGATGAACTGGCACGATTGAGGAAAAAGGACGAAGTAGTTTTAAATTATAAAAGCATTTATATAGTCATAGACTACCCATTAAAAAAGCCCAAAGTGTTTGAAATAAATAATTCCAGACTATTAAGATCAGATTTAATTAATCAGATCAGTAAAATATATCATACTATTTATCAAGAAGAAGAAAATACTTCCAGCATTAAAACAATTCCAATGATGGAGAGAGGTAAACTTAAAAACAGGAATGAAACAAATGGCAAATACGGTATCTGGGGTCATGATCTTCGAGATCTAGATCTAAGTTCAGTCATTGTCGTTAAGAAAAACAATGGAGAAATTTATTTATACCTTAATATCGAATCTTAACGAAAGAATTAATTGTGAGTATTTTTTTAAAGAGCATGTATCGAAACCGATATGTCATATTGAGCTAACGGAGAACGCTAGTTCAATTACATACATTAAGGGAAGGCTGCCGAAATAAAATGATCGGCGGCCTTCTTAGCTAGCGGGCAGGATACGGAAAAGAGCTGAAGAGGTGAAATATGATACGGGGAGTAATTATCGAAGGGTTGTCTACGGCAGGAAAAACATCAGTATTTACTGCAATAAAGAGATTACATAGTCAAACACACAATGGTGAAAAAACGATAATAGCAATAAGTGAACACTATTCGCAAGTTTTGCATTCATACCAAGGCGTCTTATGCTCGATGGACAAGGATGAACATATTCAGCTTTTAAATCGTCATGTTGATTATCTTGAGCAACAATACAATTGGATTGATTCACTTGGTCATACGAAACCATCAAACGGTGTATTTTATCTTTTAGAGAGGTTCCATGTAAATCATCGAGCGGCATTTATAAATTCTGCAGAAATTGAGATGCTGGAAAAACGTCTATCAAGGCTGAATGCACATTGTGTACTCTTAACCTTGTCCCAAGATGCTGTTGAGCCCAGATTTATTGAAAGTCGTAGCGAGGCTTGGAAATCATATATTATGGAAAACCACTCCACGGTAACTGAGGCATGTCAAAAGTTCTTAGAGGATCAGGAAAAACTTCGCAGGTGTGCTAAACAATCGCTAATTCCCACTTTAGAGATAAACACAGACGAAGCAGACTGGGATTCTTATGCAAAACAAATACTAAACTAAACGGAGAACGATAGCACAATTACAAATAGGCTGCCAGCATCCGCGGCAGCCTATAGAAGTAACGGGCAGTATAGTGTGATAGTATTTGATGCAAAAAAAGGAGATTAAAAGGCCTTCACCGAACATTTACAGACATACTAATTACCATGAGGTGACACTATTGAGTTCATTTAGAAACAATCTGTTTGAAGCTACTTATCCAGGAAGAACCTTAATTATTGGAATGAATCCATCGGGAACACATTACGTTCAGGTATACTGGATTATGGGCAGAAGTTCGAACAGTCGTAATCGTATTTTTGAACTCGAACAATTGCATGTGAAAAATACTGCGTATGATCCAGCAAAAATGGAGGATCCTTCACTAATCATTTATTACCCAGCTAGAGATATTGAAGGATATCATATTATTTCGAACGGAGATCAGACAGATACCATTTTCGAGGGCTTACAACAGAGCATATCGTTTGAGGATTCACTTATGAAAAGAGAGTTCGAACCGGATGCCCCACATTATACACCTCGTATATCAGGTATTATTGATACAAGTTCTAATACATACTGCTTATCTATCTTGAAGTCTAAACAGAATGATCCATCAGTCTGCATACGAAACTTCTTTCATTTTAATGCATTTACTAAAGGAACCGGCCATTGTATCCATACGTATAGCTGCGAGGTTAATGGGATACTTCAATCATTCAATGGGGAGCCATTGGAGGTGCCGGTTTTTGATTCATTGGACGAAACGGCAAGTTTTTATTGGGACCAAATAAACGATGATAACAAAATATCATTACTTGTTAAGTTCATAAGCATACAGGGAAATAACATAGAATTTAAACTGATCAATAAAAATGCTTATTGAAGCATTTGGGATTTATAGTTCAACTGTTTGAAATGTCACAGCGGCAGCCATTTGTTACGCTAACGGGTAACGATAGTGAATGAGCTTGCCTTGCGGCAGCTCA
>NZ_WHOC01000132.1:0-536 GCF_013141785.1 Paenibacillus germinis
GTGCTCGAAGAGATGGAGCAGGAGCTAAGAAAGCTGGATAATCCACATGGATTATTAACAATAGCAGCGCCGGAGTTCTACTGTACGCACTATTTGTCACTCATCATCCACTCTTATATTTCTCATAATCCAAAGGTCAAGCTGCAGTTGTTTTCCTGTGACAGCAATGATGCGATGAAGAAAGTCGCTACGAATGAAGCCGATTTGGCAATTATAGCAGGTCCCTGTGATTCACCTATCATGGAAACACTGCCACTCGGTAAAGAGGATCTTGTTTTGGTGACAACCAGGGAGTTATATGAAAAATATGATGCGAAAATTTTAATGGAAACCTATCCATTCATTACTTACAAATCAGGCTCCAACATACAGCGGCTTGTCAATGAGTGTTTGGAGGAATACGGATTTACACCGGATAATTATATCGAATGTGAGACGGATGAGACCATTAAGCGAACCGTTCTATATCATACTGGGATTGCTTTGCTCGGTTCTGCTCTCGTCGAGGAAGAGTTAAGAAAGGGGACGCTGGCAGA
>NZ_WHOC01000133.1:0-230636 GCF_013141785.1 Paenibacillus germinis
GTGTCATGCTTCTCTGTTACTAAAATCAGCTCTGGCTCCAACTCAACGCCACCTTGATCTCCGTATAATTTCACAGTACTCTCACCTTTCTTACCGTGAAGCGTAAAGCTCACGTCTACGAGCAGAGAAGCACCATTCTCGAAACGGATCAACGCGTTTGCCAGATCCTCGACATTGTTCGTGTTTGGATCATAGTCTGCAGCCTTGTAGAACGACAGGTTGCGAACATGAGATCGATTACCCAACTTCTTATATGTATTGCCGCTGATTGAAACAGGCTTCGGCCGCCCCATCAAATACCAGATCAGATCGATTAAATGTACGCCGATATCAATGAGAGGACCCCCGCCTGAGCGCTCTTGATCCGCGAACCAGCCTCCCGGATTACCGAGAATGCGGAGGGAGGAAGCCTTCGCATAGTAGATTTCCCCCAGCTCGCCGTTGTCGATAAACCGTTTTACAAGCTGTGCATTTGCATCATATCGGCGCACGAAGCCAACTTGTAGTGTCTTGCCAGTCTCACGCACCGCCTCCTGAATCTGAAGCGCTTCCTCGACTGTACGGCACAATGGTTTCTCAACCAATACATGCTTACCAGCATGCAAAGCGGCAATGCTGATCTCAGCATGCGTATTGTTCCACGTGCAAATACTAACCGCTTCCACTTCTGGATTAGCCAGAAGCTCCCTGTAATCCGTGTACACATGAGAGATTCCGTATTGCTTCGCTGTCTCTTCTGCCCGCGCCACATTCAAATCGCAAACTGCATACAGTTCCACATCTTCCAGCTTCTGATACGATTTCAAGTGCAGGCCGGATATCGATCCGACACCAATGATGCCAATTTTCATTTTCGATACGATCATGAGTGTACATCCTCCTAATATAGGGATCTTTGAGCGTAGCTCAAAGTCTCTCCGCTTTGGTTGCTTTGCCTACCAGCTGATATCGTTTATCTTACAGACCTTTTGATTGCGTTTACATGTTCTATGTTAACGCAAATGTATCCTGAATTACGGTAATTGTGGACTTACGTCAAAATGAAAAGACCTCCGGTCAGCCGAAGGTCTGAAACATGAAACGATCTTGTTTTAACTTTCATTATGTTTGCTAGATTGCCGGTAATCGCTTGGATTCATGCCGACTATCCGTTTAAATATTTTATTGAAATGCCGGTAATTTTCCAGTCCGACCCGCTCGGCGATTTCGTTTGTTCGAAGATTTGTGGTGGAAATCATCTGCTTCGCTTTGTTGATCCTTAGCTCCATAATATATTGGGTGAACGTCCGGCCAGTCGTTTTTTTGAACATGGTGCTGAAATATGGCATGCTGTAGCCGACTTGCGAGGCCACTTGTTCCATACGATAAGATTTGCTCAAATCAGCTTGCAGCTGCCGGATGACAGTTTCCATGGCGCTGTTCTGATGACCAGGGGGATATTCGCTAATCGACGAGTGCTCATCCATGTTGACGGCATCATAACTGCGACCGTTCAGCTTCGCTATCAGCTGCTTAAGCGTGTCGGCGAGCAACGAATCGTGTGCCAGGCAGTCTTCCTTCAACAAATATGACGAAGCTCCAAGCTCAATCGCCTTCTGCGCGTAGTGAAAGTCTCTATGGCAACTTAAAATGACCATAAGCGGCATCTCCCGCTCCAGCTTGGCAAGCTCCATCATCATTTCGATTCCGCCCATAACCGGCATCGTAAGATCCGTGACCAGAAAATGGGGTTTGTACGCTTTACACAGCTGCAGCCCTTTTTCCCCGTTCGGCGCCTCCCCGACAAGCTCGAATAGACCGCTTTCCTCGGCGATCATCTGCTTATACACTTCCCGTGCTGGCTTTTCGTCTTCGACGATCATCACTTTATACGGCGTCATATAGCGAAGGATCCTCCTTTTCATCGTACAGTCTGTCGCATGGTATGTGGATGGATACGACCGTTCCGTCCCCTGGGCATTCGATCTGAAACTCCGCTTGCTCGCCGTAGAGCAGCCTAACCCGCTCCCATACGTTTTTCACGCCAATGCTTTCACCCGGCAGGCTGTGCGCCAAATCGTTGCGAAGCGCTTCTAGCCGATCCGGATCGATTCCTTTACCGTTGTCTCCGACTTGCAGCAGAACTGTTTTTTCCGTAGTCCGGGTAGCCCTGACGATGATCAAACCTTCATCGTCCTCCTTGGCCAAAATACCGTGGAACAGCGAGTTTTCGATTAAAGGTTGCAGCAGCAATTTAGGAATGAGCATGTCATTCATTGACTCGTCGATTTCCAATTGCAGGTGAATCGGGCGATCGTACCGAAGCTGAAGCAAATTCACATAATCGGCGATATAATTCAGCTCGAGTGAAAGCGGAACGAGCTGTTCGTAGTTTTCCATCGAATAGCGCAGGATCGTGATCAGATTGTGCATCATCGTTTTGATTTTTTTGTAATCCCTGAGCGTGGCGAAAACGCTAATCGTGTTCAAGGTGTTGTACATAAAATGCGGGTTGATTTGCGATTGCAGCGCGCGGATTTCATTGCGGCGCTTCAAATCCTCCGATTTTTGCAAATCCTCAACGAGCGATTGCAAGCGGTTGCCCATCTTGTTCAACATAAAGCCCAAATCGCCGATTTCATTGTTCGGATAATTGGTGAAATGTGTTGTGAAATCGCCCTGCTGGATAAGCCGCATATGACGTTTGAGCCTCTGCAGCGGTCTGTATAAGCTGTATCCTACTGTCAGCGAAACGATCAGACCTAGCATCATCAATGCGAACAGCACGACCAAGGCGGATTTCGTTATAAAATGCGTGCTCTCCGACAACTGACTGTCCGGGATTTCAGAGATGACGATCCATCCGTGAAAATATTTTGATTGCTTCACAGATACGAGCGAGTGCCCAAGCGTGAATTGATCGCTCCGTTCCCTTTGCTGCCAGTTGTCCAGCAGCTGTCCGGTATGCTTGATCAGCTCAAAGGAATCTTCCCTGCTGGTCGTGGCGATCACTTTCTTGTCCGGGGATACGATATAAACCGCGCCTTCCGGTCCCAAATCGATATTTTGAATCGCTTTCTTCAGCGCTTCGTTCGGAAGGGTGATCATAAGCACGCCTTTATAGCCGACTCCATTGGAATACGGCACTTTTCGCATGAAAAAGCTGTTGTTTTGCAAAAAGGAATCTTCGGCATTCCGATCGTCAACCAGTAGAAAAGGTTTGTTCGATTGCTCGAATCGTGCAATGAGTTTGGTGTAACGCGATTCCGTGAGCGGAGCAATCGGATCGAGCGAAGTGACCACTTCCCCAGACTCGACTGAATAGATGCCAATATCGTTGATGTCCCCGATTACCGCTTTGGCCGTGTCCAGAACCCGCTGCAGCTCCTGATTTTGCACGACATAATTGTAAAAGTTTTTTTGCGAATCCATTAAATTGATCATGCTTGGCGATATCCCGTATTGGGAGCTTACCTGCTGCATGCGCAGCATCGTGATGTCGGTGCGTTCCATGACTTGGTTCACGACCTGCAAATTGAGCTTCTTGACTTTGTCCATGACCGTTTGATTGGAGAGGGTTACGGTCAAGTAAGCGAAAATAAGCAGAGGAACGACTGAAATGAGAAATAAAATAAAGATCACTTTCACAAAAAAGCTTCTTTGTATAAAGCTTAGAAACGACGCTCTCATCCTGTCATCGCCGCCTTTCAGCTACATTATACCTTATGACGGGAGCATACATGAGCTATTCTTTGATCGATCCTACCATGGAGCCTTGCGCAAAATATTTTTGCAAAAACGGATAAATCGTTACGATCGGGATCATAGAGATGATGATGGCCGCCATTTTGATACTGTCTCCAAGCTGAGAGGTCGTTTTCTCATCCATGCTAAACTCATTATTGATATTGGCAGTGCCGACGATAATCATTTGCCTTAGCAGCACCTGTACCGTCCACATGCTGCTCTTGCTCAAATAAATGACAGCTCCGAAAAATTCATTCCAGTGGCCGACCATGAACATGAGTCCGAATGTCGCCATAACCGGCATCGAAAGCGGAAGCACGACCGACCACAAGATCCTTACTTCCCCCGCTCCGTCTATTCGCGCCGCTTCGTCCAAGCTTTCCGGAAGTCCTTGGAAAAATGTTTTCATCACCATAATTGTGAAAGCATTGGTAGCACCCGGCAGTATCAGCGCCCAGTACGTATTCAGCAGCCCAAGCGACTTCATCAGCAAATAATTCGGTATTAACCCCGCGGAGAAAAGCATCGTAAAAAAAATGATCAGCATCATCGCACGCCGGCCCGGCAAAAACTTTTTGGACAATGCATAGGCCAGCGTTGCAGAAAACAGCAAATTAATGGCCGTTCCAACTACTGTGATATAAATCGTATTGCCGATCGCGTTAATGAATCGATTCGTCGATAGTAAATACTTGTATCCTTCCAGTGAAATTTCTTTCGGTACAAGAAAAAAATTCCCCCCCACCGATTCTCCGCCTCCGCTGAACGAAACGGCCACGACGTACAGGAACGGAATAAACACAAGCAAGCTGTAGAGCAACATGAACAATGAATTTGTTGCATCAAACAAGGAAAATTTATCTTTTATCCGCACGTTGGTTTACCTCGATCCGGCTTAGAATACACCGTCTTCTCCCGCTTTTTTGGCAAAATAGTTGCTGACGACAACCATCATCAATCCGATTACCGAGTTGAACAATCCGGCTGCAATCCCGTAGCTGAATTGGGACTTCGCCAAGCCTACTGTGTAAACATACAGATCGAGAACGTTAGAGACGTCTTGATTGAGCCCGTTGCTCATCAGAAATACCTGCATGAAGTTCGCATCCATAATGCTTCCGACGCGAAGCACTAACAAAATGATAATGGTGCTCCTGATGCCGGGAAGGGTAATGTGCCAAATTCGCCGCCATCTGCCGGCTCCGTCCATCTTAGCCGCTTCATAAAGGTCAGGATTTACGCCTGCGATCGCCGCCAGGAAAATAACTGTTCCCCAGCCTGCTTCCTTCCAAATCCCCTGAAAAACCGCGAGCGGCCGAAACCACTCATTGCTAGTCATGAAAGCGAATTCCTTACCGATCGTTTGGGCCAAATAATGGTTAATGACACCGGACGGCCCGAAGAAAATGAGCGTAATCGCCACGATCACGACCCAGGAAAGAAAATGCGGCAAGTAAATGACCGTCTGCACGATTTTTCTCATCAGCACAGAACTCAGCTCGCTCAACATCATCGCCAAAAAAATGACAAACGGAAAATAGAAGGTCAAATTATAGAGGCTCAACATCAGCGTATTTTTTAGAAGAAGGAAGAAGGCTTCATTTGTGAAAAAGTCCTGAAAATGCTTAAAGCCTATCCATGGACTCTTCCAAAAGCCCAAGAACGGGCTATAGTCCTGAAATGCGAGCAAAATGCCCCACAGCGGAAAATATTTAAAAACAATAAAATAAATCATTCCCGGAGCGGCCAGCAAATAAAACCACATGTATTTTTTTGCATTTCTCTTGAAAAAAGACTTTTCTGAAGCAACTGAATAATTCGCTTTCATTTGTAGTGCTGATTGTTCACCCTGCTGCAAAGCCATCCACAGTCCTCCTTAATTCCATGATGCTATCTTCTTCATCTGTATCCGGTATGAGAAAGAGAATTGCCGTCCTTTACCTTCTGGAGGACAATTCTCAGATATCCGTCCGCGTTACTTTTTCTGGGCGTTGTACTGCTCCAAATACTCTTTGGCAATCTGTTCACCATATGTTTTCGTCCAGCTGTCGATTTCGGCCTTTACCGCGTCGAGCGTGCCTTCTCCGATGACGTATTTCAATGCGGCCGTACTAAGCTTCTTCAGATTGTCCGGATTTTTGGAATTTGTTTCTGAAATTAAACCCTCGAATGGATTCATTATGCCTACTTTCTCGAAGCTATCGGTAATATCCTTCATTGTTTTTCTGACCGGTTCTGAAGCCGTAGCGTTCACGTACAGGTAGGGATCGTAACGGTTTTCCAGCACCCAGAGGTTCGGCTGCTCTTCCTGGAACAGCTTAAGCTGCTCAGGCGTCTGCTCCACCTTGCCATCCTTGTAACTTGTAGCGTGCATGCCGATTATCCCCGCTTTACTGAACGCTTGATTTTCCTCGCTAGCCGTAAAATCAAGGAAGTCGACGATTTTCTGAACCTTGTTTTTCGGCGTCGTGCTCGGGATCGTCCATAAACCGTAGTAACCTCCGCCTTTGGCGATACCGCCTTTTCCGTCGGAACCTTTCAACAAAGGAATGATGGCGATATCCCCCTTGGCATCGGTTTTGCGAATTTTGGCCAAATTAGTGTTAGCGCTATCGTTCAATTCCTGAATATTCGCCGCCTTGGTTCCTCCAATTCCTTGAGGCCATTGATCGACAGCCTGGGAAGGCTTTAACACCGGGGCATTCTTGTCGATTAGACCGTCCGTCCACGCTTGCTTCAACCAATTCAAATAGTTCAAGTACTCCGGCGTCTGGACCGCATATTTAGGAACGCCGTTCTCGGTTCTCCATCCGTTAGGCATGCCCAGTGCAGTCTGAACCGGTCCGAGCCAGCCGAAAACGGTATATGCGTTCGTTGGGTAGGTGACGATCGGCACGGTCTTCCCTCCACCGGCCGGATCCTTCGCCTTGAAGGTTTTCATCGCTTGCGTGTATTCGTCCAGCGTCTCCGGCAATTTCAAGCCGTACTTGTCCAACCAGTCTTTGCGTATCGCAATGACTCCCTGTGCACTATACATTTGCCGCGGACGAGGGATACCGTATACTTTGTTGTCCACCTTCGTTGAAGTCCAAGTGATTTCTGGGATCAGGCTCAGGTTTTTCTTGTCTTTTATATAAGGTGTAAGGTCATAGAAGGCGCCTTGCTTTACATAATTGGCAAACACGTTGTCTTTCCCGTTGTCGAACAGAATGAGGTCGTACTGCGACGAATTGGCCATCGCCAGGCTTATTTTATCCGCGTAAACATCTTCGATCGCCATTTCGACTTCAATCTTGATATTGCCGCGCTTCTCGATATCTTCCTTCGCTTTATTAAGATCCGTTTTAACCTGGTCCCCTATGAGCAGCGCCTTGATTTTGGTCTGCTCATTGGAAGCCGATGCTCCGGACGGATTCGCATTCTCGGAACTGCTGCAACCGGCCAATACCCCCGTAGTCATTAACACTGCCAGAGAAACGATCATATGTTTCTTTTTCATCCTGATTTACTCCTCTCGCTTTTTCCTTTATACATCTGTTGTATAAATCATTCGATCTTTTAAGCGATGATTCCCCCTGCAGCAACAAATAATGCGCTTACATTTAATTCGGCTATCAGCTGATATCGTTAATCTTACAGGCCTTTTGGTTGCGTTAACATGTTCTATGTTAATGGAATTGTATCCTGATTTACGGTAATTGTGGAAGGTTTAGATTAAACTCGATGAATCTTTTTGCCCTCGCTCTGTGCGATCGCTTCTTCCCATTGGTTTGACCATGCGTTGTAATCTGTCAGCACACTTCCGGGGTTACTGCGGCTTCTAGCCACAAAGGATGGATGGAAAGGCCGTCCTGTCGGCTCTCCGGTCCGTTGATATCGAAGATCGAGAGTCCAGCGCACGATATTGGATACATTAGGCGTTCCTTTGTGCGGGGTGTATTTGTTCATGATCACGATGCCGCCTTTTGGACAAGGAGCCAACTTAGCTTTCAAGTTCGGCATATACTCAGGAATGATCGTCGTTCCGCCTGCAGCATGATGCGGCAATAACCCCATCATAAACGCTCCGGGAATAATCTCCATACAGCCTGTTTCCGCAACGGCGTCGACAAGCGGGAGCCAGAAGGTGATAATTTCGCATGGGTCTGCTTCTTCTAAAGTCACTCCTGCATCTTGGTGCCATGGAACGTTCTGGAAAGAATCCGCTTGATTGCCATCGTATGGCATTTTGGCTCGAAGATGCTGAATCGGATTGCAGGCGATTTCTCCGCCTATCAGAGACTCCACAACATTGAGTAAATTTTCATTTTTTAAAAACTCGAACAAAGCCGGATGCCGCCAATGCATAATATCGAGCCCCACTCCAATTTCCTTGGATTGCCGATAGATGCCTTCATAACGGGTTTGATACGATTCACCCTCGTGCTTATCAGCAATTTTACCCTCGGCGTACAGTTTGTCCGCCCGCTGTTCGATTAACTCTTCGATAGCAGTGATAATAGGCGCCAAATCGCTTTCTTTCAGGACATTCTCCGCAATCACATAACCATCTCGATGGAATTGCTCGATTTGTTCGACAGTTAAACTCATTTTTAATCCTCTCCCTTATCAATTTCATAATAATTACGGGGTTAATCATGCCTCAATGCCTAGTTTGCGAAGATATTGAAAACTAGTTTGTAGACATTCAAAAGGGTTATTGCCGTAACATTGATCCTGCTCTACGGGACCCCACTCTACGCCAATTTCCTTACAAGCCTTCAGGATACCCGCAAAGTTCATATTCCCTTCACCAATTGCTGCAAAACGCTGCTCCCGCTCGCTCGTTATAGCCATATCCTTCAAATGAACCACCTTCATTCGGCCGTCTAACTTGCGAATCCAGTCGATCGGATCCCCTCCGCCAGCTTGAACCCAATACATATCCAATTCAAAATCAACCGCCTCCGGATCCGTATCTTCAATAAGAATATCCATACCTGTGCGGTCACCAAATTTAGTAAACTCAAAATTATGATTGTGATAAATGAACTTTAGTCCTCCGCTTTTCAATTGACGACCAATTTCTGTGGCCTTTTTGGCAAAAGCCAAGTATCCCTCTTTCGTTGTACGTTGATCCACTGGCATGGAGCCTAATCCCACATATTTGCAGCCCCAAATTTGGTGCTTCTCAATGATCTCGTCCATCTTCTCTGTCAAATCGGCGTAGCTGATATGCGTAGCGCAAATTTCAAGACCTAATTGATCAGTCATCTCTTTCAACGCTTTAGGATCGATACTACCTAATCCTGAAACCTGAACGGCATTGTAACCGATGTCCTTTACTTTCTTCAGAGATGCTTCGATTTCTTCAGGAGTTTGCATGTAATCTCTTAACGTGAATAATTGCGCAGCTATTTTCATCTTAAAAGCTCCTTACATTCTATTTTTCTGCTGTCAGCGTCAAATAACCACTAATGAACCGGGGGATTGCCTTCTGAAAACAGCAATACTCTTTCGTTCTTGAATAAATCGATCTCGACGAGCGTCCGACCGTTCTCACTCTTGACCAAATTGACTCTAACATTACGCTCAGGAATTGCGGCCCCGGATTCCAAAGGCAACCATTCCGCATATAGTGGCAGCGGTAGATCGGTTTGCACCCGGCATGGTTCACCCGAAAGGCTCTCGATGCGAATGAACTGGGTCACTCCGCCTTTGCGCAAAGCGCTGACTAGAAAAGCGCCTTCCGTCCGCATCTGATGAATGGCAACATCTTTCCATTCGTCTGGAAGAGCAGGAAATACACGAATTTTATCGCCCCAGCTTTGCAGCAGCATATCATGCAACGAGGTTGCTGCGGACAGCGGCGTTTCAATGCATGGTCCCGGCGCGCGAAACATCGTGTTTGGCAGCAAGTGGTCGGAGAAAAAGCTTTTCAGGCAGCTCTGTGCTTCGTTCCCACGTCCCAAAGACGCATATAACGAAGAAGCTATCGTATACGAATACCCCGACAATGCGCCCTTGAAATGAATCCAGTGTTCCAGTGACTTCTCGATCAACCCACGTGACTCCGGCAATTCTGCATTTATGAGATACAACGGGTAAATCATCAACAAATGCGAAGCGTGTCTGTGCGATGACGACAACGGAACATCCTTACCGATCATCACCCCCGTTTCATCAATCGGGTAGTCTGTCAGCTTATCTATAACCTCACGCCACCGTGGCAGCAGTGGATCCGCAAGCTTCAACCGACTGCATATGGCAATCAGCGTTTCGCAGCCCCAGCGAAGCAATGACAGGTCGTAGTTCGTGTCGGCTGCCAACTGTTCGTACTCCGGAGACACCGCAACCGGTAAATGATACTTGCCGTCTTCCTCTTCATGCAGAAGGTGCAAATAATAGCATACGGCCCGTCTTAGCAGAGGAAACAGCCGATCCCTCAGCATGGTCTCATCCATGGAATAGCGGTACTGCAACCAATAGTTGTGGCATGCCCAAGTCAAATTACCGTGCTCGGGCCCCCATGCATTTCGCTTATCATCAACCGGACTAAAACAATCGTATCCGCTGACTCTTCCGATCGCAGCCGAGTCGTGACGGAACGGCTCCGGTACGTTACGGATCAGGTTCTGCATATTAGCGTCCAACATCCGGCAAAGCGACTCGCCAAGCTCCAGTCGGTTCGCGGCGTATACCGGCCAATAAGTAAGTTGAATATTGAGATTCCACCAAATCGCCGGCCATGGCGTGAGGTCCATCCATGGCCCCATCAGATCAAGTGCTGGACGATCCGAGCGTGTTCCCGAAGCCAGCTTATACATTTGTATCCAATAAAATTTCTCTAATTCCGAATCAGGTACGGAAATGAAACTGGCTGGGTAATACCGGTTCCACCACGATCGATGCGTTTCCTGCAGTTTTGAGAATCCTATTGCAGCAGCCTTTCTGATCACATTGACGCTCTCCTGTTTGCCATAATGATCCGGATATGAGAACCCTACACTTAAATAAATAGCCTTGCTGCTTGAGCTCACATTATGATTCCCGACTTCCATCCATGCCGTTGCATACTCCCCGCCAGACTCCAGTTCCTGGACGGTAATCCGTATGTCCCCATCCTGCTCCCAGCGGACCTCCGGATTCGGTATCTCATTCGGCCCTTGCACTCCCCGGAGCTTATGGAAAACGACTCTCGGATTTTCCGCTTTGGCCGGCATCCATTTCCATGACGCGGCCTGTTCCTCACCTATCGATTGACACTCAATCGCGACGACATGATGCTCAGCATGAGTAAACGTTTGCCACGTTATTTCTCCCCGATCGGTTAGCAGGCGACAGCGGATTTCCGCGTTCCACAGATCGAGTCGCATCGAGCACTCTTGAATTTTCCCTTGCGTCTGTAAAACAAGCTTACCAATCGGGATGCGGTACTTACCGGCAATTGGCTCAACATTATCCGCACGCTGCGTCACATCGGTTCGCCCAATATGCCACGCGATCTCGTTATGCGACTCGCTGTAGATCATAGCTCCGAGAAGTCCGTTGCCCATAAACGCGCCTTCATTCCACGATTTTGGCTTTTCGTTCCAAATCAAATCATGTTGCTCCATAAAAGAATTCCAATCTATTTGTTCATGCAACTTCCAATCCATCTCTATTCCTCCCGACTTTCAATTCACAAAACTGGCTTATGAATGGTCTGCCTTACATTTAATTGTATAGACTGCGCCATGACATGTGCCGAACGATATGCAACATCCCCCGTCCAATCGTTCATGCGCAATTTCTTTCGATCTGCCCTGAAAGTGTTCGAATATAGATACAGCTGAATGCAGCCAAGGATTTTCCAACTTGCATGCGATCCCCTTCTCGCTCGTAATCGTTACATTTTGAACAACACTATCACGGAGCTCCGCACTCACCAAAAAAGCACCTACAGCGCGCAAATCCTTGAATCTGGCATCTTTGTCCCTAGGCCAGAGAGGGAACAAACGGATGACGCGCTCATGGCTTTGCATGAGCATCTCATTGATTGTGAACGGCACCGTGCTGCAGCACTCGATCCCACCTCCCCCGAAAAAGATAAACAGGTTAGGAAAACCGTTCGAGACACACTGTCTTCGCAGTTGGTCCAGTATCGTTCCGGCGTCGTAACCGACTCTGACGGCTACAGGGAATATGGTCGGAAAGCCATTATAGTCATTCCATCCCCCGTGCGCTTCAACCGTATTGCGGGCTATCTCCACAAGCTCAGGGTTGGAACCGAGACCAATCAAGCCGGCTGGGAAAATATGTTGGAGCTGAACCGTATTATCCTCTCTCCAGGGAGCGCCGATTTCAGTTAGCCGGAAAACGCGCTTGCCGTTCAGATCAAAGGTCGGAAAATCGCTCAGCTTCTCGATAATATGCTTCCATTTGGCATGCCGATCCTCATCGACGCCAAGAACGGTACTGATCTCGAGCACTGCGGGAAATAACGCTTTCACCATGCCGAGCGACAAAATTGGATTCACCTCTTCGGGCTCCTCTTCCGATTCCATTGCGGAATCACCTCGAATCACGTATCGACCGTCCTCATATTGCAAGTAATCTTCCCAGAAATCGGCGACTTCCCGCATAAACGGATAGGAGACTTCTCTCGCATAATCAAGATCATAAGTATGGTAGTAACGCATCATCATGTTGACGACAACATATGCGGCGTTGCTTTTTTGCCCCCAAAACTTCTCCTTTGCCGTCTGGAGCCCCTTCGGACCGATCCCCACATCAAAGTAAACGCCCCGTATGCCGAGATGCCGCCTCGCCTTCTCTTTCCCATGAGCGACATATTGCAGAATCGGCATATCGTAGGGCTCCGACAATTCCACATGATTGGATGAAAACACGCCCCACCACGGCGCTTGATAGTTATAATTCACATGGTAATCTCCCGCCCAACTCGGGTTATCTTTCGTAATCCAATTTCCGAATATTCCGGGCGGAAACCATTTATTTCTGCTGCAGCAAGCCATAATGTACTGCGAGCCGTAATAAAACCGCTCCAGCAGCTCATCTCCGATTTCCACCTTCGATTTGCTCCAAAATTTGACCCACCAGCTTTCATGCTCTTCACGAAGCTTGGCAATATCGCTAAATGTTAGCAAATCGATACGCTTTCTGGCGCGTTCTGCAAATTCCGGCGTTTCGTGATTGGTGCAGATGCTTGCCGCAAATATCACCTTCACCCCAGGCTCCAGCTGCACGTAAGACAACGTCCCGAGCGACGTCCCGCCGCATATATGCTTCAAATACACGGCCGCTTCAGAAGGCCACGCCAGCTTCTCATCCGTAAAACTCCGCTTCATCCAAAGCGTATCGTCTCCTTCATACCCCATTTCGGCAGAAGACATCCAGCCCGTTTGCGGCGTTAAGCTCAATTCTACTTTCTGCCTAGCAGCGGACGTAAACTCGATGATGAACATATTTTCAGTCGCGCTCACCCAAGCCCGAAGCTCAATCGGCTCTTGTTTCCGTGTATAAAACTTACCGACAATATCAGCGGACTGCAGATGCTGCTCCACCTGAAAACGTTCAAAGTCAACGGATTCCAATGTCATATCGAGAATGCCGATCGGACAAGGGGAGCCGAATATTCGATCGGAGCTCCATCGCCCTTGTCCCTCGAGAGGCCTCCAAAAATCGTTTTTGGATATACAAAAACGAAGGCTTTGCGGGAAGTTTCCCAATACGACGCCGGTATCGCCATTACCGACAATCGGTCCATCTACTACCTTGTTCGTCGGTACATGCTTAGGGGACTCTGTAAATGTCGCTTTATAGAATTGCATACGTTCCCTCCATCTTTGTTTATGAAGAAATTCGTTTACATCTTAGACTGCCAGCTGATATCGTCAATCTTACAGACCTTTTGATTGCGTTTACATGTTCTATGTTAACGGAAATGTATCCTGATTTAAGGTAATTAAGGTGGACTATTGACCAAATAAACGCTGTCATTGTACGATGTGGCAAATGGAAATAAACGTCGAAACCTGATAGCCCCGATGGGTGACAGGCTATAGCTTTTCTTTATAGGATTTTGAAGTGAACGGGATGTAGCTGAAATCAAAAATAAACCTCCAGCTCCACATTGTGGTTTTGGAGGTTTATTTCTACTAGCCCCGATTATTCTCGAATGACGGCAAATTCCTGGTCGAACAGATAATTGACGAAGTCATCATGATCCAATATTGGACTACCCCTTGATCGGTGACCAGTCCCATTTTGATATTGGTCCCGCCGATAACCACGCCTATTGCCCATCCATGATATTGGTGTTTCATATACAACTTTACAAAGATACATCTTAAGCTTCTGATACTATGAAAGCGGCCGAAGCCCATTTATACTCTGGATCTTCTTGAGTGCCATCTTTATAAGTGGATATTAATGCCCAACGATCAGCACCTGAAATATTAGGGTATGAAGCATGATATAACAGATCGTGAAATATTATGGCGTCCCCTTGCTTAGCAGGTAAATCGATAACCAAATCTTTGTCTATATCTTCTTGGTGAAGACGATTAACGAATCCAAGACCATCTGAAGAATCTGCACCATGGTTTTTTTCACCAAACAAATGTGATCCAGGCACTACTTGCAAACATCCATTTTCCTTAGTTGCATCATCAAGAGCAATCCATACAGAGTACTTGTGGCTACCTTGCCAATAGGGATAATCTTGATGCCAAGGAGAACCAAAATTCTTTGTTGAATTTTTGAACACTAATTTATCATTCATGAAAACAACATAGCTTCCGATAATTTCCTTCAGCGCATTCACTAATTCCTGATTTGCAGCAGCCTGTTTAAATAATTGACTTCTTGAGGTTAATCCTAGAAATACACCAGAATTATCAATATCATCGATTTTATTGACTATAGTTAATGCTTCTTGTTTAAGTTGGATAACTTCTTCATTGGAAAATAAACTATTAATTATTGTATACCCTTTTTGTGCAAATTCTTCTGCATAATGTTTATTCATCATGAATCCTCCTTGAGTTCAATATTGACCACTCCATTGTAATGCTCGAACTTCAGTTGGTGTTTTTCCAGTCTTTCGCTTTACTAATCGAGAAAAATGAAAAAGGGTGCTAAAACCACATTGACTGGCTATTTCACCTATAGATAATCCTGTTGTACGCAGTAACTCAAGGCCACGTTCAATTCGAATGGTCCATAGATATTGAATAGGTGAACTGCCTTCGTTCTCGCGAAATAGTCGAATAAGATGGCTTGGAGAAATGTTTGCAATTTGGGCCAACTTTTCCAAGTTTATCTTTTGGTTCAAATGATCACCTATATAGGACTTGACGGTCAGTATTTCTGGATTTTTGATTGAAGAGGAACGATTTTGACAATCATCTGCATAAATTTGAATAGCTGCAAGGCCGAGAATATGAAAGCTATCATAATCCGTTGTTGCGAAACTCTGGTAATTAAGCATTAAATCAATCAGTTGGTTTAAAGACGAAGAAAGTGTGCAAACGAGTGGTAGTTGATATAATTCAGGCACTATCTCCATAATATTTATCATTGGAGTGATAGTAACCCAACGGTGCCATGACTCACTTAGTTTACTAAATTGGATAGAAACAGTTTGTCCAGGGAGTATCAATAAGACGTGGCCCATGTTTACTTTGAACAAATTTCCATCAATATCCACCTCCATGGATCCAGAATTAAGTAATACTAGTTGGATTTCATTGTATAAACGCGGACCGTATTTACCTGAAATAGGATAAATAACGGTTCCCGCCTTACATCTATTCATTTCAAAGCGGGGAATTCTTAAGGATGATCTCATCAATTAGTTCCTCCTACTTTCATATTTATCTTATCAAATTATATAACGATCATACATGGTTGAGATAGGCATTATTATATCCGTAATGATTATTTTTATAAATTTCCTTGGATTATTTATATCTGAAATTATCAACCTAGGTAATTGAATTTCAATAAACGCTTCTAACCTTTTGGCCTTCCATAAACAAACATCCCATAACTCACTAACTGGCTGCTTCGTGAACGGCAACGTAGGCATATAGTTAGGGGGACCGTATTCAGGTGTGATCGAGAGAAAGGATGCCTTGTTGGCTACACGTTTCTTCACGATTTGTCGCCACCAAATCTCATGTGCTGCTTGATTTCCAAATTTTTCTGAGACCAATTTTTGAATATATAATCCATCAAGAATATCATGCACTCCATTTTCTCTGCATGGAGGCAAGAGGTATATTTATGTCAGGGATAGGGTAATCAAGCATTACCTCAGCACCGAAAACTAACTTCAGAGGGGAAATGACATGTTGGATAATTCAACAAATAAGACAAACTTGAAACTGAGAGACGTAGAAACGGCCAGCAAAATGATGCGTAGATATTACCGGACCGTAAAAGAGACGATGCGGGACATGGCAGGTTATCTTCCAAAAATGTGCTGGTGGCCTGGAAAAAAATTGCTGGCCCGACACATTTGGATGGATGCCTTACACGCTGATATGTTAAGATCCCGTACATTGGATTTACGATATCCGAGAGTGGATGTAGAAGACAATGACGATGTGCATTTGCTTAGCATTTTGGAAAAACTGCCTACGGCGCCCACCGACGAGCAATTTTTGATTAGCGTTTATGAAGTAATCAAACCTGAGATTGTCAAATCACTGACCAAATATTTGCAAAATTCCGATCCTCTTGACGATGCGCCAACCCATCTCTATTTTAGAAGAATTATGGATGAAATTGGCATGCAGCTGGAGGAATACCAGAGTATCATGAAAGACTTTCACGATGCAACGAATCCCGAAGCTGTCAAATGGAACCGCCTTGTAGGGGGCGCTCTTAACTCCTGTGGAGGGATTGACGGTCCCGACCGGCAAATCGACCCTCTCGCAGCCTCTTTTGTAGAAAGACCAGCTTACGAACTGCCACTGGAAGGCGGTAGAGATACATCTTGGGAGAAAGCAGTTGTACAAGTGTCCCCAAGAGCCGCAAGAAATTTTACAGAAGAACAGATTCGTGTTGCCATCGATCATGCCAATGAAGTGTGGGCATCTGAGACACCCGCCGCTCTGATATGGGAATATAAAAACATGCCCTGGGAACTTTACTTCTGGGCTGCAAGATGGTGTTATGACGAGATGCGTCATGCAACAATGGGGGTTGAGAGGCTTACCGTTATGGGACTTGAGGTAGGTGTGGACTATCCGATGGTTCCTGATCACTGGCGGGCATTTCGGGAAAGAGGCGTGAAATACCTGCTCCTTCTCCTCCATCGATTGGAACAAGGCGGGCCGATAGGAAAAGCGAAATGGAAGAAAAAATTTATCGAAATGAACGATCTTGCCGCCGCTCAAGATTGCGACTACGATTGGGCTGACGAATCCGGGCACATTTCATACGGAGTGGCATGGCTCAAGGCCGTTTTTCCGGAATGGAGCAAGGAGCAAACGATTGACGAAGGCAATAAAATAGCAAGCGAGTGGGGAGAATGGATTGGAAACCACCATAAGAACGGAACTCACGGCTACGAAATTTTTCTGGATCGAATGGATCGAAAAATGGAAGCCCTAAGCAATTCGTCGGGAAAATGAAATAGTAAGAGCAGGCTCCAGTGTAATGGAGCCTGCTCTTCTTCATACAAACCGCTAAATACTTTCACGAAATTTCTTCGCCGACACTCCGGCATATTTTTTAAACAAACGCGAAAAATAATATACGTCTGTGTACTGAAGAGACAAAGCAATTTCCTTTATGCTTGCCGAAGTATTTACCAATAATTTTTTTGCTTCGCTTATTTTCAAACGGTGAATGTACTCGTTTAAGGGATAACCTGTATGCGAACTGATTAGCCGGCGGAGTGTTGAAACCGAAAGATTATGTCTACGAGCAATCGCCTCTGCATCGATCGGATCATAAATATGATGAGCGATATCGTCCGTTACATGAAAATTTTTATTTGATTTGTTGGAAGCATGAGAACCATCTGTCATTAAGGAAAACTCAAACAGAAGCGACTCCAATTGTATAGAGGCACGATCCGAGTTTGCCGGTATACCGCTCTCAAGAAGTGACGCTAAAGTCTCCAGCCTTCTAACCCATTCGGGGTCGGATCCTACCTGCATCACTTCCCCCTTTTTGATGAGACCTCTCTCCTCAAATTCCAATAGTCGACTCCCGACTATATCCACATAATACTCTTCCCAAGAAGCACCTTCCAAGGGGCCGTAAGCAAACTTCGCTCCGGGCCACACAAAGAACAAGCTCCCTTTTTCCACTTTCTGTACAGGATTGTCATTAACTTGATATGTCCCTTCTCCATCGGCAATATAAGCTAACGCAACGCTTTTGAAAGTGGCATCTTTTTGCCGGGAAATTCTCCCGGGAAGATGTCCGATTGCCGTAATAACAAGACTTTGCAAGTTGAGTTTGGATATATCCATCACTAATTCAACGATCCGAATAGGTATCGGACTGATCATATAATCCAACATCTTAGTCATCGCTTCCATTGCCTCCCCTATCGCTTATTGCTATGATTTAGGTACAGAGGGTCGCTAACTTCTTATGGCAGTAGCAGTTGTCAGTGTAGCACGCCGTTCTCACCGACACAATAAGGAGGTTTAAAAACGAGAATACGGATTTCACAAATTATCATCCTCTACTAAAATGGCTATTCGCACCATTTGTTTGAAAGCGCTAACATTAACAAATAGGAGGGTCTACCCAATGAAACAAATGGTACGCAAACTTTCTTGGTATGGAGTATTATCACTTACGCTGCTATCCCTTAGTCTGTCCGCCTGCAGCACTCCCGCATCCGATCCTGGAAAAACGGAAACAAAAAAAGAAACCGGATCCAAAGCTGCAACGAAGCTGACATTCTCCAGCTTTCAGTCCGGAGATGTCGCCAAAGATTGGGAGGAAAAGCAACTTCCGAAGTTCAAGCAAGAAACAGGGGTCGACATCGAACACGTCTTCATTAAACATGGAGATACGATTTCCACTCTTCTTGCCCGCAATGCGGCAGGGACGGCTACAGACGTTGTCATGTTAAGCGCAGACTATGAGAATGCTCTTGCGGCCAAAGGTATGCTGGTTAACCTGAGTGCGCTGATTAAAGAAAAAGACCCTACTTATGATCTAAGCCGATTTTTCGAGAAACTTCTAGACGCTTATAAATACAAGGGCGATCTCTACGCTCTGCCTAGTGATATGGATTTGGGGCTGCTCTGGTACAACAAAGATATGTTTGATAAAGCAGGCATCCCTTATCCAAATGAGAACTGGAGTTGGGACGACTACCTGAGCGCTGCAAAAAAACTAACATCCGGCGACGGGCCAGCCAAAGTGTACGGTACCGAATTCCCTTCCTACACGACATTCTTATGGCAAAACGGTGCGGATATGATTAGCACGGACGGTAAAACCTCTACAGTCGACAGCCCTGAGGCGGTAAAAGCGATCACGTTCGTTGCGGATCTTGTCAATAAACATAAAGTTGCGCCAAAGCCGGGTTCAGACGAAGACAAGTTCCAGAATGGCAAAGCGGCAATGACGCTAGGCAGCGGTCCTTGGTACGCTCACTACGTACTTAAAGATGTGAAATTTAACTGGGGAATCGCTCCATTGCCTAAAGGCGACAAAAAAGCAACGACAGCTTATGGATCTACGTTCGCCATTATGAATTCGTCCAAAAATAAAGATGAAGCTTGGAAGTTTATTAAGTGGTTTTTATCAGATGAACAGCAGTTTATACGTGCCAAGCAGTTCTCATGGTTCCCTCCGACCCGTTCAGTGGTTCAAATGCCTGAATTTGGTGATAAATCCGTACTTAAATTGACCAAAGAACAAAAGGATCTGGTCATGAAAGAAACGACGTATGGCCGCGCACCGGTCGTCGTAGAGAAGCAAAACGAAGTGAAACAAATTATTGATCGAGAACTTTCCCTTGTATGGTCTGGGGAGAAGAAACCAGAAGATGCCGCCAAAGCGATAAAAACAGAAGTTCAGCCGTTATTAAAATAATCATGCAAATCCGTTGGACCGGTATGTTCATACCTGTCCAACACCTTTGACATTACGATCGGGGTGATTGCGATGAACATTCTAGCCAAAAACAAACTTACCATGATGCATGTCTACGGATATTTGTTTATTTTGCCCGCTTTCGTGCTCATGATCGTCTTCTATATATACCCGATATGTTCAGGGTTATGGCTTAGCTTTATGGAATGGGACGGAGTGAAAGAGAAAACGTTCGTAGGATTCGCAAACTATGCCGAATTGCTGCGGGATAAAAACTTTATGACTTCGTTCATAAATACGATCTATTTCGTAGGAGGCACGGTCCCTCTTATTGTCATCTTATCTTTGATTTTCGCCGTATTGCTGAACATGGGAATCAAAGGCATCGTTTTTTTTCGCGGCGTATACTTTCTGCCCACCATTACTTCTGGCGTAGCGATCGCTGTCATTTGGAAATGGATCTACAAATCCGATTCCGGGCTCTTAAACAGTGTGTTATACCAATTGGGGCTCCCTATGCCAGACTGGCTAAATAGTAGTAAATATGCCATGCTGGCTATCATTATCATGAGTATATGGAAGTCGCTCGGCAGCAATATCGTCATTATGCTTGCAGGCCTGCAATCGATCCCCAGCTCCCTATATGAGGCTGCCCAAATTGATGGTGCTACAAATTTTCAAAAATTTAGGTATATTACGGTCCCTTTGGCTTCTCCAACCTTATTTTTCATATCCGTAATATCCATTATTAATTCTTTTCAAGTGTTTGAGCAGGTGTTGGTTTTGACCAAAGGAGGTCCTGGGAACGCTACTCTTGTCATGGTTTACTATATTTACCGGCAAGCTTTTGAAAATTTCCGCATCGGTTATTCTTCGGCAATGGCTTATGTCTTGTTCCTCATCATTCTAGCCGTCACCGTCATACAGTGGATCGGACGGAAGTATTGGGTCCATTCCGAAGTCGAATAAAGTTGAAGGGAGATCAAGGCATGACTTCAAAAACCGCTAGAAAAGTTCGTGCAGACATTCTTCTCGTTTATGTCGTCCTTATTGCATTTGGCGTCCTTATGGTCGTGCCTTTTGTTTGGATGCTGTCAACATCTTTAAAAGACAACTCACTCATTTTTTCATTTCCTCCTAAATGGATTCCGGATCAGATAAAATGGAGAAACTATCAAGAAGCAGCAGCGTCTTTCCCTTATTATCAATACTTTTGGAACACATTCTACATTACGGCTCTTACGATTGCAGGCGTTCTCTTAACCTCTGCACTGGCTGGCTATGCCTTTGCTCGCATGCAATTTCCTTTGCGAAATCAATTATTTCTGGTTGTATTATCGATCATGATGATCCCCGGTCAAGTCATCATGATTCCGATCTTTCTTCTGGTCAAGGATTTAGGCTGGATGGATTCTCATCTCTCCCTAATCGTTCCAAGTTTGGTTTCCCCATTCGGTATATTTCTGATGCGTCAGTTCTATTTGTCCATGCCTAAGGAACTGGAAGACGCCGCTTCCATAGATGGTTGTAATCCGATTCGCACATTTTTCTCAATTTTTCTACCGTTATCTAAACCTGCTCTTGCTACGATAAGTGTATTTACTTTCATGGGGACATGGAATTCATTTCTATGGCCATTACTGCTTATCAGTACGAAATCTAAGCAGCTCCTTACTGTAGGTCTTCTTCAATTCCAGAACATGTACGCTACGCAATATAATTTGTTGATGGCAGCCACGCTGCTTGTTTTGCTTCCCGTGTTTCTTGTTTATATGTTCGCACAACGCTATTTCGTTGAAGGCATCGCAGTATCCGGTGTAAAGGGTTAACCCATCTATGGTCGTTCAAAAAACCAGGTTACTCGTGTCACAATTTTTGCGCGAAGGTGTTGCTCCGAATAAAGAATCGGACTACTTTCCTTCAAAAAAAAACAACCGCACCTTTTACGGCGCGGTTATTAGAGCGATCGGAATCCAATTTCAATTTTTACCTCTGAATCGTCCGAACGCGTTCAGGAGTAATGTCTCTTGAACGCGTTGGGAACAGCATTATTTGGACCAGACTGCCATTATGGCATAGGCATCTGTTGTCAAGACTTGCTTCGCATAGGCTGAAATTTCACCCTGCTTCGCTTTATCGATTTGCTTCAGAACATCTTGCATATGCTTAATCGCCTGATCATTATGCCCCTTGCTTAATTGGTCTAGGGACTGAGTAAATTTGTTTGTGATTTGAGTCGTGAGCGATCCATTTATTTCACCAGATGCTACAAATTTTGCGATCAGTTGCTGCAAAGCACTTACGTTAGTCGTAACGTTCACGCTAATCGTGGTTATCTTACTATTTCCAGCTCGATCCGTAACAACAGTTTGAATCACATGGTTCCCTAATTGACCTTCCCAATTCACAATATTCTGTGTCGTTGAAGTCACTACTCCATCGATGGTCATCGATTGTGAGGCTACACCGGACAATGGATCTTCCGATTGGATAATTAGGGTTAGCAATTGATTGTCTTGGAATGTTGCCCCATTCTCCAACGGGTTACCATTTGCAGTGAGCACCGTTGTCGGTGATGTCCGATCGATATTGACTGTAATCGATTTGGGAGCTTCAACATTTCCAGCGCTGTCCGTCGATCGATACTGCAGCTGATAAATTCCTTCGCTGAGTAAGAGTGGAGCCGTATAAGGCACGAATCCATAGGTCGATTGCAAGACGCTCGGACCCTGGATGACGTTCAGTGAATATTCTGTAGAAGCTGGACCGGAATTATCGTCTTGAGATTCAAGTTTTACAGTAACATCAGAAGTATACCAATCGCCAGAGCCTTTCACTCCGTCCAAAACGGCTGCTGTTGACGGAGGCATGCCATCAGGTGTTCCAATCTTTTCATCGGAATTACTGCTTTCTTCACCTGCGTTATAGGCGCTGATGGCGAAATAATAGGTTACTCCATTTTGAAGTCCTTCAATGGTTATGCTGGAAACATGGCCAGCATCGACCGATGACGTATACACACCGCTAGCTGTTCCGTATTTGACTTTATAACCAGTTGCTCCAGAAGATTGCATCCAATTCAAGGTAAGCTTTCCGTTGCCGGATACGATGTTGTCCAGAATCGGCGTTGCCGGAGGAGCAGACTCGCGGATCACGGTCAACGTATAGGTTTTCGTCGTTAAGTCTTGAGCTGTCACTACAATGTTGATCGTATTGCTGCCTTCATTCAGAATGATCGGTCCGCTTGCTTCTCCGCTCGCAACCTCCTGTCCGCCCACCGTCAACGTTGCATGGGTATCGTCAACTGACGCTGTCACGGAAATGTTGTTCACATTATTTGTTACATTGGCTGTATACGAAGTCGTCCCCGCTGCAAATGCCGGATTCAACTGTCCGCCCGACAGACTCAGCCCTCTCAGATCTGCGTTGTTAGAAGGCAGGCTGATCGGTGATGTAAGCGTCATATCAACGATTGCAACATCTCCCATCGGCACAATCACATTCGAGCGTGATGCGTCCATGTACCCCGCTTTACTTGCCGTTACGGTATAGCCAGAACCTGAAGGTATATCAGATATGGTATATGTTCCATCCACTGTTGTATCAACTGAACCATACACGGAACCGGTAACAAATGCTGTCACGGTTGCACCTGATACTGGCATATTATTGCTGTCTACTACCTTGCCTCTAATGCTTCCTGGTGCCGTATATTCCACTACCGGCCAGTATTGTGACATGCTATTTTCCTTAGTCGCAAACTGACTATCTGAAGATCCGCCTCTCAGGAGTGCATTCGTTAATTTTATGGATATGTTTTTATCTTGGCTTGCAAGTGCACTCTTGGCCATATTCGTCACATCAATGACAAATGCAGTGTTAAGCACTGGCATAATAGGACTTGCATTCAATTTGGCCCCAATAACGGAAGGCTTGTTGTTCCAAGTTAGGGCAGACTCGCTCCAATTATTCTGAACTTGCTCGACATTAATCCCAGGAGATACAGAACCAGCCGTCGTTGGGTATAGCTTAATTTTTGCACTGGTCATATTGGCTGGTATACGATCCAAGTTAAATTTATAGAAAGCCTCACGGCTATAGCCTGGTGCATCCCACTTGACCATAGTTGTTGAATCAGTGCCAAAGTTCGTACTTGCTGACCCACCGTCACGTACATATGCATCCGCTGCTGCAACGATAGACATCGCATTCAATGATGCAGCGCTAACGGGTGCGCTCCAATCCGTTGTCTCTGCAGCATTCTTTGCCCTTACCCTATAGGTATGCGTAGAATTTAGAGCCAGCCCGGAATGCATGTAAGGGGCGATCGCAGGAGTTACCACTTGGCCATCTACTTCCAGGTCATATCCGGTTGCTAAATCCGTCTCATCCCAGCTTACGCTAATCTGGGACGGGCTTAAAGCAGTCGCTTTTAATCCTGTAGGTACGGCCAAAGGAGGCGCTACGGGTACAACATCAAGTGCAAAGTCATCCATGACAAAGTCAATCATTCCTCCCCCGTTCTTAATAAAAGAAACGTAGGCATCCTCATAGTTACCAGTTAAAAATGTCTTAGTAAATGTTGAATATGCGGAGCCATTGACTGATGAAGGAATTGGTACATTGGTCAAAGTGATTGCACCGTTGTTTCCTTTGACAGCAACGGAATAGGCTCCACCGTTTATCGGGTCAAGCAGATAATTAAAGCTCATCTTATACAGGGTATTGGGCTGCAGCTTGACGTTGTACGGCACAGTCCTCATATATTCGCCTGTTTCAGTTGAAGTGGTCTGCCTCATCTTCAATGAGTAATTACCATTGATCGTATCGGTCGTAAAACCGCTATGAAGCTCCGATCTGTGAATGCGTCCGACCAGCTTGGTCTGTACAAAAGGTCCTATGCCTTCGTCATTGCTCTCAAAGTCTTCGAAGAAGTAGTGACTGCCAAATGGCGTGGTATTCATTTCTACAATACGCACGTCATCAAGGTACATATAAGATGTAGTAGTCCCTGCATTTGCCTTGAAGTAAATGTCTGCACTAGTATGATTGGCTGGAACGGTAAATTCCAACTTGATTCTCTGCATGTTATTACGACCATACCTTAGCGTGTTATAATACTGGTTTGTAAGTTCCGATTTTTCCATAGTGTTAGTAACTTCAAATCCACCATAGTTGTTGACACCGATCGTTCCAGTCCTTCCATTAACCTCCATCCAAGCAGAAAGCTGGTAAGATTTGCCCGGGGTCAGCCCAGTTATGGTCTGGCTTAATGTCGCATCCGCACCGTTGTTTCCGTTCACATTCAGATAGGTCTCACCAAGGCTGTTGTTCGTTATATGAATATGGTTTGTGCTGCCTCCAGTAGACGATGTGGTCCATGCCGAGGTCGCAGGCGATAAGTCGTGGCTGTCGAAACCAGGATCCTTCACAAATCCGCCTGCTCCCCAAGTCATGACAGGGTTGGTTTGTTCACCTTTGTAGATGACATAGGGCGTATTCGCTGTTGCGTCGATCGTTACTTGACCATTCGTTACATTGAGGTCCTTCACAAATGTTTTGCCCGTATCGGATAATTGATACAGCTTCACCGTTCTCATCCCGGACCAACTGCCCGGAAGGTCCCAGGTCGTGCTTCCTCCGGCCGTGTTAAAGTGGTAGATCTTGGTCTCATTCTGGGGATCCCAGGGGATGAACACTTTGGCACTTACGTTGCTTATGTTATAGGTTGAAGTATCATAATTGTTCTGATAAGCAGCAATCTTTTTATTGTCCTTGTATAACTCAACTACCGGATTAGGCTCAGGCGTCGTTTCTTTGACATATACATTGTTAGTGAAATCGATCCTGTTGTCCGTCCACTTCATAATGTCAAAGTTCTGCATATACTTCATCAGCAGATTGTTGGTGTAGAATATTTTCATTTGGCTTACCAAGCCGGTATTATTACCTTGATCGTCGTTGCCGTCGTCCCCGTAACCCATGGAGCCTGCATGCCTTGATTTCAGCAGCATAGGGTTGAAACCGAAGGAATCTGCAACCCCGTTCTTCATAAACCTGACTACCTGGCTCTTCATCTGCGGCACATGATTCCATACCGCATAGTCTTCAAGTGCGCCCTGGAATTCCGTACCCACAGCCCAACCGTTTTTATTTAATTCTGTTCCCAGCTTCCACTCTGGATATCCCTGAAAATAATACACATCAACATAAACCCACTTCAGGCCTGGAACATTTGATTTAAGCTCTGCGAGCCTGTCAGCCAATCCATGACTCCCCAAATTGGTGGCATCTTTGTACTGGTCAATAAGGTACGCCTGGTCCAGTGAATTCCAACCGGCTGCGTGCGGCTGTCTGAGAAGATCTTCACTGTAGTATTGCGCTTCCGGATAAGCCTCGGTAGCATTGATATGTACCCCTACGCTTGTGTTATATTTAGCAGCCTCATTCACAAAATAATTAAGATCAGTCAGACCCCCTGCTCTCTTATTGATGTTGACTCCGTAGTCAGGGTGATTTGAATCATGGCCTTCAGCCTGATGTCCCTTATATTCCAAGAACTGTCCGAAGCCGTCAGTATACAGGTTTATCTTCTTGACCATATCCAATGTCCTCAGGAAGGGCCACTGGGCAAGACTTCCACGGGTATATGCAATACCGGCAAAGCTCTTTTTAATTGTGTCTGCACCGTATGGGATTTTCATGATCTGCCTGTATGCAGTGGCGCCATCCTGCCAGTCTACTGTACTGTCATTATTTACATCTGGTGTAATGGCGATTTTAGCATATGGCAATTCCATAATCTCCGTTGGCACTTCCCTGTACGTCCAAGCATTGTTCCATGCGCCCATCCTCTTATATGAGGTCTTACTCATCGTCTGGTAGTAGTATCTGGTTTCAAACTTGTCGCCCAGAATCTTGCTCCCTGTGGTCGGCGTCGTATTAATGGCGTTATTATACAGAGTTGCTGCAAGCTTGTCGGTATTCAAAATAAGATACGATTTTGCCACCGGGTTTGCGTCAACTGCCTTGGTAGATAAGGCGTTGTACTCTTCCTTGGAATTGTCTGTATAATTGACCGATCCCTTGACGTCAACCCCTGTTTCCTGTGCACCCGCCTGATCATCACGGATAGATATCAAGTTTTGGTTGGGAATTTCAAAGGTCATTACTTTCGTCGCGCCGCTTTCGGCAATATCACTTACTTTGAATTCGACTATGTTGTCGATAACCTTGAAATACATAGTCATTGTTACCCCTATACTTGAAATGTTCAGTATATAGGTTATCGTGTCTCCTGTTTTAACACTAGTTACCGTTGGTGTGTAAGTTGTACCGTTGATTTTAACCTGATTCATCGTGTCTTCATTTCCGTAAAATACGGCATTTTGAGACGCACCAGCCCCCAACCACTGGTATTGAATAATCTTGGGAAATGTGTCGTCCACTGTCACGCTCAAACTAGTTGACTGAATGGCAGTCTGACTTGCTGCCAGCACTGTCGTCTCGCCAAGAAACGATAGATTACCGAATGAGTAAAACTGTGCCAAGAAAAACAAAATCGCGAGCATAATCTTACATTTTTTGCCTAACCTCTTTTGAATTAATTTACTCATTTTTGACATAATAAAATACCTCCTTGCTCCTCATTAATTTTTATTGCGTTGTCGCAAACGAGGCAAAGCCATAAGCATTCGGTTTGCCCGTTCCATCGGGATCGTTTTTCGTAAACGCTTCCACAACGCAAAATTTCTAATCGAACTATACAATCAATCAGTTGTAGCCTACAAGGCGCAATTATTGCGAAGCTCCTTTCACATCTTTATTCTTTTGGAAAAAAGTCGCATTCATTAGCTTCTATTTCGAATGCAAGAATATGCACATTACGTCATAGCTCATCAGCACGTCCCAAACATCCGGATCGATTTCATGCAATGTAACGACACCGCTGATGCCGGCATTGTTAAATAGAACGTCGATACTGCCAAATTCAGCAATAGCCACTTCTACCAGCACCTTCCCCATCCATCAATTTGTAATTTTATTCCATATTAACCAATCATCTGCCGACCCTTAAAATGCGTATTCTATCGCACTATACGTCTGATCATGTGTCTAGTTCAAGGGGCAATTGTTGCGCAATTGGCTGAGCAGGCAGATACCCTCGTCGCTCGTGTCACATTTCTTGCGCTAAGGCGTTGCTCCGAACAAAGAATGGGACTGCCTTTCCAATCGTCACACGATTGAATAAAGTATTAATCCTCTGAAATAAGGTAATAAATGAATCATCAGCAAGCGGAGGAGATGTGGGATGTTGCGTTTTCAGTCATTCATAAAAAACATTCTACTTAGAGCACATAAAAATGAGCAGCATGCAAGTTACATACCTAATAATGACTCCATACATTCATCCCTTACGAAAAATATTGCTTTTCTGGATACTCTTTTCAGCGAGACTCCTGACCTGATTGTACGGTTTATTGAAATCAAACAGACAGGTGGGCAAGGTGCATTAATTTATCTTGATGGACTGGTAGATAAAAATGCTATAAATAACAATGTATTGCGTCCGCTCCTATATGAAACTCGGGAAGCTGGATCAGATATAACGGTATCAGTAGGCCATGTAAAACCAGTAACTACTTGGTCACAAATTGAAAGTGCCATATTCCAAGGTTATAGCATTTTACTTGTTGATAACCGAACAGAAGCACTTCTTTTTAAGACACAAGGGTGGCCACAAAGAGCGATCGAAGATCCTAATCTTGAAACTTCATTAAAAGGAGCACATCTCGGGTTTGTCGAAACCAGCAGTCAAAGCATCGCTTTAATTCGCCTGCATATTCCTGATAGTGACTTGAAAATAAAGGAGTTAATAGTTGGTCGAAGAGGGAAAACCAAAATATCAATCGTGTATTTAGAGGACATCGTCCTTCCAGAATTGTTGCAAGAGTTGGAAGACCGCATCACTAAATTGGATGTTGATGCGATTATCAGTTCCGGTGAATTAGCTGAATTAATTCAAGACAACCCATCTTCTCCTTTTCCACAATTTTTGAGTACCGCGCGGCCAGACTTCGCGGCCTCCCAAATTTTGCAAGGACGATTGGCTGTGGTTGTCGATCGTTCCCCAAACGTGCTGTTAGGTCCAGCAACGTTTACAATGTTCTTTCAGAATGTAGACGATTATAGTACGCAGTGGCTCGTTGCTTCTTTTATACGGTTACAGCGATATTTGGGCTTTTTAGTTGCCGTGTTTTTGCCTGCGTTCTACATCGCCCTTATATCCTTTAACTACGAACTCATTCCTTTGAAGTTGCTTTTGTCGATAGGCGAGTCGAGAGGACGCGTTCCATTTCCGCCGCTGATAGAAGCCATTATGATGGAGCTTGCCATTGAGATGATGAGGGAAGCAGGGTTAAGGCTTCCAGCACCGATTGGTCAAACAGTCGGAATCGTCGGGGGCATTGTTATCGGTCAGGCCGCTGTACAGGCAGGAATTGTTAGCAATATCATGGTGATAGTCGTTGCTATCACCGCCATCGCTTCTTTTATTCTTCCGAATTATGACATGGCATCTAGCTTCCGATTAATTCGCTTTCCGATGATGATCATAGCTTCGCAGCTTGGAATTTATGGTATTATCATTGGACTCTTAATCTTGATCGCACATCTTATTTCACTTGAATCGCTTGGTACCCCGTTCGGCAGCCCGTTCGCTCCCATGAACTATTCGAGTTTGAAAGATACGCTCATCCGTTTTCCTTTGAGCAAAATTACCAGAAGACCAAAGAGTACGCGTGCGATTCAATCTATGGATTTGGAAAATAGACGTCCAGAGGATAACTGACAATGAAGAAATACAAAGTGAATGAGATTACCACCACGCAGTATATATTTTTGATACATGGCACGCAGATTGGCGTCGGTATGCTGCAGCTCCCGCGAATTCTAGCCGAGACGGCTGGAACCGATGGATGGATTTCCATACTGATCTCATGGATCATTTCCACAATTGTTGGTTTGATTGTCATCCAAATTATGAAAATAAATCCTGAAAAATCATTCCCCGAACTACTTAAACATTACTTCGGGAAGTGGCTGGGCATTGTTCTTACAATTACTTTCATCCTTTTTTTCACCGTTACTGCGATTACTGAATTACTAAGATCAATGCTGTTTATCAAAGCATGGCTATTACCGGGAACATCCGATTATATTATTCTCGCTTCGTATGTTATCCCGGGTTATATGATTGCTCGTGGTGGAATTCGCATCATCGGCCGATATGCGGAATTGGCGTTTTTCCTAACCTTAGTGATACCGCTGCTTTATCTGATTCAATTAAAGGACGGAGATTGGCACTATTTGCTTCCATTCTTCAAAGAAGGCATAGAACCCATTTTAGAAGCGACATTAACTACCTCCTATCAATTTTTTGGTTCAGAAATCGCATTTCTCCTCTATCCGATGCTGCAAAGAAAGCAATATGCCTCTATCGGCATGGTTGCGGGAAATACGCTTACGATGCTCGCCTACTTGCTGGCGACACTTGTCTGCTTCATCTATTTTAGCCCGGACGAAATCACTAGATACAATGAGCCGTCGGTTAGCGTAGTAAAAACGCTCGAATTTCGTTTTATTCAACGACTGGAGATTCTCTTGTTCGCGGTTTATCTGCTTGCTATATTAAGAACGTGGATGAACTTTACATGGGCAGCAACTTTCAGCACATGGCAACTCATGGGGAAGTCGGTTTATACTAGATGTTTACAGCTTTTTTTGATCATGATCGTACTGTACACGGTATTTTTCAGTCATACCTTCAGCCAAAACGAATCGCTGCAAATGTGGACAGGAAAAGCAAGTCTATTCATTTCGTATCTATTTCCAATATGCCTATATGGTTATGTGTTTGTTTATGAACGTTTTCGGAGGTCATACTTCACATGAAAAATAAGCTTAGAATCTTATTAGCAGCAGTACTTATCGCAGTGCTTCCAGGCTGCAGCGAAGCTGTAGATTTGGAAAATTTAACCCTCGGATTGGTCGCTGGCGCAGATCTTGACAAGAATAATCAGCTTCTCATTTACTTCTCAAGTCCATTGTTTAACGGTACTTCAAAAAATAGCACGCTAAATATAGAAAGTGATAAGAAAACATTTAGGACTGCAAGAGCGGATTTCGATTCCATAGCCACCGGTTTGGCTGTTGGCGGGAAAACCCAGGTATTCTTGATTGGAAAACGGCTCTTGCAGCATGGAGATTGGTTTCCTTTGTTAGATGTGAATTTCCGTGACGCCAAAAATACTCTCAGTACGAGGATGGTTGCCGTAGACGGAGAAGTATCTGAACTCTTACAAAATATCCCTAAGGATACGCCTACTTCTCTTTTCTTGGACAATTTAATCGATTCCAATGAAATCAGAAACGAAACGGTGAAAACAAATATGCAGCAACTTGACAAGCAAATGTTTGAGAAAGGGATTACCCCTTACATCTCACTAATTAGCTTAGAGAACGGAAGAATCAAACTCGCAGGTACGGCGCTTCTTGATAAAAAGGGAAAGCTTGTAATGACTATGGATCAAAAGGAAACCATGCTATTACGTTTATTGCAACGCAGCTCAAAAGGGCAAAAAGGATTTTCGGTCTCTATTCCTGGCGAGGAGAAAAGCGATATATACGATAGTAACAGCCTAAGTCTCAGTATCAATAAAGTTAAAAACAAGATGAAAACCGGTTACCGTGACGGTAAATTTGAATTCGATATCAAGCTGAATATGTCCGTATCCTTGAAGGAACGATTATTTCCATATGACATGAGAAAGAACAGCGAGAAGCTTGAACAGCAAATCCAAGAACAGATTAAAAAGCAATTTGAGGAACTCATAAAAAAGTGTCAAAAGAAGCAAATCGATCCTTTCGGTTTAGGGCAATACGCTCGTGCTTTTCAATATAAAAATTGGAAACAAGTAGAAGATCACTGGGTAGAAGCGTTCTCTGAAGCTGATGTTCACTTATCTGTGAAAACGAATATTAAATATATGGGGCCAGTTAAATGATCGCTAATTCTGACGACAATGGGATTACATGTTATCTGCTAATTCTCATTGTCCACACAGAAGCATTGACAGGAAACTTTGCCTTTAGAGTGATTCTATAAAGAAAATCGCCCCATACAGCCTGTAATTTTTCATCGATCAGAGTGATTTCTTCGAAACAAGCAATCAGTTGACTTCCGTCATAATCGATCCATAATTGCTCGCCTGCCGCATTCCGCAGTAGGATCGTTCCTGTATTTTCAATTTGAGGCATGCACGGGGTTATCAAATTCAGTTGAATAGCATCGGTTTCTTGA
This sequence comes from Paenibacillus germinis, assembly GCF_013141785.1. Lineage (NCBI taxonomy): Bacteria > Bacillati > Bacillota > Bacilli > Caryophanales > Paenibacillaceae > Paenibacillus > Paenibacillus germinis. Next base: position 32,147 of record NZ_WHOC01000133.1, read on the forward strand.
CTGAGTTCAAAATCATCCACGATCTCGATATATGCTTCTTCATTTCGATGAAAGTTGAACGTGCGTTTCCAAGAACCCAATCCTGCCTCTTGGGGATAAGCACCGGCAATGTTCATCGAGAGTTTGGCCAATTCATCTTCGTTCCGGTAGCTTACTTCACTTGCTTTGAAGGCACTTCCCGCCTGCTGCTGAATCCCGTTTACTAGGGGTATATTGTGGTAGGCGGACTGCATCGTCCAAATTTCGTACCGCTGTGAACTAAACGTCTTGGCGGTATACGTTTCGACACCGATATCAATAAGAAAAGGGCTCCCGTCCGAATATACAAGGAAATGGCCAATATCATTATGATTATGGCTCTCATCGTTATTGCCCCCTTTAACGGCCAGATACAAACCACGGCTGGAGCCTTCTTGTTCCCTTGCTGTCATAACTTCGATACTGTTCAGCCATGCATCGCGAACAAATGGTGGTGTTTCTTTTTCCCCCATAATCTTGTCATCCAGAAAAAAGGAAGGTATCATGCGATGCAGCGTCAACCATCTAGAGAGCGGCGGTTTGTTCGTTTGGTACGCAGATGACGCTAATCTCACCAATTGCCGATCCCCAATCCGGGATCCGTATCGGTACGCGATATCAGCTGCTATTTCAAATTTTGCGCTGCTATCGGCAAAGTTGACAAAGTTGGTATCGTCAATGTGAACTCTGTATAAGTAGCGTCCGATTTCTTTAATCAATGGCTCATTATACAAGTTTATCTTGCCTTGGGAAGCTTCGTAAAGCAGTTCTAAGCTGTCAAACAATGCCCCGCCGGCACGATCCCAGTAAACCGGACCTTCATCGCATCCACCGTCCGTACTGCAATCGCCGATATACCGATCAAGTGTGCGCATGACCTTTTCTATTGCCCGATAACGACGCTCATCGCTGCTCTCTAGCAAAAGGAAAGCAGAAAGAGAGTTGGAGTTGATCCACGGATTCCAGTTGTTCATTTTACGGTTCGTTTGCAGCCCCATCCACCACAAGTCGTTGCGTTCCAGATACGGATCAAAAATCCGGCGCTTCATTTCCATACGAATTCGACTGCATATATTGGGACTAACTGCATCTAGCGGTTTTTGCAAAAGGTAATGTGTTGTTGACATTAAACTGGCCGTCTCCGAAGCAAACAAATCGATGTATTGGTCGGAAATATTAGGTATACAGTCAGATGAGCTTGCTTTGGAAATTACCATATGAGCGGGAATTACCCAGGAGGATTCTTCGCAAATGGTCCATATCCCATTCATGATCTGATCGGTAAAGCGGCCTGCTCCCTCCATACATTCTGCAAGGACTAAGGAAGCCAAGGCAATCCTGCGTTCCTCGTATTTGTTCTGAAATCGGACAACATTTCCATTTCTTGAATATTGCATGTAATCTACAGCCGTAATTGCCGGCCATGAAAAGCCAAGGTGAGTTTCTCCCTTAGAAATCCAATGTTTTTGGATGGAACTAGGAATTAAATCCCATATTTCTCTATTCTCAACCTTTGGGTAAGGATTATAGTTTTCATAAGGAGTTATTAGTCTGGAAATATCATTCGCATATCGTTCCACAAACATATTCTTCACTCTTCCTTTGAGATTCAAATTATACGCATCCAAATAAAAACGGGAGGCACGGTAAACACCGCACCCTCCCCTAAAACATCAAACGCTGTATAGTACTTATTTGCCGCTAGTTTTCGCTTTATAGGCGTCGTTCACTTCTTTGGCGAGCTTCTGGAAGGAAGCATCGTCAAGCATCGATTTGACGAATTTATCCCAGTCATCCAAACTATTTTTGCCTACAATTGTATTGATTTCGTTATCGTAAATTTTCTTGAGGAAGTCAGCACCCTTCTCTGCATTTGTTGGCGTATTAATCCCTGTTGCTGGATCCAGAATAGAATTCTTGTTAATGCTGTCAACGAGATCGTGATCATATTTAATGATTTCAGGTGACATATCTCCATGCTCGGCTCTTGCATATTTGTTAAAGTAGCTAGGAATCCATTGACCCGGGTTTGGATACTGATTCGCCTTACCGCTATCTGTTTGAACGACAATCGTTGGAATGCTAGTATCTGTATAGTCTTTATCCTTGACGCCATAATTGATTTGTTTCCAACCTTCCAGCGTGTTGCCGTAATCCATGAGCTCTAAAATTTTCTTCATTTTGTCCTCAGGAACTTTCTTGTTGATCATCAATTGCCCGAAATTCCCTGAACTACGTTCATAGTAATGTTTGCCATCCGGGGCAACAGGAAGCTCATAAGCTACAGCATCTGCTTTGGGATTCGTCTTCTGCAGTTCTTTAATAATGTTTGGAGAATTGTAAATGTCGACAATGTTTCCGATGTACATACCGATTTTACCCTGGATGAACATATCCTTTAACTGCTGTGCTTTCATGACCGGGTAATCAGGTACAATTAAGCCTTCCTTGAATGCTTTGCTCCAATAAGTAAGAGCTGTTTTCATTTGTGGTGTTGTGAATGCCGGAATCAATTTATCTGAGCTGTCCTTCGCCCATCCTTGCGAAATACCCCCGGCCGTAGAGGAACCGAACATCGAAAATAAGTAAGTTTGAGGCCCAGGAGTAGAATACGCTGCAAAACCGTAAGTATCAGGCTTGCCATCGCCATCCGGATCGTTCTTGGTAAACGCCTCCATGACTTTATACATGTCGTCCGTTGTCTTGGGTACCTGCAAGCCTAATTTATCGAGCCAGTCTTTACGAATAATCAATGACTCATGACCATCCTGCGGTCTGACTCGCGGTACACCCATCGTTTTGCCGTTAAATGAGAGAGCGCTATAAATACCTGCGTCAATTTTGGATAAATTCGGGTAGTTTTTGATATAAGGCGTCAAATCCCAAAAAGCACCTTGCTGAAGCGCTTGCGTCCAATTTTGCTTCGTTATGTCCCAAACGACCGTCAAATCCGGCAAGTCGTTGGACGAGAGCATGACGTTGACTTTATCGTCGTAGTTATTAGAAGGGACATATGAAGCGTTGATTTTAACATTTAACTTCTGATTTACCTGTTGAATGCTTTCCAAATCGTTCTTTGGTACATCATTATATGTAGGTGCGATAATGGTAATTTCCGTTGGAGCTTTTGGCGCCTCGGATTTTGCAGGCTGATCTGAGTCTGCTGGTTTTGCAGTGTTGCTGCCGCACGCAGTTGTAAACATCATTAAAGCCGCTGCTGCCGCAAGACCTGTCATCTTGAAATGTTTTTTCATTTGATTGTTGCCTCCTCTAATTTTACTTCCCTATGTAGCAAACCCAATACCCACCTTTTATATCACTCAATCTTGCCATTTCTTAAAACCAGGCATCACTCCTTTCAAGTGCTAATCCATATCTCTTAACCTTTGACTGAGCCGAGCGTTAAGCCTTTCACAAAATATTTCTGAAGAAACGGATACACCATCACGATCGGAACTGCGGCAAGCACAACAGCCGCCATTTTCACCGTTTCCGCCGGTACAACTATGCCTGATGCTTCATCAGCCGGTGCCGAGCTTGCGGACAGCATTTGCTGTAAGACGACTTGAAGCGGACGTAAGCTTTCCTTATTGATGTAAAGAACTCCGTTGAAGTACGTGTTCCAATAGGAAACACCATAAAACAAACTAAATGCAGCGATAACCGGAAGTGAGATGGGGAGTATGATTCTGAAAAAAATCCCTATATCCGAGCAGCCATCGATTTTCCCCGATTCTTCAAGCTCCGCTGGTACATCTTGGAAGAAACTTTTCATTAGCAGCACATAGAAGGCAGTTGCCAAACCAGGCAGCACTAACGCCCAAAAGCTATTAAGGAGTCCCAAGGATTTAATCAATAAATAGTTAGGCATAATTCCAGGATTGAATAACATTGTGAATAAAATACCAGTCAAGATAAAGTTGCGACCTTTTAGTCTCCTACGTGATAAACCATACGCTAATCCAGATGTTACCAACAATGCACAGCTCGTGCCAACAATCGTCAGCATCACCGTAATGAAAAATGAATTACTAAATTGGTTGGATGACATGATATATTGGTACGACACTAAACTCCATGATTTTGGAAACAGCATGACCGGTGTTGACATAAATTCATGAGGATCTGTGAAGGACACAATTGTGATATAAATGAACGGCAATATTGTAGATATGGAAAATAACAGTAGTGTCATATAGATAAAGCCATCTAACCATTTGGAGGAACGATCCATGTTAATATACCCCTTCTTCGCCCATTTTCTTAGCTAATCGATTGGCAGCTACAACCAAAATGAAGCCAACAATCGATTTGAACATTCCTGCAGCGATAGCGAAGCTGAATCGGCCTTGCTGAACACCAACGCGATAGGCATATGTATCGAATACATCGCCGATGCTCTCCACCGGAGCACTGCTCATCAGGTAGATCTGCTCGAAACCCACATCCATCACCGTTCCCAATCGCAAAATGAGCAGTACAACAATCGTCGACTTAATCCCCGGGAGGGTAATATAAAGCAGTTGCTTCCATCGGCTTGCACCATCAATTTGAGCTGCTTCATATTGTTCAGGATTGATACTGGTCAGCGCCGCCAAGAAAATAATTGTTCCGTATCCTGCATCCTTCCAAATACTTTGTGAGGTCAGCAAAATCCAAAATGTGTTGGCATTCGTTAGGAAATCAACTTTCGTTCCACCCGCATCTACAATTAACCCGTTAACAACTCCAGATGACTTGCTTAGTAAAATGAAGCAAATCCCCGCGATGACGACCCATGAAACAAAGTGGGGCAAATAAATCGCCGTCTGCACGAATTTCTTGAACCGTACGCGTCGTACTTCATTGAGCATTAAGGCCAAAATGATCGGCGCCGGGAAGAAGAACAGGATGTTCAAGAAACTAATCGCTAAAGTATTCCGCAGCAGCTTAAAGAAATCAGGATTCGTTAGGAAATCACTGAAATATTTGAAGCCTACCCATTCGCTTTTCCAGAATCCGAGGAATGGAGAATAGTTTTGAAAGGCTAATGATAAGCCCCACATCGGTCCGTATTTGAAAATAAGAAAAAACAAAATGCCTGGCATCATAAGTAGATATAAATACTTGTCTCTTTTTAGGGCTGCGCCCCAATCCTTGAAGAATAAAGTCATTTTTCGTCACCTCTTGTTGCGGCTTGCGCAGATTTCATAGTCGCAATATACGATTGATCCGCTGTATCTTACAAGGCGCAATTGTTGCGCGGAGTTATCGATGCGCGTCTATTGATGCTTACAAGGCACTTTGTCGCATATCTTGCGATAAGGGTGATGTCCTTACAAAGAATGAGACTCTTGTCAGTCACCGCTTTAACATGACAAAAAGGTATGTTTTCAGGGATTCCCCTCGCTAACATACCTGAGTTATAGAACGCAGCCATCAAGACCCTGAATTTCTTTTCAAACCTTCGCAGCATACGTCTAAAGGGATAATGACTATAGAGAGAGGATATTCTTCAAATTATTGAAGCTGGTCGCCAAGCATTCAAATGGATCTCGGCCATAACAGTCGTCTTGTTCAACCGGAGCCCATTCTACCCCAACGCTTGTACATGCTTCCAAAATTCGAGAGTAATTCATATTACCTTCACCAATCTCAGCAAATCGCTGCTCCATATCACTCATTACTGCAAAATCTTTCAAATGAACGAGTTTCATTCTACCTTTCAATTTGTTTATCCATTCTATCGGATTTGCTCCTCCAGATTGAACCCAGTAGAGATCAAGTAAGAATTCGAAGTCTTCGGGGTCTGTCTCCTCCATGAGGATTTCCAACCCGGTTTTCCCATCGAATTTCGCGAACTCAAAAGAATGGTTGTGATAAAAGAATTGCAATCCTGCCTGTTTTAATTTTCTTCCAATTTCCGATGCTTCTTTAGCAAAAGTCACATATCCTTCTTTGCTGCTGCGATTTCCCGCTGGCATACCTCCTAATCCCACATATTTGCAATCCCATATCTTATGCTTTTCAATAACAGCATCCAAGTTACTGGTTAAATCCGCATATGGAATGTGGGTCGCACAGATCGTCAGTTGCTCCCGGTCTACAATTTCTTTCAATTCCTTATTATCGATAGGACCTATTCCTGAAACTTGAATGGCATTATAGCCGATTTGTTTGACCTTACTAAGACTGATAGATATATCCTCGGGAGTTTTTAGAAAATCCCTTAATGTATAGAGCTGTGCTGCTATTTTCATTTCATTCACTCGCTTTCATAGAATATTGAAACACCATAAATATGAGAAATCACCTTACGACTAACCCCACATCGACCCTAGAGCAGATTTCATATTCGTAATATATGATCAGTCGGTTGTATCAAACAAGACGCAATTATTGCTCGGAGCTATCGACGCGCGTCTATTGATGCTTAAGAGGTACTTTGTCGCATTTCTTGCGAAAGGGTGATGTCCTTACAATGAATGGGACTGTCGTCAGCCGCCATTTTCACATGACAAAAAAGTATGCTTTCAGGGATTACCACCGCCAACAGAGTTATGAACGAAGTCATCAAGGCCCTGACGGAGGTTTCTGCAGCGACTCCCGATACTGTCCTGGAGTTATTCCGACAAGCTTCTTAAAGACGCGCATGAAATTTTGTCGTTGATACCCGACTAGACTGGAAACTTCGCTAACAGGCAAATCGGTTTCCGATAATATTTGCTTCGCTTTCTGGATGCGGTAATCCGTCAAAAAGTCGATGAAGGCAGTTTGCTGTATTTTTTTAAACCATTTACTTAGCTGAAATGTGCTGACACCGCAATGATCTGCGCATTCTTCAAGCGAAATATCCCGATTATAATTGTCGTGAATATAATGAACCGCTGTCTTCACCAAGCGTTCATATTCCACGTGGCGATTCCCCTGAACGGCAGCGATAATTGGCGCGATCAAGGCGGTTATAAACCATGTGTTGATATCCTCAATGCTTTTCAATTTCCGGATATAGGAGTACGGATCTTCTTGTCCGAACAGTTGTTTCGGCTCCACGTGCAATGCATAGGCGGTACGCAGCGTAGCGGCTAGCAGCTGATTGTAATAGAGAAGCACGCCTTCTGGTGAACCTGCCAGCCTTTTGACCGAATCCATGAAGTCGTTCAACATTCGTTCTGCTTCCTCTTGGTTACCCAGTTTTAGTGAATTCTCGTAATGCAGCTCCAGCTCAACCGGATAGATGCCCTCGCTTACGTTGCTGCCCTCGTCCTGAAGCACTTTATTCCTCCCCACAATGATGCGCGATTCTAGCGCAAACATCGCTTGACGGTACATTTCCGGCAATTCCTTCAGCTCATAACCTGTCCCGCTTAACCCGGCCGTCACTGGGAGACGCACAAAGTTCGCCAGTGTCTCCCGCATCTTCTCGGTGAAAATGAAGAAATCAGGCTCCACTTTGTCCCACTCTGGAGCTCCCGGAACACTCCATAACCACGAAACAATGCTGTCATTAAATACGTTAACCGTAACGCCTTGCCAACCGCTCTGCGGAATAAGATCATCGATAATGTTTTTCATGGCAAAGAGCATAAGCTCCTTATCACTGTCGCGAAATCTCCCCTTCTGGTTTGCATTCATGTCGAATGCAATCGCAATCACGGCAAACTCCGCTTGATCTGGAAGTCGATACCTTTTCAGCAATTCATCCATTTGTTCGTCTGTATAATAAACGAATTGGCCCTGAAGAAGCTGCAGGACGAACGTCTCGCGAATGATAGGCAGCTGATACGACAGCTCATTCTCCAGCTTTGATGCCGTATGCTTCAAATCTAACCAATTGCGATGAACGAAGCCCATCTCATCTGCATCAACATCTGTACTAGAGCTGGAGTCACCTCTCATACTAGCCAGCAATCGTTCTACCGGTCGATAAATCTTTCGACTTCCCAAGAACGACACGATGACGCCGACGAGCAGGAAAAAGAATACAATTCCCATCGTCATAATCGCGATGCCTCTCGATTTAGCGTGCAATTCTTTTACCGGAATAACATCGATATATTTCCAATGGCTGTAATTCGAAGTGATACTTGTAACCAGATAGGTAGTGTCGTTCCAGGTAAAATTATACTTCGACTGGACATCGCCCGCCTGCAGAATGTGCTCATAGAAGTTACCCGGCTGCACTCGCTCAGAGGATGTAGCGACTAATCCTCCATTCTCGTTCACAACGAACATGGACTGTCCTTTATAGACGGTCGAAACTCCAATGATATCTCGAATTAGACTCGAATCTACTGACGCTAGAACGAGTCCAATTGGAAAGCTGTTGTCAAGCGGAAACTTGCTCATAAGAGTAATCCCTCTGCTCTTCTCCGCATAGGACGTCACAGGGAACGTTTCCTCCAACCAACGCTGCCGGTAATCTTTCTTTAATTCATTATCGAGCTTTTCACGAGAAAATAAGCCGTCTGGACGAATGACTCCGTTCGTCGGAGACATATAGGCAATATCAGGGATATATAACGCTAGCTCTCGTAAATCCTTGTTAGTATTTTGGAAAGCCCCTAGGGTCTTGTACACTTTACTGAAGAAGTCTATCTGATCGGCACTTAAATCCTTGTTATAGTCGGACAGAAAATAAGGTGTATTTAGTAACTGCAGCAGATTAATCTGAATCGTCTGCAGCTTATTATCGACATTATCGGAAGCAGACTTCAGAAATTGATAATTGGCCTTATTCACTTCGGTCTCTACAACAGATGAGGAATAGAGGTAGCTGCCTATTCCGGTAATGACCGTTGGTACAATCGATATAAATAGGGAGACGGTAATCATTTTCCGCAGCATGGATTTCTTCTGTTTGGAAAACAAAGCCAGCAGATTCAAGTCGGTGCTCCTCTCAGGTGTAAGCGTTCACAGGTATATACTCTAACCGAGAACGCCTGTCGCATGCAAGGCTCATTTTTTGCGCATGAATAGTTGTGGACGCGATAGGACTCCACTAATCTACCAGTTACTTTAACAAACAAAAGAGGAGTTACCGCGAAGTAATCCCCTCAACAAAAGTTTTCACACCTGGACGATTAGCTTCTTATAGAAATCATCAAGTTCGATCGATTGGCCATTATTTAATCGGGATTGTTCAGCTGCAAACGCCATAAGATGACTGCGTACTGATGCCGATGCGGACGTAAGGCTCTCACTGCCATTGTAGCCGGACACTTCCTTCAGGAAGTTGCGAACAATGCCGCTGTCTCCGCCCCCATGCCCCGACGTTTGTTCTGGGATTTGAATCTCAGTGTTTTCGTGGGTAACGAAATCCATAACCGTAATTTTGCCTTCCTCGCCGCGAATTTCACCCTTTGTACCCATTATCTGAATGCGCCGTTCCTGATGGCGAGTGAATCCGCACATACTGAATGTTGCCGTGGCGCCGCCCGCGAATTCCATGTTAACAACTTGATGGTCTACTACATTGTTATCACTCTTGTAAGCACAGCGACCGTAATTCGTTTCCTTTAATCCCTTTACAATGTTTTCCCGTGTAAGCTCTTCGGTAAAATGCCGCGCCCAAGCTTTCCCTTCGCCAAAGTAGAAGCGCGGCGCCGAATAGGGGCACGTAGCTTCCACTGCACATGTGATGCAAGTATCCGAAGCGCCCTCAGGCGCGTTGCCGGAATGGAAATGCTTCAGAGAACCGTAGGAGCTGACGCGCAGGCAAGATTGATCCATCAGCCAAGATAAGACATCCATATCGTGACACGATTTGGCTAGAATCATAGGGCTCGACTTGTCAGCGTTGTTCCAATTCCCCCGGACAAAGCTGTGTGCCATATGCCAGTAACCGACGTTTTCGTTAAGCTGAATGGAAACGACCTCGCCGATACGGCCTTCTGTAAGGAGCCGCTTAATCGCAGACCAGAACGGCGTGTACCTAAGCACGTGACAGATCGTAAGCAACCGTTCGTTCTCTTTGGCGGCCCGTTCCATCGCGATACATTCCTCAGGGTCCGGAGACATTGGCTTCTCAAGCAGGACATGATACTTGTTCTTTAACGCTTTTAACGTTGGTTCATAATGCATCCGGTCCTGTGTAGAGATGATTGCAACATCAGCCAGCTTCGGCTCTTCGAGAATCTGCTCCCATGACATATATTGACGCTCAGCCGGGATACCATGCTGAAACGCAAATTTGGCCAACCGTTCCGGATTCGATTCAGCGACTGAAACGAATTTAAGTTCATGCGGATAATCGAGCGCATAATTCGCGTAAGCCGCACCTCTGGCTCCTGCACCGATCATAATTGCTGTAAGCTGTTTCATAAGACACTCTCCCTGAATAATTTCACCAATAAAATTCCCGATTTTTAATAACTCTTACAAACATGCAGCTTTAATCAAAATAGACTCGCCTGCCCGCAAGTCAATCGTAAATGTTTCCCCAATCCTGACAGAACGAACGTTTGTATTTTCCCCCTGCGCAATTTCGAGCTCTTCCGCATCAAAACAGTTGAGTACTTGAAGCCTGACATCCCGATCGGCCTCGAGAGTAACGTACAGAAGTCGACCATTTGCGATTTCAGCAGAAACGAGGCTTCCCATCCCGCCCCTGAAACGACGGAAGGATACGCCATTTTGCTTCCATTCGTCCGGAATAGCCGGGAAGAGGCGGATGAATCCTTCGTGATTTTGTAGCAGCATTTCCCGCAGGGCGTCCGCCGCCGCCATTTTGCCCTCAAGGGTGAACGGCCGATAGTGGTACGAGCTGTACCCCATCTTCTTCTGGTCACCGTTGAGGTGAAATCCGTTACGAGAAATAAACGCATCCCAGAAAATATGAAGATATCGGTACGCCTGCTCGCCATTTCGCGCGCGAGCATACAAATCGGCCACCCACGCGAACGAATAACCGACCCATGCTGCAGTACCGAGCTGCTCGATCTGTGCAAGCGACGCTTCGATGATCTCGTTTTCCCTCTCAGATCGGCCGTACTGCACTAGATTGAGCGGATAAATCGCCATCAGATGCGACAAATGGCGGTGGCTCTCCGCAAGCGACTCGCTCGGGCTAAGCATGAGCACGTCGTCCTCATTAACCGCAAGCTCGGATAGCTGCGATCGAATGTCTCCCCATTCCTTCGCCTCTAAGTCCCGTCCGAGGAGTTCCTCATATTGCTTCAGCGTTTCGAACAAATAGTGAAGCAGTGCCAAATCGTTATTGCTGTTCGCCGTCAGCCATGCGGCCGGCGAATTGTTATGAATTTCGGGCGAGCTAGACAGCGGCAGCAAAAGCTTGCCCTCTGGGCCCGGCTTCAGCCAATGCAGGATGCAGGCCGCAGTTTCGCGGAAATATACATACGTCTTGCGCTCCAGAAAGTCTCGGTCGCCCGTATACAGCCAATAATGGTCGAATGCTTGACACAGCAAAATTTGATTAACTAGGTTCGTAGTGTACATCACCCAGCCACCGAGCGGTTCGCCGCCGATTCCCATAACCGAAGGTAAACAAATGCCCGGCGCCTCAAAAAACCGCTCTGCGAACGCAAGGGCCTGCGGCCTCAGGTTCCAGAGTAAGTCGATGAAGCTTTCCCCTTCTTCCATATGATTCGCTTTCATATAAGGCCAGTAGCTGAGCTGGGTGTTCAAATCATTATGATAGTCGCCCTTGCACGGCGGCAGCTTACCTCCGTCCGCCGTCCAAACGCCCTGCAGCGGCATCGGCGGCGCCCCTTTGCGGGAGCATGATCCGAACAAATAATGCGTATGCCTCCGAACCCGCAGCAATTGTCAGCAAAAGGCAGCGGAACAAGCTCCAGTCCTTTGACCTTGGATAGCAGCGCCATTGGTTCCGCTTTCACACCAAGCAGACGGCTGCCGTGACAGGAAGGATGATACGTCACCTTGTGCGGGAACACCGCACCCAAATCTGTTACCCCTAAAACGCCGACCAGAAACTGTGTAAACTCATACGTTTTAGCACAAAGCTTCTCCGCTCTGGCAAGCAGAACGGGATCGTTCTCAAACAGCTTCGGGTAGTAGTGCTGAATCATGCCGGTGCATGAGCCAGATGGGGAAATGACAAAATCACTGTCTTCAAATGCATCTAACAGCGTGACAGCCGCTTGGCGCGCTTCCTTCCAGTAGCCGCTGTTGAAAGCCGGCTGTCCGCAGCACGTTTGGGATGCGGGAAAGTGCACCCGAATCCCATGACGAGCCAGCAGCGTGACCATGGCCTCGCCAACTCCAGGATAAACGGAGTCGCTTAAGCATGTAATAAACAAAGAAACTTTCATTGCCTTTATCTCCTATACACTTAAACTTCATACCCTTCAGTCAATATGAAAAACTTCATCCATAGATGCCCACCATTCGCCTTCAAGCCGCGTCGCAAGCGGCTCTTGGCATGGTCCACAAATCTCCCACCATTTCTGAGTTGTAGGATCTGCTGCCATCTTAGCCATATCCTGCTTGAAATCTTCACCGATGTACTCAAAGTAACTAAATAAATAGCCGTCTTTATAATAAATGGAATAATTGCGGATATTGCATTCATGGATCATCTTGAGAACGTCTTGCCATACGTTGGCATGCAGTCTTTTATATTCTTCGAGCTTCTCAGGTTTAACCTTGATCACACTTCCATAACGATTCATTGGTAGCACGCATCCCTTTTATTCAGCTTGAATGCCATAAAATTTTGCCGCTGTTCCGCCTAATATGGAAGCTCTTTCTTGTTCCGCATATTCGGCAATTGCATGATTAGTTTGCACCCAGACTTTCTCAAAGTCCCCCGCCAAGTTGGCCACTGGCCAATCGCTCCCAAACATGAGGCGATCCGCTCCAAAATGCTTTAATGCATAGTCGATATAGGGTCTCAAATCTTCTGCGTTCCAAGTATGCCATTCCGCTGCAGTATTCAATCCAGATACCTTTGCATACACGTTCGGATACTGAGCCGCAGCAGCAAATTGTTCCGCCCATGCGCCCATTTGCTTTTCCTTGATCGGAGGTTTGGCGAAGTGGTCAATCACCATTCTCAGATCCGGTACTTTCTCAGCCAAATACGGGATATGTTTCAGATGATTTGGGAACACTCCTACTACATCGAAGGTCAAGCCGTAAGAAGAGAGAATCTTGAGTCCCTCAATCACCGAATCACGGATGACCCAGTTTGGATCCTTCTCCTCGTGAATCAGATGACGAACCCCTTTGAAGAAAGGATTTGCGGCATATTCCTGCAGCTTTTTATCCGCCACTTCCGGAATGTTCAAGGGCACCCACCCAACAACTGCGCCTACCCATTCTCTTTCTCCGGCTACCTTCAACATATACTCGGTATCTTCATAGGAATTCATGGCTTGCACGATGACCGCTTTGTTAATACCGGCCTCGCGAATCAATGGTTCCAATTCATCAGCTTCAAAGCTGCGGCATATCGATCCGTAAGCCGGATCCATCCAAGGGTAAGCAACCTTCTCCAAATTCCAAAAATGCTGATGGGCGTCTATTACCATGGGCGGAAGCTCCTTTGCTTGAACTTATCTCACTCGGTACTCATTAAAATACTTAGGCAAAATGGTTGTCGAAGCTCCTGGCATTTCAGGAAGTACATAATGCCCGTTTACAACAGTCGCAGGCTCTTCAAAAATGTGACGGATCCAAGGAATATATTCCAACATAATTGCACTTTGTGTAGACGCTACAAGATGCTGATGAATTTGACCCATATCACCAACATGCGGACAAATCGGGATATCGTAGGAAGCAGCTAAGCCGGCCACCTGCAGCCATTCCGTAATACCGCCTACACGGGTTACGTCAACTTGACAATATTCGATTGCGCCTTGGTGAATGTAATCTCTGAATGCATATTTGTTGTACACATGTTCACCAAGCGCAATTGGAACATTCAGCTCGTCAGCCAGCTTTTTATGTCCCATAATATCATCCGGATTAAGTGGCTCCTCCAACCAGAACAGATCGAATTCTTCTAGCTTTTTGCCCCAAGTCATCGCTGTATTGATATTCCACTGCTGATTGACGTCGATCATGAAGATCACATCGTCGCCGATCGCCTTCCGTACCGCCTTGCAGCGAACATAGTCTTCACGCGGATCTGGCTTGCCGACTTTGATTTTAACACCTGTAAAGCCTGACTCTACGATCTCCGTTACATCCTTAAGCAAACGGTCTTGCGACCAGTTCAACCAACCGCCGTTCGTATTGTAGGCTTTAATCGGTTTAGATTTAGCTCCCCCAAGGTACTGCCATAGCGGTTTATTCGAGGCTTTTGCCATAATGTCCCATAAAGCAATATCCACAGCTGCAAGCGCCATATGCGTTACGCCAGATCGGCCGATCCAATGCATTTTGCCAAAGCGCATATCGTTCCACAGTTCTTTGACCATAAACGGATCTTTGCCAACTAGAAGTGGTGCATAGTATTTATCGATCGTATCGACGATCATATCATCGCCATGCGCAGTTGTTCCTGTGTAACCATAACCGACAAAACCTTCATCCGTATAAATGCGCACACCGGCTAATCCCCAGTGTGTAGCAACGTTAATAGCATCGGTAATTGGCGGTGTAATCGGTACATGCAATACAAAACTTTCCACTTTAGTAATCTTCATCTGATCCATCTCCTTAGTTTGAGTAAATGTAAGTTATATTTAGTAACCAAGCGACGCTCCGCCATCAACGGGAAGAGCTACGCCGGTAACGAAACCAGATTGAGGGCTGGCCAAGAAGAGCGCCGCTTGCGCGACTTCTTCCGAAGTAGCCGGCCGACCCAGCGCATGCATATCATTCAAAATCTGAATGGTTGATGCCGGATCATCCTGCTCTTGAATCCATTGTTGCAAAAGTGGCGTAGAGACACCGGCCGGGCAGATACAATTTACACGAATGCCATCTGGCGCGTAGTCGAGTGCCAGAGATTTCGTCATTGCGATAACTCCGCCTTTTGTCGCGGCATAAACGGGATTCATCTTTTGTCCTACTAAACCATTTAACGAAGCCATATTAACGATGGCTCCGCGCGTTTTCCTTAATTCGGGGAGCGAATGCTTGATCATAAGGAAAACACTCTTCAAATTAACGTTGATCAGTCGATCCCACTCATCCAGTTCAATATCCTCCAGAAACTTAGGCAAAATGACAGCTGCGTTATTCACGATAACATCCAGATGGCCAAATTTATGTAACGTCCCTTGGATAAGTGCCTTGACATCCTCTTCCTTCGAGACATCTGCCTTCACCGCAGCGGCGTATTGGCCGACTGACGTTAACTCATCTGCCAAACGCTCGGCTTCCTTCACATTCCAGTCCGCGATCACAACCTTCGCGCCTTGAGCGGCGAATAAACGTACAATCGCTTCGCCAATTCCTGATCCGCCACCCGTTACGATGGCCGTTTTTCCATTAAGTAGCATCTTGGTTTGCCTCCATTCCTTGTTATCAAGAGTCATCACTTTTTGTATAATCATTTATCATGTATGATATTCGTGAAAAAAAATTAAAGAAAGAAGCTTCTAGTACGCACGTGCGATTTAACCAAATGGTTCAGCAAAGCTTTTTCCGCTTCCTCAAAATTCTTTGCTGCCAAACAACTTACAACCAACATGTGTTCATTCCATTCTTCTTCAATCACTTGCAGATCCATTCCCTTTTGAATAACTGCTAGATATCTCTGTATTCTCTGTATATACATCGTGATCAGGTTCTTCAAGGACTGATTTGCACAGTAATCCAGTATTAAACCATGCAAGCTTTGATTCATCTCAGCTATCAAATTAATTTTCTCTGCAATTTCTGTCGGCTTTCTGTTAGACCATCTCTTCATTTTTGATTTCAAATCAACTAACAAAGGATCAGGTATGTTGGGAGCTGCTTTTCTAATCGCCAAGCATTCTAATTCTAATCTGATTTCAAAGATTTCATCCAGCTCTTGCAAAGTCATCTCTGCTGCATACATGCCTTTAAATGGCACCATATTTACCAAGCCCTCAGCAGTCAATCTGGATAGCGCTTCACGAATAGGAATATTGCTGACCTCAAGTTCACGGGCTAATTGATCGATATTAATTTTATCCCCGGGAACAATGTGGTGATTGAGGATTTGTTCTTTCAATAAAGCATAAATTTCATCTGTCAGAACGTACCGGCTTAAACTTTTTTTCAAAAACTTCAACTCCACCCACGATCGAATCGTACACGATTTATGATATCAGATAAATGACTACTACACAATATATGAAGAGAAATTAATCTTAAATCTAGAATTCGGGGCCACCACTGTTCGCGAAAACGCACTTGATTAATTTGGCAAGGAAAAGGAGCCCCCATCCGTAGCTTCTTGAGAACGGGGCTCTTGATCATTTCTTCGCCATATGCAGCCCGCGATATACGCACTACCTTTTGTTGACGGTTTGTGGCACTCCAGGCTTACAATGCCTGAGTAGTGTGTTGTCGTGTTTTCAGTTAAAGCAAAAGTCGATGTTATATTGTAAGTTCCGTCCAATAGAATAACCTCGATGTCTCCTGTCATATTGGAACTCACGGTGCGAACCTTATCTCGTGCACCCGTTAAGGAACATGGGGAAGCAAGCGTACAACAATTTCCGCTTCCTGTCGGTGATGCATAAAACGTATTTTGAACAGCAGCATAAGATGTTTGCGGATTAATGAGGGCACTTACAAATAGTGATAGAATAAGACATAAAGAAAGAACCCATGTAGAAAGTTTAGACTTCCTAGAAAACTACCCAAGATCAACATAAATACCTCCCATTTTAAGTGCAATTAAGGTGCAGCATTATTCGCTTTCACAGTTTCTGGTTAGTCTAGTTAGAAGAAGGGGAGAGTATAGAGTCGCCCTTTTGAATGTCGGTTGCTCTCATTTCAACTAACAGGCTGTCGAGTTGGCATTTAATTTCCCGACTGATCGTGAGGTACTGTGACGGTTACAGATGCAATCGTCTTATTGCCCGCTTTGTCGGTTGCCGTATAGGTTATCGTATAAATACGTCCAGAACCTTGACCCGATCTTTCGGCACGCAAAAGAAATGAATTATCCGTCGTACCTATATTTGCTTGAATATCGCCTTGTCCACTATCCGGTTCATTGCTTGTAATGGAAGTTAGCACCACTGACGCAACTCCAGATACAGTATCACTCGAACTCAGGTTGGCATTTACAGTCACCATCTTGTGATTCGCTGGCCATATGGACGTTTTATCTAGTTGAACGGCTAGCGCAGGTGCCGTTTTGTCAACTTTGAACTCGATGGTTTTGATTGGCTCTATATTCCCCGCTTGATCCGTGCTGCGATAATCGATCCTATAAATGCCTTCACCAAAGGCTGGGATAGATCCGGTATAGGTGATCCATTCTCCGTTATTTACTTGGTATTCGGTTTTCGCCACGCTAGATAGATTGTCATATACAGAAAAGCTTACCGTTACATCCGACGCATACCAACCGTTGCTGCTGTTAAGTACTGCCGGACTTACAGAAGCAATACTGAGTGGCGCTGTCTTGTCGATTTTAACCGTTGCCGTCTTCTGGGCTTCTGTATTGCCCGCTCCATCTACGCTCCAATATTGAATGGTATGAACGCCTTCCGTTGTCAGCACGACAGAAGTTCCGGTTTGCTCAGCTCCATCGTTTACGATGTATTTTGTCGTCAGAACGCCTGGTTCACTATCCGTTGCGTTTAAGTTTACTGTGGTGTCTTGATTGACCCAGCCTGTTGGCGAATTGTCCGTTGTCGTTGGCGCTGTAAGATCAGCAAGTCCCAGTTCGAGTACCGGACGGTTGCTTGCCGTTGTATTCTCATACGCTCCATACTCTACAACTGAATTCCCCGTCGCTCCCGGCTGTGACGCACGAATTTTCACAGACAGCCTCTTGTCTGCTGCTGCCATTGCGCTTAGCACCTGACTCGATACGTCGATTTCATGCACGCCAATCGTTGGAGAGAAGGTGCCTAGTACCGTTCCTGTGGAAGCAGGTTTATTACTCCAATTGATTGTGCCTTCCTTCCACGTATTGTTGTTGACCAGCTCTACTACTTGAGATGGCGCGTCTGGACTGGTGATCGTCACATTCACCTTGATCTTGGCGGCTGTTACGCTGCTTGTAACCTTTGACATATCAAATTTCAGGTATGACTCCCGGTTATAGCCGACTACCTCCGATTTGACAACAAGTGTAGGCGTCGTACCGAAATTTGTGCTCGCACTGCCTCCATCCCTTACATAGGCATCATCCATGGAATCGAGCAGAATCTTGCCCGGCGTCTGGGTATTTGGAATACTTCGCGTCTGAACCGGTGCCGGTATTCCCCATGCATTAATCTTATCGGGCACAGCTACTGGTGAGATTGTTAAATCAGGTAAGCTGCTTCCTGCATACAGAATGACCGATTCATCTTTTTGCAAATCGACTTGAACGACGCCATTTCCTAAGTCCGTCACGTTAAACGTTCGGTTACCGTACGCTTTCACCGTTCCGGATAAGCCCGTTTTAATCTTTAACGGCTCGCCGGCCAAGCTTTGAACACGCACGAATTGTGTCAATCCGCCCTGCCTTTTAGCTGAAACCTGAAAGCCGCCTTCTGCGAGCATTTGATGGAATTGCGTATCCTGCCAAGCCGTCGGTACAGCCGGGAAGATACGAATCATACCGTTATAGCTCTGCATGAGCATTTCTTGAATCGCTTTATCGAAATATAGAGGAGTTTCAATCACCGGACCCGACGCTTCCATATACATGGTATTGGGCCTCGATGATGAGAGAAGTGAATTCAAATAAGGTATTGCAGCATCTCCGTTATTCCTCAAGGATTCGAGAATAGCTGCTACAGGGTATGAAAACCCAGCAAATGAACTTGGAAGGCCTAGCCAATGATCAACGGATTGATCAATTAAAGCACCCTGGGTTGCGTCGTCATACGTATAATCGAAAAAAGGATGAATCATTAATAAGTGCGAATCGTGACGATGGGAAGTGGTCAAATTCAGTCCCTGTCCAATCATAAAGCCATACGTAGGATCAGTCGGATAAGGCGTCAGATTAGTAAGAATGTCCTGCGCCGTCACTGCGATACTGTCGTTTAATCCGAGCCGCCCATTGGCTTCAATAATCGCTTTACATAACCATTTTAATGGCGCTAAGCTATAATTCGCATCTGGCGCACTGCCGTATTCAGGAGAATACGAATTGGGAAGATGATACTTGCCGTCTGCTTTCTTCGTCCCCAATATATGAACGAAATAATTCAGACTTCCCTTCATCAGCGGAAACAACTTGTCATTCAACAGACTATTATCCATGGTCGTTTTATATTGCATCCAAACATTCTGCAGCGCCCAAGCGAGATTGCCAGGTTCATTGTATTGGGTTACGGGCAGCTTCAGATCGATACCGCCTTGTCTTCCAATGGCATAAGAATCCGAACTATATGGTGCTGCATTGGCAGCAAGTGCAGCTCTTTTATCATATAAAGCATTGACCAGCGAATTCCCCAAATCGCTATGATTGGACGCGTATAATGGGGCGTAAGTAAATTGATTATTCATATTCCACCAAACACCAGGCCAACCGGTTGGTTTAAACCATGGTCCCAATAAATCCATGATCGGCTTATCGCCGCGAGTAGCTGAAGCCAGTTTGTACAGCTGGATCCAATAATAGCTTTCTTTCTTCGCATCTGGAATCGTTACAAAGCTTTTTGGGTAGAAATCGTGCCACCAGACTTGATGGGAAGCTCGCAGGCTATTGATATCGATGGCAGCAGCGTTGTTTACCGCATCGACAGCTTCTTGCTTGGCCGTCGTTCCAGGATAGGAGAAACCTTCACTGATATAGATCTGTTTGTGATTCGCGTCTATCGTTTTAAATTTCCACGCAGTCGCATACTGGCCAACCCCTTGACCGTCCGTATGATAAATCGTATTTTCCGGCATTGACTGCACGCTTACTTGAACGTCACCGACTGCTTCCTGCGTTTGAGTAGGATAAGCTACATAATCTGCTGGAGGGTTATATCTCGTACTCTTTGATGCGTCCGGTTTCCACGTCCAAGTGTATCCGCTTTCACTTCCGGTTGTCGTCACATCGAGGACGATTACATTCTGCGATGCATGGGCAAAGCTGTTGATCGAAATCGATCCCTGATCAGTTAGAACCTTGCCGTTGGCTTCCGCATTCCATAAACTGAGCCGCATGTCGCCAGTTGGATTCCCCCCAACATATCCGAGTTCAAAATGCCCGTTAGGCAGACGTCCCCCACTAAATAGCGGATCGTAACCTTTTCGATGATCGAATACGTCCGTTCGACTTACTTCGAAATTCAATTTTTTTGCGGCTTCCTCTTGCCAAAACATCGTACCGAGAAGTCCATTTCCTAAGAAAACGCCCTCTTCCCATTTGGATGGAAGCTGCCCCCAAACCATATCGCTTCTAGATAAAAAATCGGACCAGTTAATGTTGACGCTTATATCCGTTGCATTCGTTGCGGCTTTTACTGATTTGATTCCAATTGGTGCAGAGGCAATTACAAGAAGTGAACAAAGGGAAGCAAGTACAAATTTTTTCATCGAATAAACCTCCTGAATTTTTTGAAGCTTTTACTAACTAATGACAAAGAGTCTTCGCCACCGTATCATAAACAGAATCAACATCCCCCCCCCCTCAATCGCAATCACTCAATAAGTAACCACATTACTTATGCTTAGGATATAAAAAATACAAGCGTGCTCATCCAGAAGAATAAACACGCTTGCACTTTTTCAAAGAACATCTCTTAAAAACTTTTATTTTTTCTCCAAGTACTTTGTCTCTAAGTTAGCTTTGAGATCATTGGTTACTTTCATAATATCGTTTTGGAACGTATCAGCATTGTCTTTCGTAACAACAACAATACCGCCATCGACTGCGTATGCATCTTTTTTGGGTACCCATCCGTCAGCCATTTCTTTTAACAACAGCATGGACAAGTAGCCTGCACCGAAGGAATTCTGTGCAATTGTTGCGTCCATCGTGCCATCTTTGATGGCTTTAACAACAATTGGATCCGTGTCAATGCCAATAGAATGAATAGTCCGCTTGTTGCCTTTACTTTTGTAATCACTCATAACCTGAGCAATGGCAACCGTAGGGGTAAATCCAGTAGCAATAATACCGTCTACTTTATCGATGTTGGCAGCAATTGCGCTGTCAACCTTCTGAACCGCTTCTTCTGTACTTTTCATGCCGGAAATCTCTTGAATGATTTTTACATCAGGGTGTTTCTTAACAACTTCTTCTATACCTTGTTTACGTAAAATGGTGTTCGAGTCTTCCAACACTTCAAGAACGTTAATAATGTTCCCTTTGCCACCCATCAAAGTGATCAGTTTCTCTGTTGCGACCATTGCTGCCGCTTTAGCGTCGGTTCCAACAAAGAACGATGCTGTCGTTGGTTGAACCGTAGATGCGCCGAAGTTGACAAACTTGACTCCGCGTTTCGTTAATTCTTCATACAATCCGTTTGCTCCACTGCCGTCAGATGGATAAATGGAGAAATATTTGACGCCTTTGGCTGCTAAAGCTTGTACATTGTCGGTTTCACTCGGCTGCTTCCAGTCGGGGCCGATTTGTTTCTCAACTTTAATGCCGAAGTCTTTCTCAAAAGCTTCCACGCCTTTTTTCACTTCTTCAAAATACGGGTGCGGAGCGGATGCATACCAACCTAATTTGTAATCTGTTTTTTTGGCAGCCGCCTCTGTAGCAGTCGGTTTCGTTGTTGAAGTCGCCGAATTGTCTACTGCCTTGGATGCACCGCAGCCAGCTAGCAGTGTTCCTGTAAGCGATAATACCACAAGTGAAACAAGGCCCCTTTTTGTTGTTTTTCCCATTTGTTTTTCCTCCTTTGGCTTTTGAAACCCTTTTCATTACTATGTAAAATGGCAGTGAGCTTGCTTACTCCCATTTCAGCATCATGCACGTGCTAAGCTAAATATTGACCAATTCTGTCGCTTAATTCCTCATACGAGTAAGGTCTATCATTAATATCATTCAGTTCACCCACAATTTGAAACTCTCTAAAAACAAGTATTCGTCTTGCGAGCGTACACAATTCAGGCAGGTCAGATGAAATGACAATAATCGATTTCTTCTCGACCTTCGCTAAATTCCAAATCAGCTGATGAATATATTCCTTGGCCCCAACATCAACGCCAACTGACGGTTCATCGATAATTAAAATATCGCAGCCTGCAGCGAGCCACTTCGCAATACTTACTTTTTGCTGATTGCCGCCACTCAGTCCGCCAACAATATCGTCTGGACCGGTCACTTTGATATTAAGTGCTTTTATCATCTGCTGTGCTGCGGATTCTTCCGATTTCAAACTAATTTTTCGGATCATCGGTTGAACAATTTTACTCCAGATAGTTATTCCAATATTTGTTTTTACGCTTTCCTCCAGAATGAGGCCTTCTTCTTTGCGGTTCTCGGATACATACCCCAAGCGATATTTGTATAGACTGTCCGCCATACTTTTAATGGATGCTTTCTTGCCGCCTATCACCACTTCACCAGCGTCCATCGTATCCTCGCCGATCAAAATCTTGGCGAGTTCCGTTCTTCCGGATCCTACAAGGCCATAGAATCCTAATATCTCACCTTCGTGCAAGTCGAGATTGATATTGTTGAATCGCCCTGCTTGCGTTAAATTCTTAACCTCAAGAACTTTATTGCTCTGGTTAATATCGAGCTGCCCCAAATAATGATCTTTGGTTTCTCGACCAATCATCATTTTCACAATATCTTGTTTGGTCAAATTAATTCGATCCTTGGTACCAACATACTTTCCATCACGTAAGACAGATACTTTATCACTGAGCGATAAAACTTCCTCAAGTTTATGTGATACGAATATAAGTACAACACCTTGGTTCCTTAGTTTAGTTACAAGTGTAAATAGTTTTAAGGCTTCATGTTTCGTTAGTGAGGAAGTGGGTTCATCGAGCAACAAAACCTTTGCATTAGAAGATAACGCTTTGGCGATTTGAATCAGTTGTTTTTGCGCTGCACTCAATCCTGAAATAATGGTTGTAGGATCCATGTCCAAGCCGACCATCTTCAAATATTTGGCTGCTTCCGCATTAATCTGTTTCCAATTGATGATTCCTGCATTCGCAAATTTGCTAATTTTATCTATAAAAATATTTTCAGCGATACTGTATTGGGGAATAACTTGTATCTCTTGGTTTACAATACTTATTTCGCTTTCCAATGCATCACGAAAACTTGCAAAATGTACTTTCTTTCCGTTCAAAATAACCTCGCCTTCGTCAGGCTGGTACAGGCCACAGATAATTTTAATTAGTGTACTTTTCCCTGCTCCATTCTCCCCTAATAGCGCGTGAACTTCTCCAGGATGGAATGTAATTGAAACATTGTCGAGCGCCTTAACTCCTGGGAAGGATTTACTAACACCCCTTAATTCCAGCATGTAATCCCTCCTCCCTTATCTCTTTCGAATTGAACTATATTTGAGTCTTAAACTCTCCGCCATGACCGCAAGCATGATAATAGCTCCAAGGAAAGTTTGTTCATAATAGACATTGGCACCAAGCATAATTAGTCCATTATTAATCAGCGCGATCATTAACGAACTTGCAAAAAGCCCTATTGCGCTTATGGCTCCACCATTTAGAGCAGTTCCCCCGATGACGGCCACAGCGAATGAGATAATCATCCAATCACTTCCAGTTGCCGGGGTAGCTGATCCCATTCTTGAGATCCACAACACACCTGCAATAGCAGCAAAAATACCTGACAATACATTGCCCAACATAATAATCTTATCCGTTTTAATTCCCGAATAGCGCGCAGCGACCAAATTCCCACCGGTGGCAAGAATTTGCCTTCCGATCACAGTGTACTTAAACACATACCACAACACGATTAACGTAAGAATCATAAGCCAGAATAAGTAAGGTAATCCAAGAAAGCCTTCCCTGCCGATAAAAGTAAACTCTTTAGGAATTTTCGTGTAAGGGAATCCTTTTGATATGCCAAAAACAAGACCCGTATAAATAAATGATGTCGCCAGCGTCACTACAAAAGAATTGAGCTTCAATCGAACAATAACAATACCATTGATATAACCAGCCAAAGCTCCGACGAATAATGCTAATAGAACTGCTACAGGGGCAGGTAACCCCAAAGTATGCATGGCATAGCCTGCTGTAACGACGGAAAGTCCTCCAATAGCGCCCAAGGATAAATTCATACCGCCTATAACTAGCACGATCGCTTGACCTAAAGCAACAAATAAAAACAAGGAAGTGGTTCGAAAAACGTTGAACAAATTATAAGAAGATAAAAAACTGGAAGATCCCATTGCAAATACGATAAATAGAAGTAATGTAGCCACGATTACACTTGTATCACTTCGTTTAAGTACGGATAATAGAACCCCTTTTCTTGAATTACTTGATTTGGATTCAGCTTCCATGATGACATTAGTATTGCTTTTCATTCATTTTCCCTCCAGTTGTTCTAGTCGCTGCACGATCATATATATTTCGACACACTCAACATGTTTCATGTATGATCTATGAATAGATTATCGCGTCTGCCGTCAATTGTTAATAGAAATTCCCACTGTGAGGGTCTAAAATTCCACTTATTAGATCCCCCGTTTATCCACAATAAAAAAACTGCCTTCCTCTAAGAGAAAAGCAGCACCTGTTCATGTATTCATCTGGTTAGCTCCAACATTTTCGTGATTTCACTCGCTGCAGCATTTAATCCTTCCTGTGGAGACATATCACCTACAATAATTTTCTGCAGATACGGATATAGAATGTTTGACAATGGAATCCACTGTTTAATAGGCGGAGGTGTGCGGAAATCCTCTTTTAAAGCTGTATTTAATGTGTTATAGAAGTTTTGTTTCCGCTCATCTCCTGTCTTCGCATCACTTAATACTTGTTCCCATACCGATATACGTACAGGAGTTGCACCCAGCTTGGATTCGTTCGTCATATTTTCAGCATTTGTCAAAAACTTAATAAGCGCAGCCGCTGCCTCTTTATGTTTACTTGCTTTCGTAACCGCGAATCCGTGAACGCCGCCCCAACCTGGATGAATGCCACTTGGACCTTCTGGCGCACGAACAACGTCAAACTTACCTGCAACTTTTGAACTTTTCGGATCGTCAAGCGTTGAATACCACCCAGGCCACTCGGAGTAGATAGCGATTTTTCCGTTTGCAAAGTTATTTTCCACTTCATCCCAAAGGAAGTTAACCACGCCTTTTGGCATGGCACCCGCTGCATAGAGATCACGCAAATATTGTGCAGCTTTCAATCCGCCTGTTTGATTTAAAATGACATTTTTCTTTTCATCCAGAAAGTCGCCGCCAAACGCTTGCGTCAGTTCCATGAAACGGCCTGTCATCGCTTCTTCCTTACCAGCAAATTGTGTACCTGATAGACCTTTCCCTTGCTTAGCAAAGAAAATTGAAATATCTTTTAACTGTTCTAACGTTTGCGGAGGTGTCAGATCATAGTTATATTCGGTCTTGAACTTACTTTTGTTCGCTTCGTCGTGAAACAAATCGGTTCTATAATAGTACACACTAATATCTGCCAATCGCGGTATCATGTACGGTTTCGCATCTATTTTGCCCGCGTTTAATATCGAAGGTGAGAAGTCTCTGAGGTCATCCTCGGTGAATAAATGATCCAAAGGTTCTAAGGCATCCGAGTAGCCAGAGATTTGATTGGAATGCGTTGATATCACATCATAATCAATTTTATTTGCTGTGAAATCGGTTGTCAGCTTTTTGTCCAAATTATAATTATTATCTTTAAATATGATTTCCACCTTTGCGCCAGTCTCCTGCTCGAACTTAGGAATGGCTTCATATAAAGACTCGTAAGTACCTCCGCCGATCAATGCCGATTTCAGTTTGATGCCTTCATACATTTTCTTGTTTGAGGTTTCGGTCACCGTACCTTTACTTACCGTTGCTGGTTGTACGGAACCGAATCCAATAACCAATAAACCTATCACTATGAGAAAAATAATATGCCTCGCCCATTTTTTACTCATCAGGTCCCCTACCTTTCGCCAAAAGGAAAAAGCAGCTTTTCAATCTCATAGTCGTACATATTGTCTCTGGTTACGACTTCGGATCCTGTATCTATTTGAGGATTGATTTTCTCCCCATTCAGCAGCTGAACGGATGTCTTCACCCCTAAATAGCCCATGTTAAACGGCTTTTGCACAACAATAGATTGAATCTCTCCTTTTTCAAGTTGATCAATCTCTTCAATTGAGCTGGAGAAGCAGACGAGCTTCACCTTTCCAGGAAATCCAAGTTTCTTCACTGCCTGAGCTGCACCCTTAGTTCCCGCTTCGCTTAAGGTAATGATGCCGTCTATTGAATCCGAACCGCTGAGATGCTGTTGGGTAAACTCGTAAGCTTCATTTTCTCCATTGATATAATGAGTATCCATGATTTGGATGCTCGGATACACTGCCAGCGCTTCCCTTACGCCTTTTTCCCTCTCCATTTGCACCGGGGAGCTTTTATCATCATTAATAATGAAAACTCTGGAACGAGAAGGCAGCAAACGCTTCGCTTCTTCCCCAGCTTTCTTTCCTTCTACAACATGATCCGTAACAATCACACTACTCGCGAGGTTCCCTTTTAGCATCGCCTCAATCGTGATCAGCTGTACACCTGCTTTTTTTATTTTTTCCGCAAGTGGAGTCATCTTTTCAGCATCTATGGGAGCCAAAATAATGGCTTTGGGCAGCGGCCCATACTTCAGGATGGTGTCTACCATTTTTATTTGACTATCCACATCATTTTCCAAACGCGGGGCTAATATTTCTACCTCCGCCCCGAATTCCTTCGCAGCAACCTTGCTTCCAGCAGCCAACGTCTGCCAAAACTCTACGTTCGGATCGCTTGTCTTTGAAACAATGATTATTTTGGGCTTGATCTTTATTGCTTGTTCTGGCGTAAAAACAAGAAAACGCAGCGTGAAGACGAAAGCGGTGCAAAGCAGTATTACAATGGTGAGTATGGCCATTTTTCTTGTTAGCATCGTTTCGCCTTCCTTATTCGATAATCGGGATACAAATCGTAACCTCAGTTCCTTCACCCTGACTCTTGAAGCTTAATCCATAGGGTTCCCCGAAATAAAGCCGTATTCGCTCATTTACGTTCGTCACACCAACACCTTTGTCTTCGAAACTATGATCATTCAATAATATTTGTTTTAGCTTTTCAGGCTCAATTCCTACACCGTTATCAAGCACTTTTAGCAAAATGCAATCCTGTGACTTTTCGCCGATAATTTGGATAATCCCCGTTCCGCTCTTGTATTTAATTCCATGATAAATGCAATTTTCAACCAGCGGCTGTAAAATAAGTTTGAGTGTTTTGCATCGCATAATCTCTTTATCGATGTCAATTCGAAAATCCAGTTTGGACTTATACCGCATCTTCTGAATCGTCAAATAATTGGTGATATGCTCGATTTCCACTTGTATCGGAATCAGTTCACTGCCTTTACCTATGCTAGCACGCAGCAAATTGCTTAGTGCCAAGGTCATCGTCACAACTTCTTCCATTTTCTTCCCTTCCGCCATCCAAACAATCGAACCTAACGTATTGTATAGAAAATGCGGGTTAATTTGCGCCTGAAGCGCTTTCAGTTCACTTTTACGTTTAAACTCCTGCTCCACCACAATTTGTTTCATCAGCTCACTTATTTTTCCGATCATGATATTAAAACGTTTGCTTAATTTGCCAATTTCATTCGCCGATGTAAGATCGGATCTAATATTGAAGTTCCCTTCTTCAATTTCGCGCATATAAGATTCCAGCCGTTTGATCGGAAGTGATAGTCTATGTGAAATAATGACCGCACAAACCAAGCCGATCATGATACACAGAGCGCCCCAGAGAAGAAATGAGCGTTTCATTGTCTGCTTATTGCTGACAAGCTCATCCAAATAAGCGACACCCACGATTTTCCATCCATACCCGGAATTTTTCGTCGTGTACATTCGGCTATTTGCGCCTTCATTTGTAATGAAGCTGCCATTCTCAGAGTGAAGAACTTGCTCGATCATTTCAGACTTTAAATTACTATATACAATTTGCTGCTGCGGATGGTAGATCACTTTCCCCTCTTCATCAACAATAAAAATATAACCTCGCTGTCCAATGCTGATGTCGCTGCAGATGTTGTTAATCACATCAAAGTCCAAATCTATCGAGAAAACGCCAAAGCTTTGTTTATCATTGTTACTCCGAATTTCCCGGCTAAATGAAATGACCCAGCGGTATTCATTCATAAATATATTTTGAATATGCGGCGGCGAAATAACAACTAGCCCCTGTGCTTCCCTCGCTTTATCGAACCATGACTGGTTGCTTACATTCAAATTAGGCTTCAAGCTTGCATTTGAGCGGTCAGAAACAAAATAAGAGCCCGTATCACCCGCTAGCATGATAGATGTAATATCTTTGCGAGAATTCAGTATGGATCGGAAATAATCACGAATTCGCAGCCTTGTTGCGTCGTCATCTTTCAACTTGTTATTACTTGTTGACTGCATGAAGGTCCTAACATCCGCATGATTAAGAGTCATGAGAGATATGTACTCCATGCTCGTAATATACGATTTAATATTCCTGTCTACTTGATCGATGATTTGTGAGGTATAATCCTGTGATTTTTTTTTAACTGCATCCGCCGATAAATTATATGAAATGATGCTCATTATGATAATTGTCAATAAAATGAGACAGGAGAAAGCCACAGCGATACTCGATTGAATACGGGTAAACGCAAATCTACGCATCGTACTTCACCCTTTCTCCTCTTGCTACAGCTCTTTGCTGATTCTCTCACGATACTCTGTTGGAGAAAGACCTGTTTTCTTTTTGAATATTAAGCTAAAATAGTGCGGATCCCTATAGCCTATTTTGTTAGCAATTTCATAAGTTTTCAAATCGGTATATTTCAGCAACTCCATAGCCTTCTCTATCCGGATGCGGGTGAGATATTCTATGAGGGTTTCCCCCGTATGCGTTTTGAAGATCGTGCCAAAGTAGCTGGGACTCATTTGGAGATGCTGGCATACATCGTTCACCGATAAGGTTTCGTTTGAATAATTGCCCATGATATACTCTTCAGCCATGCCCACTTTAAGGCTTGATATATTGTTTCTTTTTCCTGCAATACATCCGATTACTTTTTTACAAATTTCCTTCAGCCACATTTCAATTTCGTCTAATGTCTTACATGTGTTTATTTCGGCAAAAGGATTGATCGGATTTCCTAACAACTCTAATCCTCCCAATTCATTTATTGTACTCATAAGCGTCACGCTAATTTTTTGTATATAGATCATACACGATTGCATCGGAATACGCGACAGTTTTAGATTTTGCATGCAATCTTCAATGACGACGTTAACTTCCTTAACCGTGCCTGTTTTCAAAACTAAGACAAGCTTTTTTTCCCATTCAATCTGAATTTCCGCAGGACGATGATCATTACCCTCTAGATCGGAAAGGGAGATCACATTGTCTTTGCCTAATAAAAAGCGATAATCTAACGCTGCAATCGCCTTTTGATACGATAAGGCAATTTCGTGCAAAGAGGAGCAGGCGGTTCCAATTCCGATAGTCACTGTAAATTTCAAGAATTTCTTCACACATTGACGTGTTTCTTCGGAGAGGGTTTGAGCCAATGTGTATACGCTGTTCATATCTTCGCTGAATAGAATAGAGACGATCTTGTCGTCACGACTGCGGAATACAAGGCCGCACTTCTCCTCATCCATGATTTCTTCTACGATATTATAGACCGCGAATCGCATTAGCTCCTGCTCGGTCGCTGTGAAAGAATTACTTCGCTCACCAAAGTCATCGACATCAATGACAACAGCCATACAGCAAGTCCCAGAAAGTTTAATGTCAAAAAGGGCCAGCTTCTCTTCCAGCACTTCTTTCTTTAACACGCTAGTAACCATCGATTCAAGAAATCGCTCTCTTAGAAGAGGAAGACTTAGATTGAGTTGAATTTTAAGCTTGTTCAAATCCTCTTTCTGCCTAAATTCCTCATCCATCTCCAATTTCACTTTATCGAGCACAGCCCTCAGCTGTTTGGAAGAAATCGGCTTCAACAAATAATCGTAAACCCTAAGCTTAATTGCTTGTTGTACATATTCGAATTCGTCATAGCCTGTCAACATAATAACCTTGGCGTAAGGATATTTGTCGACAATTTGACGAGTTAGTTCAAGGCCGTCCATAAAAGGCATATAAATGTCAGTCAACACCACGTCAGGAACAAATTCTTCAAATGCTTCCAAAGCATCAAGACCATTTTCAAAGCTGCCTAAGAAATCGAACCCATGATCCTTCCATTGAATGAGTTCTTCAATTCCTTCCCGTACTAACTCCTCGTCATCGACTATAGCTATTTTGTACATAGTTCCTCCAATTATCGTTTCTAAACATTCAAAATAGCGAAAGGAACCGTTTCATGAATAAGGCCACCCGCTGAAAGCGCATCCAATGGTAAAAAGTAATTGATATGAGAATTGTACAAATAATTGACGATTTTGCAAATACAAAATACGCCGAATACTGTCATATTTCTAAGTGATGATAACGATCTCTAAAGCAAAAATAAAACCCGCCGTGATTTGGCGGGTTTTATTTTTGCTTTCATTGCACTGGATTTTCGCGTCTTCTTCGTATTTTCTAACTCATTCTAATAGAAAATCTGAATTTCGTATTTTCTTCATACCACATATGAACAGCATGAAGATTTCGGTTACCGTTTTTTACGACCTCTAATGGTGAAATCTTCTCCCCCAACTTTTCCATTCGCCATAAATTAGGGTTATCCACCTTTAATGCAAAAGAAAACCAGCTTGCTTCAGGCAACCTATAAGCCGGCTTATCGAACCAACTTAAATCAACATCTATTTTCTTTTCATCTTTATAGAACTTATAATCGATGCGAATCTCACGTGGCGCACCGTGTATTTGTACACATTCCTCGGTCATGGAAAGTTGTATCTGAACAAGGTCATATGCCTCTTCTGAGCGTGTTAAGATACGGTTCAATTTTGGTGAAAATTGTTTGTGTTCCGGTTTCGGTTGGGCAAATTCCATACCAGGTTTGCCAAAGTCGGCATCTGCCCAGGAATGCGTTTGGCTCCAGTTCTCTACATACGATTGAAACCAATTGTTGTAATGATCCATTCCAAATGTTTCATACTGATAGCTGCCAATACGTCGGTGCACATCCGCCCAAGCTTTTCCATGTCCATCTATTAACTTAGAAATCGACCCGTCATTTTCAAACTCGACCTGAAACAACCCGAGCGAATAACACGTTTGACTACTTAAATCTTTTCCATCTTGCCATACATCTTTTTTAGGCATCAATGCCTCGAATGCTTTCGTTGCTTCCTGTTGCTTATCTTCAGATAAAGAACGAACAGCGCTATGAATATACGCCCGTTGTTCTAGCCATGAGCTCTCGAATAAGCGAAAGCTCTTCCTTCGTTAATCCATTGATCACGTAATACGATACCATGAACGAAATATTTTGTTGAAACGGATAAATCAAAAGTAAAGGAATCATCGCTGCGATAAGTTTGGCTGAATTCAATGTCTTATACCATTTCGTCAAAATGTCCATGCGGTGCTCGGGGCATTTTCGAATGCTATGGTTCGCACAGCGCTCCCCACTATCTATCGCTTAAGTCTTCAACTAATAATTTCACACCTGAACGATTAGCTTCTTATAGAAATCATCAAGTTTAATCGATTGACCATTATTTAATCGGGATTGTTCCGCTGCAAACGCCATAAGATGACTGCGTACCGACGCCGATGCGGACGTAAGGCTCTCACTGCCATTGTAGCCACTCACTTCCTTCAGAAAGCTTCTAACAATGCCGCTGTCTCCGCCCCCATGCCCCGACGTCTGTTCTGGGATTTGAATCTCAGTGTTTTCATGAGTAACGAAATCCATAACTGTAATTTTGCCTTCCTCACCGCGAATTTCACCCTTTGTACCCATAATCTGAATACGCCGTTCCTGATGTCGAGTGAATCCACACATACTGAATGTTGCAGTGGCGCCGCCCGTGAATTCCATGTTGACGACTTGATGGTCCACTACATTGTTATCGCTCTTGTAGACACAGCGACCGTAATTCGTTTCCTTTAAGCCCTTCACAATATTTTCCCGCGTAAGATCTTCGGTAAAATGCCTCGCCCAAGATTTCCCTTCGCCTAAGTAGAAGCGTGGCGCCGAATATGGACACCTAGCTTCCACTGCACAGCCGATGCAGGTATCCGAAGAGCCCACCGGCGCGTTGCCGGAATGGAAATGCTTCAGAGAGCCGTAGGAGCTGACGCGCAGGCAAGCTTGATCCATCAGCCAAGATAAGACATCCATATCGTGACACGATTTGGCTAGAATCATAGGGCTCGACTTGTCAGAGTTGTTCCAATTCCCCCTTACAAAGCTGTGCGCCATATGCCAGTAACCGACGTTTTCGTTAAGCTGGATGGAAACGACCTCGCCGATACGGCCTTCTGTAAGGAGCCGCTTTATCGCTGACCAGAACGGCGTATACCTCAGCACGTGACAGATCGTAAGCAGCCGTCCATTCTCTTTAGCGGCCAATTCCATCTCGATACATTCCTCAGGATCCGGCGACATCGGCTTCTCAAGCAGGACATGATATTTGTTTTTTAATGCTTTTAACGTTGGCTGATAATGCATCCGGTCCTGTGTAGAGATGATTGCAATATCAGCCAACGGCTCTTCGAGAATCTGCTCCCATGATGCATATTGACGCTCCGCCGGGATGCCGTGTTTTTCCGCAAATTTGGCCAACCGTTCCGGATTGGATTCGGCGACGGAAACGAATTTCAGTTCATGCGGATAATCGAGCGCATAATTCGCATACGCCGCACCTCTGGCCCCTGCACCGATCATGATTGCTGTAAGCTGTTTCATTCGACATTCTCCTCTTATAATTTTTCCGGTATTTTACATAAAAAAGGAAAACAATAAAGGAAGACTTGATTGCCGTCATTAGTCCCCTTATATTCGTTTTCCGACTTTCATTATTCGTTTGATCCTAGCGCATCTTATTCGACTGTAAAGTCAAACGGAATCGATACTTCATATCGTCTTCAAACCACATCATGAAATTGGTACCCCAAACGTTATTGTGCAAGTTAAAATGAAACCAGCCATCGAGTGGCGCAAATGTGTTATCGAACTGCAGCAGCCGCCGTTCCCCAGGGCAAACGATAGGAGCATCCAGCGTCTCGATTGTCGCTCCGCCTTCCGCACCTTCATAGTACAATCCGCTCCCCACACCATGCATGTTCCGGTTGCCGTCTTTTACGACAAATAACGGTGAAATCCGTTCGCCTAGCTTATCCATCATCCATTGGTGCGGGCTATCCGTTATCGGCGCGAATGAAAACCAGCTCGCTTCTGGCAAACGACATGCCTTTTTGTCCATCGCATGCAGTTCGACATCGATTTTCGGATCCTGGGTATGGAAAGTGTATACAATGACCAGTTTGCGGGGTGCGCCGAATAGCTCGCAGACATCAGAAGGCATTTTCAGCTCAGCCCGGACAACGTTGCAATCCGCTTGCCGTTCCAGAGAGAGTGATCTTATTGTCGCACTATATTCTTGGTGCTCCGGTTTCGGCTCCGCGTACTCAATCCCCGGCTTTCCAAGGTCGTTATCCGCCCAACCATGATTACGCTTCAAATTGATCACATATTCGTTGAAAAAGCGGTCGAAATTTTCTTTTCCGAACGTTTCGTATCGATACGTCCCAAGTCTGTGTTTTTCGTCTGCCCACATTTTTCCGTTCTCATCGATCAATTGATTGATAGAGCCATCCGGAGCGAAACTGACACGAAACTGCCCCAAATCGTAGCTTTCATTCACTTCAAGGCTGATTGACTCATTTTCCGTATCGATGGATTCTCCAGGCAGCATCCGATCAAAAGCTGCTTGAGCTTCTGCTACCAGCTCTTCATTAAGCCCAGCCAACGCCTGATCGATATAGGCACGCTGTTCCTTCCAGGAGCTTTCAAAGAAGCTGTACGTTCGATCCGGTTTCGCGGGACGGAAGAGATAGGCATATTTTCTTATTTTTGCATCGGCTACCTTATCGATAACTCTGGCGGCAGCGAAGTCGGCTGCAGAGTAATGGTCATAGTCGACCAAATAAACTTGTTCATTCAATCCCCATGTATGCTCCGGGATTAACATCAAACGATTGCAAAACTTCGCGTACTGCTCACTTTGCTCATCCAACCTGCCGGATGCCACCCATTTGTCCCTCAAGCGAAGCAGCTCCCGATACCGTGCCACCCTCCAGGGGTCGGAAGCGGCTCCGTGAATCCACGTATCCCCGATTTCCTCGCGGATAACCGGCAGGAGATGCTTGAGTGGAAGCAGATTTTCAGCAAATGCATCCAGCGTCGACGCCATAATGACCGCACCCGGATATTGCAACTGCAATTTTGCAAACAAGGCACGCACGTCATCGATTGGGGGTGGACCATGGTTATCTCCGGTATGGGCGAAGTACAACGCGTCCTCCAGACCGTCAAGCTCAAGCGGTTTCCCGTAATCGTCGGCATAATTCACGATGATTTCCGAGTCGTCGGCTGCGCGCCACACGAACACCGGCGGTACATGCGGTTTTTTACATGTCGGGTTGACGCCCAAATGCAAATATCGGATACCGTTCCTCGCCAAAATCGGAACCATCCCGATCGTATGTCCCGGAACGTCAGTCATTTTTGCGGCTATCGTCGTTTTGTCGAACTGCTGGTCCATCTTCTTGGAAAGCGACAGGCCGAACTCGAACAATTTGGCGTCCATCAACTCTGTATGAGTCGTAAACGGCAGCCCATGCCAAACGATGCGGCCCTGTCGGAGCGCATCTTCCATGCGAACGCGCAATTCTGGCTGCGCCGTATGCAAGTATTCGTGAATAAGCCATGAACCTGTCGTCCATACGAATTTCACATTTCCTTCTTCTTTCGCTAATTGTTCGGACAGGTCTAGCGCCTGCGGAATAAACTGATTCATATATCGGTCAATCACATGCTCTGCCAAGTCGGTAAACCCAATATCCAAATGCGTTTTGAAAATGACATGAACCCGTTTAATGTTTGTCACGTTTTCTTGCCTCCAACCGTATATTTTTTCTCCTTAATCCTATCGCGATCTCGCAATAATCCGCTTGCCCCGCTATTCTTTGACCGATCCCATCACAATACCGTGAACGAAATAACGCTGCAAAAATGGATAAATCAGAAGAATCGGGAGCATCGCCACCATCAGCTTTGCCGCGTTTAACGTTTTGTTCGATGCCTTCATCAATTGGATCAGCTGATCTGAGGTCAAGTCCTTCATCATATCCGGCGTTATTGTGATGACCAACTGCTGGATATACGTCTGCAGCGGATAGTTGTCCGGCTTACTCATGAAAATCATTCCGTCGAAGAACGAATTCCAATGCCCGACAATGCTGAACAGCGTTACCGTTGCCATCGCTGGTAATGAAAGCGGAATATAGATGCGTATCAGCGTATACCACGGTCCCGCTCCATCGACGACCGCCGCTTCTTCCAATGCCTTCGGCAAACTTCGAAAAAAATTCATAATCAGAATAACATTGAAAATGGGAACTGCCCCTGGAATGACCAAAGACCAAATCGTATTTTGCATGCCGAGTGCCGTTATGGTCATGTACAGGGGAATCAGACCTCCGGAAAACAGCATACAAAAGACGAGATACCACATGTACAGATTTCTTCCGCGGAACTGCTTATTTTCCAGGGACAAAGGATAGGCCATGATAACTGTCAGGAAGAAATTAAGCACCCCTCCCAAAACTACTCGTTTGACAGAGACGCCAAACGCCCTGAAAAATTTATCATCGCCAAGAATAATTTGATACGACGTCAGGTTGAACCCAACCGGCCATACGGTCACCTTTCCGGCGTTCGCGGCGGCTTGTTCGCTGACGGAGAGAGCAATTGTGTACCAAAGAGGGTAAAGCGAAATCAGCGCTATAAGAGCTAACACCAGTAAAATAAATAGATCAACGGCACGATTGGATAACGATTGAGACCTGACCATAGTGCCCTCCTTTCTTGCTTAAAAAATCCGGTAGCCCGCGAATTTATAAGCCAATCGATACGAAATCGCAATTAGAACAATCGCTACGACCGATTTCAACAAACCGACAGCCGTGGCCAATCCGTACTGCATTTGTACTATGCCAATCCGGTATACGTATGTGTCGATAATATCCCCGGAAGAGTAGACGAGCGGATTATACAGGTTGAATATTTGATCGAATCCCGCGTTAAGCACATTGCCGAGACTCAGGGTGGTCAAGAGCACGATCGTCGGCATAATGCCGGGAATCGTAATGTAAAACAGCTTTTGAAAACGACTCGCACCGTCTATTTCCGCCGCCTCATACAAGGCAGGACTAATGCCAGTCAAAGCAGCCAAGTACACGATGGCGCCGAATCCGAATTCCTTCCACACGTCGCTCCAAACAACAATATGGCGAAACCAGGTATTGCTGGCCAAAAACATAATTGGGTCCACACCAAAAATAGCGAGAATTTGATTCAGGATACCTTCCAAAGACAAAATGTTGACCATAATGCCTGCTAAAATAACCCACGACATGAAGTGCGGCAAATAAACGATCGTTTGTACTGTGCGTTTGAACTTGTTAAGCCGGACTTCATTCATAAGAAGTGCGAACGTAACAGGTACGATAATGCCTGCAATGATTTTCATCGAAGCGATGATGATTGTATTGAACAACACTTGCTTGCTGTCCGGAATTTGCAGCATGAAGGTAAAGTTGTCAAAGCCGATCCAGTCCTGCTTCCAAATTTTCTTCCCCGGCACAAACCGCTGAAACGCCATGACGATTCCGAACATCGGAACGATGCTGAACACGAATAACAGCAAGACGCCGGGAAGCATCATGAGATGATAGTGTAATAACGTTTTTTTGTCCCTCATTCCCGCTCACCTTCGCAAGAAGCAGGAAAGGCGCAAATTCAACAACTAAGCGCCCTCCTCTTCTTTCCTATCGTTATTATTTTTTGACCGCTTCTTCCACTTCTTTGGTAATTTGATCGCCGCCAATACGTTTCCATTCTGCAACGAACGAATCGAACTGGTCTACTGTCACTTCACCGAGTACAATCTTCAAAAACGTTTCATTTTCTAGCTTCTGTAAAATAGCCCACTTCTGTTCCATCGTTTTGGTCTGTCCGAAAAAGACGTTGCGCACGATATTGAAATTAGTCGGTTTCAGTTCAGCCGAGCCCACCAATCTTGCCATTGTCTCGGACCAGGCGGCCAGATCTTTTTTCGGATTCTCTTCATTTTTCTTAACGTTTTCATACCAAGACAGTATAAATGGGGTCAGTTTGGACGGATCTTTCGCGTCCAATCCACTCTTCAAATCCACATATCCTCTGTAAGCGGCATCTTCAAAATCCAACTGAATCGCAAACGGCCATTTGGTCCAGCTGACGTTCAGCCCTTTATAAATGTCTTTCGCTTCAGGATCAAGAAAGCGAATGCCTTGGTACTCGACGTTCAGGACTTTCATAATCGCTTCCGGATTTTTGTATCCTTTCTTGACAACTAAAAAATTAGCGGCTGGATTATTATCGTACGTATTGAACTTTCCGTCCGCGTCGACCGGTACGGAATAAGGTTTCCACTCCGATTTAGGATCATTCTTGACGGAGTCGGGGAACGGAGACCCATACGGACCCCACCATGGTGAGGAGACGATACCCATTTTTCCTGATGCAGCAAGTTCGTTCGGATCTTTGCGTACGACAAATTGTTTGTCGATGATTCCCGCCGCGTACATCTCTCGGAGCTTCGTTAACGCCGTCTTCATTTCAGGCAAAATGGAGCTGTAGGAAATGTTGCCCGACTTGTCTTTTATCCATTGGCCTTTATAAGCATGCAGCGCTCCAAAAATAGGATCGAATGCGTTCTGCGAGCCATAATCCCCGCCTAACGTCTGAATCCCAGTCATTCCGTACGTATCTTTCTGGCCATTGCCATCCGGATCTTTTTCAATAAACGCTTTCGCCACAGCGTTTAACTCATCGAGTGTTTTTGGCGGCTGCAGCCCTAATTTCTCCAACCAATCCTGCCTAATCCATGTTAGGTCATGCTCCCCGCCGATGTTGGTGCTCGGAAGACCCATCAATTTTCCATTAATCGTCGCCCTATTTATTACACGGTCGCCATATGATCCGTAATATTCCTTTATTAGCGGGCTTGCCAATTTTTGATACACGTCAGTCAGATCGGCGATCAGATCGGCTTCAACCAATTGCTTTAACTGTTTTTCATTCACGATGAAAGCATCAGGCAGATCGTGGCTCGCGATGGATACGGACAATTTTTGTTGATAAGCGTCTGGTGTTTCCGTCTGCCAGGCATGCGTCACTTTGACGTTCAGTTTTTTCTCGATGTACCGATAGTATTCGTTGTTATCAACAGTGTCCCCGTTAGGCAAATTGGTGTTTTTCGTACTGATATTTTTCCCCATGCTTAACGTAATCGGCTGACTGTACTTACTAAAAGGACCATCTGTGGCGGCTCCTTGCGTATCTTTCGTTTGACTCGGTACGGTGCTTGGCGCCGCTTCTTTGCTGCCCGGAGTACAAGCGGTCATAAGAAGTGTAAGTGACATTAGTACTATTGCGGTTGTCTTGACCCTCATTTTATTTCCCCCTTAGATCAAATATCTGCCTTACAAAGCGATTGTACTATGCTTCTTGTCCTGGCCGGGAGCGAAAACAGTCGACAGCAGGTAGAATTCGATCCTCCGTTTCTTATGCTTGTCTGATCGCCGACCATTTTCATACCTCCTCCGACTGAATTCCTACTCTAGCGTACCTCTCCGCTGCGTCAACGGAATATTCATCGTCATCGTCGTACCATGCCCAATGCGGCTTTCAACCTGAAATCGGCCGTTATCTGCGTAATGGACTTTGATTATCCGCAATACGTAACTTAGTCCGATGCCGAGACCTGATTTTTTCCTTTCGCTTTCGTATGAAAGTAAGCGAGAAACTTCTTCCTCCGTCATGCCGGCCCCGTTATCTTTCACCTCAATGTTCATATAACCGCCATGAGCTGCGATGCGCACTTCGATCACCCCTTCTTCATCTCCAAGCCCATGATACAAAGCGTTTTCGACGATCGGCTGAAGGATGAAACGCGGAATCGTCTGGTCCAGCAGTGTCTCAACCACATCGTAACGGACATCAAACTGGTAATCGTAACGAATGCGCTGAAGCGCCACGTAATCTTTCAAGGCTTCGAGTTCATCGCGCAGCTTGACAACGGATCCCTCTTTACCTAGGTTATAGTGCAGAACACGTGTAAAAATGGAAACGAGACGGTCGATATCATCCTGGCCGTTCATGCGCGCGATCCATTGAATCGTATTTAACGTATTATGGATAAAGTGAGGATTGATTTGATGGAGAAGTTTTTCCACTTCCAATTGCGCTTTCATCCGCTCATTCTGTTCGATTTCCGCGAACAATTCCCCAATTCTGGTTCTCATGAGATCGAACTCGAATAGCACGCTGTCGAATTCGCGCACGTTCGTCTTATTGAGCTTGGAATCGAATTTGCTGCCGGCCAAGGAACGAATCTCTCTCAAAATGCTTCGGATCGGCCGGTATACGGTCCGCCATACCAATAACGCGAGCGCAATGCTTAGAGCAAGACATACTAGGCTGATGCCCCCGTATCGCAAAAGCCAGGTATTGAACTCCTTCTCAAAATCGCGCTTATCGATCGCGACGACGATGCTCCACCCTTGGTCGCTGACTTCTTTGAAAAAATAAAAACCTTTTTCTTCCGCTACATTTACATCCGAGTTTTTAATAAAAGAAAAATCGGCGCCTGAAGGAAATTGAACCTGGTCGTCGCTATAGGCAATTTTGCCGCTCTGATTCAACAAAATATGCGAGGCATTCATCCCAAAATGATGCTTGTTGAGAATTTTCTCAAAAAGAAGCAGATTAGTTTCGATGTACACGTAAATGGTTTCCTGTTCTATTCCAGGGACATTGACCGGTCTTGCCAACGAGAAAACGGTATTCGAACTGTACTTGTACGCCGTTTGGTGCGGACCAAAGAACGATTCCCCTTTAACACTGGACAGCAAAGGAAGCGATTTGATGGAGAAACCATCCCTGATTTCTCGGTTTTGGAACATCACTTTCCCCTCACCTGGAAAAAAATAGAGCATAACCCCTAAATAAGGATTCGTAAAATTAACAAGATTCATATTTTTCTGAATCTCTGTCGTTAGCTGCAGCTGCTCGAAAATGCTTTGGGACGAAAGCAGAATGGATAACGATTGTCCAACAGTTCCTTCTTGCGAAAGCTGCAGAGAGACATACTCCATATTGCTAAGCGTATTTTCGAGACTCACTCGCGTTTGGGACAGCGTGTTTTGAATCCCGCTTTCGATTTTTTCGTGAAAAATCGTTTGCAAAGCCAAAAAAGAAACCACCCCTAGTAAGAGGAGCGGAATTATAGTACTCATCAGGAGCGTTGCAACCAATCGCGTTTTCAGGGAAGACCAGTCGATCTTCATTTTGTCTCTACGCTCCCTTCGTTCGCTTTGCGGTATTCCGCTGGATTCATCCCGGCCCGTTCACGGAATATTTTGCTGAAATACTTTTCATCCTTATAGCCTGTTCGTTCCGCAATCCGGTAAATCGGGTACTTTGTTTCGACAAGCAGCCGTTTCGCCTTCTCGATCTGCAGTTCCTTCATGTATTCACCGAACGATCTTCCGATGATCGTTTTGAAGCATTCGCTGAAATAGCCGCTGCTTATGTTGAATGTTGCTGCTACCATGTCACGATTGACACGCAAATCCTCCAATTGCAGCATATAATAAAGTGCTTTCAATACGGTGACGATGATTTCATCAAAGTAAGCGAAGCCTTTCATTCTCTGCTGTATCGCACATCGAATTTCAATAAGAATTTGCTTAAACACGTTCCAGCTTACCAACGATTCGGTGATGGAATCGTATGCATCCAACTCGCCGTTTCGGAACATTTCGCGCGTAAGGCGCACGGATATACGGAGTAATTCCGACAAATATCGGCTGTCCGGTTTCGTTTGCTCGATCAAGGCGATCAGACGCTGCCACCCCTCCTCCTCATAAAGCCAGCGGAACGAGAACCACACATCATCAAGCAGTTTTGGCTCATCGAGATTTTGTTTGTCCGCCGATTTTGCCGGCATCATCGTCAGTTCGTATACTTTCCGATTCGGTTCGTATTCGTAAAACAAATAAGTCCGAATGCTTACGACGGATAATTCCGGCTTTCCATAAGCTCTTATAAGGACGTAATCGTTCGATTGAGCTGCATATCGACTTAAGGACAATTCTATTTTGTCATCCGTGCAAGTAATGGACCAAATTTGACCGCCGAGCGTTGTTATGGAAAAAATGCCAGCTTTCATCAAATCGGAAACTGGATCTAGTTGCATTGTTGTAGACATTTGCGCCAATAGATAAATAGGTCTGTCTTCCGTCTTCGTTTTGGAAATATCTGTTCCCGCCATTTTATTAGTTTCATCAAACTGGATTCTCTGTACGATTCGCGCCAGCATGTTATCCATACTTTCTTTTTCCAACTGCGTTTTGACGATATAGTCAATTGCTCCTGCACGCATTGCTTCTTGAATGTATTCGAAATCCTGATGACACGTCAGCACGACGATCCAGGTTTTCGGATGCTGAGCGCGAACCGCATTCATCAGTTCGAAACCGCTCATTGTCGGCATCGTCAAATCGACGAACAGCAGGTCGACCTCGTGTTGTTGCATGAAATCGAGTGCCGCCCGACCGTTCCCCGCTTCGCCGACAATTCGGATGTCATATTTGCTCCATGGCATCGTGGAAATGAGGCCTTTGCGAACCAGTTTCTCGTCATCCACGATCAATGTATCTAACATTTTGTACCGCCTCGATCCCGTCGCAATTTCGCTGTAAGGTATAAGGTCTCTCCGATAAAAAATGAGAGTAGCCCCTCTGATATCATTCTATCAGAACTACCCTCTCAATAAACCCTTTGATTTATATGTATAAATGTGATTATCTTGCTCTACTTTGGCGATAATATCCATAACACTAACCTTTAATGTTCATAATCTCATCTTGCGCTTTCTTCCACTGCTCTTCAATAATCCGCTTAAACAGTAACGCTTGCTGCCAGCGATCAGATACTTCATGTTCTTTCCCAAGCTCATCCAGGCGAGTGATCCCGTAATTTGGCGGTCCTAGCTCTGAGCAAAATGGGAAAAGGTCCCCGGGCTGTGCTTGTTTAAGCCAATGCACCATACCTGTACGCCACCAGCGTGTAAAATGCTCCAGCATCGGGTGATCGCCATCCACCCCTACATCTACCTGGACCTGTTCTCCACTCGAGACACGGCCATGTATACCTGCGGAACGTTCTAGAAGCTTATCGAAATAGGCCTCGACATTATCATTTGTTCCTTGGATTTCACCAGCAACTACATAATGAGATAAATCGATCATCAGTCGGAGCTCTGGCAGTGACTCTACATATCCTGCGGTGCGGATCAAATCTTGCGTGACTGTTCCTCTATGTGTTTCGATAAAATGTGGAATTTTGGCATCCTCAGAAGCTTTTAACAAGCCATCAAGTAAGTGAACCGCTTTGTTATCAATAACAAAGGAATTCGATACCTGTGAGTTAATATATTGCACTCTGCCAAATTCATTGGCATGCTTAATGATATCAATCATATCTTGTGGTTTAGCAGGGTAAGCAATGGCACTGAAACTTAGCTTGTAGCGGTCAAGTAAACGATGCCAGGTATCCATATTTTCAGGAGAAGGCAGCAAATAGCTAACACCTTTAAATCCTGCTTCAGCGATTTTCTCGAACTTTTGCTCCAACGACCATTCCTTGCCGTTCTCTCCTAATCCTTCCATGGCCCATATCGCTTGCTGGACATCCAGTCTAGGTGGATTTAAGGTTCCATCATTAATTCGATTCCAATGGCTCATGCTTATCTCCTTATAATGAATGATTATTAAATACTCAAAAGCGCCTTTAATTTCACGTCCGGGTTTTCTAAGTCTTTAGGATCGAGTACTGTTTGTTTTTGAATGAGCATTTCCGCTAGACGAATATCCTTGGCAATCTTGGAGTTTAGTCCTACGGCGCTTGCCGCAACCAATTGATCATCGTCCGACAGATGGAAGAACAACTTGTCACCTTCACTCAAGTTTCGAACGACTTTCTTCACACCGCAATCAGGCAATCCAGTGACTTGCAAGGTTTGATCATATTGATCCGACCAGAACCACGGGATATCCAGATAAGGTTTAGAAGCGCCTAGCATGTTATGTGCTGCATGCGTTCCTTGATCTTGTGCATTGCGCCAAGCTTCAAGACGAATACGCTTGCCTCCATACAGACTATGCGGGAAGGAGCAGCAGTCACCTGCAGCAAAAATATCAGGGTCACTTGTTGCGAGTCTCTCATCAACCCATATTCCGTTATCTACCGTAAGTCCGCTTTGAGCAGCTAACGATGTTTCA
This sequence comes from Paenibacillus germinis, assembly GCF_013141785.1. NCBI lineage: Bacteria > Bacillati > Bacillota > Bacilli > Caryophanales > Paenibacillaceae > Paenibacillus > Paenibacillus germinis. The sequence continues at coordinate 75,934 of NZ_WHOC01000133.1, forward strand.
GGAATAGCGCCGATACCGACGACAATGGCATCGCAAAGGATGACGGTTCCATCGACCAGTGTAATCGAATGTCCATCCAGCGTTTTTTCGATGCGCCCAATACCTACCCCAAGTTTAAACCCGACACCTGCCTTTCGATGGCGCGCCTCTACAATGTTCGCAATTTCCTCAGGAACTCCTCGCATCAGAATACGCCGTCCAACCTCAATAACGGTAACCGAGCAGCCTTTTTCGCGCGCGCTTGCCGCTACTTCAAGCCCAATAAAGCCCGCTCCTATGACAACAATATGCTTTCCCGGTAGAAAGCGCGAACGCAATACGAGCGAGTCTTCGAATGTCCGGAGATATAATAAATCCGTAATGTTGGAGCCTTCCATGTTCAATCGTCGTGGATTGGCTCCTGTTGCAAGCAAGAGCCTTTCATACCTTATCTGCTGACCATTACTAAGTTCTGTTACATGCCCATCTCGATCAATCTTAACAACGGAGCTATCCGTTATTAATTGAATGTTATACTGCGATTGCTTAGCCTCGTCAAGAATAGTCATTGGCGTAGGTTCATCTTCACCAACCAATGAGCTTTTGGAAAGCGGCGGTCGTTCATAAGGTGCCAGCTTTTCTTTTCCGATTAGCGTGATCGACCCACTCCAACCCTCTGTTCGGAGCTCAACAGCCGCTCGCGCACCAGCTTCGCCTGCACCCACAATAACCATTCCTAAATCAGCCATTATCTATTCTCTCCTCAGTCTATCTTGATGAAGATCTTATCTTCTTCAATCTTTACAGGATAAGTCTTAAGATCAACGCATACCGGCGTACGCTTCGCTTCACCCGTCGTATAGTCAAATCGGCCGTTATGCTTGGGACACTCGATGGTGTTGCCCATCACAAGCCCTTCGGCTAAATGAAACTTCTCATGGGTGCAATAACCATCGGTCGCATAATACTTACTTTTAGCTGTCCGATAAATAGCAAACGTACGATCTCCATGATCGAATCGAATAACATCTTCCTCATCAATGTCATCTACTTCACAAGCTTCAACCCAACCCTCTAAATGCTGCATACATGCCTCCGAGTATATGAATGTTTTATTTAACTAGACCGTGTGGGTCAATAACGAATTTTCTGGAAACACCGCGATCAAAATCTTGGTACGCTTGTGGAGCAGCATCTAACGAAATGAGTGTGGCATTAACCGCTTTTGCAATTTGTGCTCTACCGCTGAGAATAGCCATCATTAAATCTCTATTGTATTTCATAACAGGCGTCTGACCCGTTACGAAGGTATGAGATTTCGCCCATCCAAGACCGAAACGAATCTTCAATGTACCAATTTTTGAATCCTCATCTACAGCACCAGGATCGCCGGTCACATAAAGCCCTGGAATCCCTAGGCTGCCTCCTGCTCGTGTAACTTCCATGATTGAATTCAACACCGTTGCTGGCGCTTCGCCATGAGCTTTACCATGACCATGCGCTTCGAAACCTACGCAGTCAATGGCAGAGTCCACTTCGGGTGAGCCCAAAATTTGATCAATTTGTCCTGCCAAATCACTATTTTCACGAAGATTGACAGTTTCGCAACCAAAGCTTTTCGCTTGGGCTAGCCTTTCTGCGTTTAAATCACCGACAATAACAACGGCTGCACCAAGCAGCTGTGCGGAGTGAGCTGCTGCAAGGCCAACGGGGCCTGCACCGGCGACGTATACGGTTGATCCCGGTCGAACGCCTGCACTAACCGCACCATGATAACCTGTAGGGAAAATATCGGAAAGCATCGTTAAATCAAGAATTTTTTCCATGGCTTTCTCTTTGTCCGGGAACTTCAGCAATTGGAAGTCTGCATAAGGAACCATGACATATTCTGATTGTCCACCGACCCATCCACCCATATCCACATAACCATAGGCAGAGCCGGGACGATCCGGATTAACGTTTAAGCATACATTCGTATTCCGTTCTTTACAGCTGCGGCAACGGCCACAAGCAATGTTGAAGGGAACGGAGACCAAATCTCCCTTTTTGATAAATTCAACATCGCGTCCTACTTCAATGACTTCACCCGTTATTTCATGTCCTAAGATGAGACCTGACGGCGCAGTTGTCCGACCTCTAACCATATGCTGATCGCTACCGCAAATGTTAGTAGTTACTACTTTCAGAATGACACCATGCTCGCATTTTCGTCCTACGTTTAATGGATTGACACCTGGACCGTCTTTAAGTACCAATTCTGGAAAATCCGTATTACGAACCTCAACGCTACCGGGTTTACTATAGACAACTGCTCTGTTTCCTGCCATGTTCTCATCTTCCTCTCATCATTTAGTTAATCATTGCTTGTGGCTCGCTCTTCACTTGCGAAGTCACAGTCTTTTCAGCTTGTACGCCGTAGTAATAAGGGTTTGCTGTACTAGGCAGAGGACGATCAACCACATATTGCGGATCTTTCTTCTGTTTAATGAGCGCTGCAATTACCTCTTTAAGAGCCGCCCAAAGACTAGGATTTGGTGCCGGATAATCAAACATCAATTCTTTGTGTAGAGCAGGTAACGCATGATAAGGAACCATCGGAAACATGTGATGCTCTATGTGATAGTTCATGTTCCAGTAAAGGAATCTAAAGAAAGGATTCAAATAAATCGTGCGCGTATTTAAGCGATGATCCAGAACATCTTCATGCAGACCCAAATGCTGAGTTAGACCCACTAATAAAAGGAGAATCGGACCATAGAAGGTCGGAAGACCAACAAACATTAGCGGTAAAATACTACCAATTTGAATGGACCATATAGTGAAGCCTAGTAAAATCAGTATCCAAACACGTGAAATCCAAACCGCTTTTCTGAATTCAGTCTCTGGAACATAGTCTTTTTCTGAGTCAGTTAGTTTTCCGAAACAGTGCGTGATAATGCTTTTAAGATCTCTTGAGCCGCCATATATATGTACGATTTCTCCAAAAATGATCCTCCAAACAGGGGGTCTAGTCATAGCAATTTCCGGATCACGACCGACAATATAGGTGTCAGTGTGATGACGAGCATGACTCCAACGCCAAGGGGTTGGTGGTCTTAAGTCCATAAAAGAGGCGATCTGATAGAGGGCATCATTCATCCAAGCTGTCTTGAAAGCTGTGCCATGACCGCATTCGTGCCATCTTGAATCGGCAGTCGAAGCATAACTAATTCCATATAAGGCAAATGCGGGTATAGCCCACCATGTACCCCACGAATAATAGGCAAGAATTCCCGTACCTATGAGCCAAGCGAACATGATGATCGTATCCCGGATTGCAGGTCCATCCTTACGTTTCATTAGCTCTTTAAGACGTTTACGTGAAATCGGGCTCGTATACCATTCAGCCGCTACTAATCCTTTTTCCTGAGCTCGTTTGTTTTCTGGTCCTGTGAGAGAGTAATCTCTTTTCAAGTTTTTATTAGACACTGGTTAACCTCCACTTATTCATCATGTGTCAGCGCTTTCTTTAATGATAAACGTATAAGGACACAGTGTCTTTGAAATAAGAGGACATTCATTTGCACTATATGGACATTTATAACTTGATAAAAGGTATCTCTGACAATTGGGATTTGCGAAACTTTCCTGGGGGAACGCCTATTTTACGGGTAAAAACTCTTGAATAATAGTGAACCGATTCAAACCCAATTTCCTGGGCGATACGACTTATGGTCCAATCTGTCTCGAGAAGAAGCTCCATAGACTTTCGAACTCTTCGCTCTTGCACATAATGCGAAAAAGTTTGCCCGACCTTCACGGCAAACAATCGCGATAAGTGACGCTCTGTTATATGGAGATAGCTTGACAACTGATGAAGACTTAAGGAAGAAGCTAGATTGTCCTCGATGAAAAGCTTGGCTCGCTGCAAATAATAGGAAGAAATTTGTTGATGCTCCGGGAAGTCGTCACTTTCGACAACCTCCGCAAATTCACTATAAAAAGAAACAAGCAAAGCATAGGCAAAACTGCGAATCATTTCTTTCGTCATGATACGGTCCTGCTTGCAAAGTGTAAACAACATACGCCAAGTTTGTGCGGTAACCGTTTCGTCTGCCATTGGAACTACAATTTTATTCAAATTCATCATTTGCAAATAACGGTTTAATTTCTCTTCTGATGACCGGGAACTATCTAATTCAAAGGCAACATAATAGATCTCAATCCCAGCCTCGCTTTTAATTTGATGCCATTTGCCAGGTCTTGAACAAAACAATGTTCCTTGACGGAGCGGATATTCTTCATCTGACTCCAAGTAGCTGCCCTCACCTGCCAGAACATAACAAACCTCAAAAAAGGAATGTCTATGTAGAGGATTATCAAAGTGTTCCGGCATAGCCCCCCAATAATGCACCTTAAAACTTAATTCTGCACCTTGCAAATCAACTGCTGTTTCATTTAGAAGACGGCTCATCTTTTTGTAATCTGATTTGGCTGCCATGGGAGCCCCTCCCGATAAAAAAACTAGCCCTCAAGAAGAGGGCAGTGATATGTTATTAAGCTCAAACTAACCAAAATTCTCGCAGCCTTGGAAACTCATATGACAGAATACGTCAAATTTTGGAAATGCCAAGTAAGTGTTCGATACATCTCCCTTATCTCCGCGCATTAGGAAGATAGGATGATTCTCTTTCTTTACTTTAGTACTGGTTGGAATATAACGAATGGTCAATCCGCAACGGCGGTGAGGTGAAAGGTTTGCCTTGGAACCATGGATGATATTCGGATGGTGAATGGATACACTCCCCGACTTTAATACTAGATCTACTGCTTTGGATTCGTCTACAAATTTCTTCTCTATTTCAGAGCTCAGAACGTTTTCAACATCGAAGCTGCCTTTCATCTCTTGAAGCTGCAATTGATGAGTTCCTGGAATGACACGCAAGCAACCGTTCTCAGTCGTAGAATCATCCACGGCCAGCCACAACGAAATAACCTTCATCGGCTCCAAGGGCCAGTAGCTTCCATCTTGATGCCACAAGACCGGCTGGCCTGTAAAAGCCGGCTTGCAAATGTAATGAGAAGCAAACAGAGCAATGTCAGGTCCGATAAACGATTGTGCAATATCCAAAAGCCGATCGTCTCTTACAAGCCGCAGCCAGAATGGATCGTTGTTAATTAAATTGGTATGGAGCTGCTCCGGACGGAGATTTGGATTTTTATTGATCAGCCATTGCACATGCTCCTGTGCTTCTTTCATCAAATCAGCATCCAGGACATCAGGAAAAATAAGGTAACCATCTCTTTCATATTTTCCTACCAATTCCGAGGTTACTTCCACTGTCATGACCATCTACTCCTCTTTGATTTTGAATTAGATTTCTTACTTCAAATTTACTAAATGAGATGCGTCTTGTCTTTGTACAGTTATGCCCTTGTTTTGTACCAGTACGCCATCTTATAATAATCGTGAGCCAAGTGAAACGGAGGTTGTCCCCATAAGCATCAATGATCTCAATACGTTTGCTCTCGATTTTCAGGAGTCAGAGGCCACCTTCCATGTCTATTACTGGGGGGATATAAAGGAACATTTTACCCATTCTCTCCATAAACACTCTTTCTTCGAATGCTGTTACATTACTTCAGGCGAAGGATTCTATATCGATGACAGCCTTCGTTACGATTTGCATGCAGGCGATTGCTTTCTTTCCAAGCCAGGCGTATGGCACCGTATTGAAGGCACTCCTGGTGTCGGTATTGGACTCGTCTATTTCGCTTTTGAACTAATGGAACAAAGATCATCTACCGAGTTCGTGAGCGGATATCACCGCTTATTGAACACGAACCGAGTCCTGGTACAAGCCGAAACTCCATCCACAATGGCAGATTTATGGCGAACTTTGATGAATGCTAGACATTCGGGTACAAGCAATCCACAAATGCTAAAGCATATTGCGTACTCCTTGATCCTATCGGTTTTTCAATTATTTCTTGACGAAGACGACCATAGAAAAACAGCGATTAAACCAAGTGAATCGATACTGCTGAGCCAGGCAAAGCTTTATATTCGCGACAACTTATCCATACGGATCAAATTTCAGGATTTGGCCAAGCATTTACATACGTCTGAAAGACAACTTTCTCGACTTTTTAAGGATGAGCTGAACGAGTCCTTCTCGGATTATTATCGTAAGGTCAAGATCCAGGCTGCAACCTCACTTTTGAAAACGACAGGCTTCTCATTGAAACAAATCGCCGAATTAACCGGTTTTTACTCAATCCACCATTTCACAAAAGCGTATAAACAAGCAACAGAATATAACCCTGGGCAATGGCGAAAAATGGAACAAAGCTCTGCCTGCGAAATACCTTTGGCGAAACACCCTCCATTTGGGAGCCCCTCTCGATAAAAAAACAGCCCTCAAGAAGAGGACTCCTGAAAAGCATGTGAGTGAAAAATGAGATGTCTCTTGATATGTTCGCGCCAATAATCCCAAGAATGAGCTCCCGGATGCTCAGCATAAGAATGGAAAGCTCCAATCGCCTCCAACCGTTCATGCAACTGACGATTCATATGGATATATCGATCGTCTACGCCGCAATCGAAGTAAATCTTGGGCAATTCGTTTGTGGATGGAATCGCCATCGTTAAGGGCGATTCCTCCGTCATTCGTTTCTCATTCATTTGGAAAATCGAAGCATAATCTTCTGAACCAATCAGTTCTGCCAACTCTTGAACATGGAAAAATCCACTTAAGCTGGAGGAAGATGCAAACTGTTCCGGATAAGCGAAAGCCAACCGAATGGAAGCATATCCCCCCATAGATAAACCGCTGATCGCACGTGTTTCCTTTGAACCGCCTACATGCCATTTTTGTTCAACATGCGGGATCAGGTCTTCCAACAAATAATCTTCATACAGATGTGGCCTTCCTGCGTCCCAGTTCAAATAGCCGGTGCCTATGGCGGTCAATCCATCCGAAGGCATGAGGATTGCCATAGGACCTATCCGCTTTTCCTTTATCAAACCCTGCATGGTTTGAAGCACATGACCTTGTTCCGTCCAATCGATTTCGGAACCATGAACACCATGCAGCAAAATCAATAAGGGTAAACTACCAACGGGACGCGATTCTGGAAGTAAGAGACGGTAGACTCGACGCGCATTCAAAGCTGCAGAGTGAAAGTTCTCTGAATAAAGCTGCATCCTCATTGATTTAATTCCTGTAAGTTAAAATTCGCATCCTTCATCGATCGAAGCACGATTTCATGCGTTACACAGTTGTCATCCATTTCAATCACTGAGACAATGGCTTTTGCAACATCTTCGGGTGTTAAATATTTTTCTACCGGTGACTTTTGTTCGCGAGCCGTATCCCAGAAGGCGGTATTCACGCCACCTGGGTAGATGCCGGAAACACGGATATCGAATTGTGCAGCCTCCTCTTGAAGCGCTTGTGTAAATCCTCTTACAGCAAATTTAGTACCGCAATAGACAGACTCCGTAGGCACGCCCGTTAATCCAGCTGTAGATATGATATTGATAATGTGGCCTGCGCGCTGATCTTTCATTGTACGAAGCGCATACTTGCAGCCAAGGACAGTGCCTTTATAATTGACATCCATCATCCAATCGATATCATCCTCGGTATATTCCGTGATTAACTTATGCCTTGCAACGCCTGCATTATTGATCCATACGGCAATCGGCCCAAGCTGAGATTCTGCGTTCTCTGCCAACGCGGATATATCCGACTCTGAGCGGACATCCGTCTTCCATGCGCTGACACGGTCAGAAGAAAGACTTTTTACAGCCTCTTGCAGTGCCTTCTCATCGGCATCGCTAATCATAACCTTCGCGCCTGCCACAAGGAGCTGTTTAGCTAGAGAGAAACCAATCCCCCTAGCCGCCCCGGTAACCACACATACTTTATCTGTCAAGTCCATTATACAGTCACTCCTCCACGAGTTCTTTCTCTTCCGGCACGAATTTCTACGAGAAATTCAGGCCACCATTCTTTTTGATCGGATTGATGACTCAATCTTACCTTTTCTGCCAAGTTCCGATTCATGACGATTTCTGCTTGCTGTTTAAGCTCTTCCATGTTCTTGTATTCTGGAACCAACCATTTTCTGCCGATCTGCGCGTGCAAGACCTCATCGGCCCAATCGTAATCCTGAAACGTTTTTGCAAGATCGTTATCCGATGCTTTGGCTATGACCCATTCAAAATGTTTACCCGTGTCTTTGGGCATTAATCCTTGCTCAATGTACCAAAGCACAAGATGCGCCTCCAGCGGAGTAGCTGTATTGTTCAATGCCATCGTTGTTAAAAATTCTACTGGATATTTGTAAAACTCAACACCATCCTGGAACAAACCTACTTCGCCCATCATCGAATGACGAGCTTCGTCCCATAGCTGTCGACTTAAGTCCTGATAGTACTCCCAAGGCTTGCCCTGCGTTTTATAAATAATCGGTCCCATCCACTCAGGAACGTCCATCTCACGCAGACGTTTATAGAGGAGCGCATAAGTTCTTTCATCCACCGGAAAGCTTTCATCGGAAAAGATTTTGTCATAATTATTTGTTGAATTATAGGTATCCACGAACCTTGCGTCCCGCCGAGGCTCCACTTTCATTTCATAACGTTGGCCATTAGCACGGGGCACAGCAGGCTGCCAATCTTCAGGCTTAACCAAATCCCCTGAAATGCCGCCTGCGGCGTACAGAAAAGATTCCAGATGATTTTGCCACTTCATAGCGGCATGTTGATCTTCATCCGATCGGATAAGCGCTTGCACAGCAGCCTCTCCCCATGGAATCATTTCTTCCTCTTCCACTAAAATTAGCTTCAGCACTCGACAGGTCGGATGATCGACCAATGGATTCGTCTCCGCTACATGTTTCTTCATCGACCGTACCAACTCCGGCTTTGCCACCCTGTAAATTCCTACTAGCAGTTCCAAGGTTGATTCTGCACGAATGACCTCATTGAAGAAGGCTTCGATCTTAGCATCCGGCACTTTATCCAAATGCAAAGGCGGTTCCCTCATCTCCGTAACCCTTTTCCGAAGTGCCGCACTATGTTCGGCATCCAGCCAAATGTGCAATCCGAAAGCTCCTTTTACCTCCCATTCGGGGACACTTGTAATATGGGCTGCAAAAATTTGATTCAACTGCGATTCAGCATACAAATATCTTCTTAGTAAATTCACATTATGATCGATGTCATAGCCAGCTTTGCAAGCGTCTTCATAACTGCAAACGCCTGCAAGCGGGATCAAGCCTAAATTGTTAACATTTACTCTTGTCATTTTCAATCCTCCCTTTCATGTCTTAAGAATTAATTTAAATATATGACATTTCTTATAAGAAAGCATTGTGAAACCCTACTTTTTTCTTGTAAAATCTTATTATCTTATAGTAACTAAAAGGAGTTTTCCCCTTGCATCTTTCTTTTCTTGAAATCATCAAAGATCAGCCGATTGTTCCCTACATCCGAGAATCCGACTATGCAGTAAGGCAGCCCGGGTGGACCGTGCCTAATCGGAAACTCTTGGATTATTTACTAATCTACATTCAGGAAGGAAGCTGTCAAGTAGAGATAGAAGGTACCTTATATGATTTTCAAGCAGGTGGCTTTTGTCTTATTCAACCAGGTGAAAAATGTTCATTAAAGGGAATCACACGAACAATTACGCCATTTGCACATTTTGACCTTTTCTATAATCCGTTACGAGAACAAAGCTTTCCTACCAAGCCAGGACAGATTGAACTGAGCGAATACCAGCATCTTATGCAGCCTCGACTGAACGACTTCGTGAACATTTCGATCCCTATCAAATTTAGGCTTAATCATCGCTCTGTTTACAAAGAGTCATTGTTAAAAATGGTTGGACTTTGGCAAAATGGGGATGTGATCAGCCAAATGGAAGCCAATCATTTATTAGAAAATTTAATTATTGGTTTATTGAAAGAATTTAGTGATCTGCAGCAAGAAGATAAATCGTTAAAACCACAATCTTTGAATTGGATCACTTCGTACTTTTTCAACCATCTTTCGGAATCGTTATCTCTTGATGATATGGCAAAGAGAGCACGACTCTCGCCTTCAAGGTTTTCTGCTCTATTCAAAGTAAAATTCGGTGTTTCTCCCCATCAGTATTTTTTGCATTTGCGGATTCAGCATGCCCAAGAACTTCTCAAACAAGGGGACTACACCATGGAAGATATCACACACTTTTGCGGCTTTACCGACGCACCTCATTTTTCAAATACATTTAAGAAAATAACAGGGGAAACACCAGGGAATTTCAGAAAAAATATGTTTATTTAGTGCCTTCTTGACTTTCAACTCCAACAAGAGCAAAAAGGGCTGAATACTCAGCCCCTCATACGGATTTCCGATGTTGATCTTTCATTTACGTTTATTTTTTCTTATTGATTGCCGGATTGATCATGAGGTACTGTGACGGTCACAGATTCAACCGATTTGTTGCCCGCTTTATCGGTAGCTGTATATGTGATTGTATAGATGCGTGATTTTTCGGCCCGCAAACTAAATGAAGTGGCGGGTGTACCGAAATCGGCCTGAATGTCGCCATTACCGCTATCTGGTTGATTGCTCGTGATGGACGTTAATACCACGGATTCAACGCCCGATGTAGCATCACTAGAATTCAGCGTGGCATTGATCGTCACCATTTTATGATTCGCTGGCCAAATCGACGTCTTATCCAGCTGGACGGAAAGCGTTGGAGCTGTCTTGTCAACTTTAAATTCGACCGTTTTGAGTTGTTCTACATTACCTGCCTGATCCTTGCTGCGGTATCCGAGCTTATAAGTTCCGTCACCGAAAGCTGGAATGGAGCCGGTGTAAACGATCCATTCACTATCATTCTCTTGGTATTCCGTTGTTACGGAGCCTCCGTAAACACTGGCGTATACGGATAAGCTTACGGTCACATCCGTCGTGTACCAGCTGTTCTTGCCGCTAGGCGCAGCCGGACTTAACGTTGCGGTGGTTTTCGGGATCGGCTTGCGCAAAATGTATGTCTCTCCTGCGACGGTATTAAAGGTAACAGTGGCTTCGCTTTCCCAGTTGGGGGCGGTTCCGGTGGTGGTTTCAACCTCATGGCCGGATGAGTCAAAGACATCGATGCCCACAGCCCAGGGAGAGGCAACGGTAAGAGGTTTGCCCGCCTCACTCTTAATGGTCACACTCTGTACCTCGTTTGACGCTCCGTCGTAAGCAGCGGACACAACGAAGGCTCCCGGCGCACGCAGTCTGGCAAAAGTCGCGTTCTTTCCGCTCACCCAGTTCGGGAACACCTTCATAACGCCCTGGTCACTCATGAGCAGCATGCTGTTGATCGCCTCGGTAGCGCCGATCTTCTCCACGCCGTGCACACCATCACTGATGCGCAGATTAGGCTGAATCTGGGCTCTGATCGTGTTGGTCATATTTCCTAAGACAACAACCGCGGGGTATCTGGAGTGAACCGCATCGTTGAAGATTCTGGGGAAATTGTTGATCTGGCTCCACGCGCTGGTGCCGAACACGTCGATTGTGTTTCTGGCGATCTGCTGCGCGTTGTCCGAGGAGTAGTAACCCAGCTGACCGCCGGGGACAACGATGTCCAGCGGGATGATGTTTCCGTCGGCCGGGACGGGATTGGTCAGATCTACCCACTGCCCATTGTTCCACTCCTTTTCCGCGAGGGCATAGACCTGCTTGCTATTCCATACACTGGTCGGCTGCGGAGCTAGATGATCGAAAAGATCCTGCCAGTGCGCCCTCAGATCCGCGTCTCTGTCCAGCGTGACGCTAGCGGCAATCAACTCAGACAAAACACTCTTGAGCGCCGCAAGTTCCACCGCGGGGTTTTTGGCCCACGAGCCCTCATTGTAACCTGCGTACAATGTATAAGTGTCGCCAGTCTTGTCGAGCCATGCGTCATAGAAGTTCGCGCATTTCTTAAGATAGTCATAGACGTAGGTTTCCAGATACGTTTCGTCCTGCGTATAGTGGTAATATTGAATCAATGGATAGCTGCTGAAAGCGGCGTTGAGCGCCTCGGAGAGATAATGATCGTCCGTGATGGTGCCCCACGGTCCAATACCTACCGGATACAAGACCGCGTCTGCAATTCCATTTTGCAGATCCGGACGGCTATTGACGAAGCCTCCGTTGATACGTCTGAGCTGATTCGGGTCCGCAGCGCGTCGCATACCCTCGGGCACGAAGCTCAAAATCGCCTCTCCGGCTGGCAGCGACAAGTCGTAGCGGTTGCTGGAGTTGGCTCCGAAAAAGGTGGCGATGAAGTTGTAGTTGAGATGGTAATCGGACGACCAGCTGGGGTTGTCGGTGGTGTGCCATACCCCATAAAGTCCCGGGGCAACTTTTCCGGGTTTAGCGGTGCTGCCGAGGAGATATTGCGCGCCGTAATAGTATTTCTGTACGTCGGCGTAGTCCGGGATGTTGATGTATGAGGCAGACCAGAAGTTTTTCCACCAGCTTTCATGTTCGGCCCGCAGGGACTCAACGTCCTGAGCACCGTTGATCGACGACAGCAGAGCGCTCGCCTCGAGGACCGGATCGGTTGTGAGCAGTTTGTTCGTTGAGTCGTAGGTCTTTCCGCCACCGCCAGTCGCTGTGACGATCTGTACCGTCTGACCCGCATCCAGCGTAAACGCCGTGGTGCCCGTGCCCTTCAAGCTGTTGACAGAGACCGCACTTTGGGCGCCCAGCACCTTGGTTGCGAGAGCAACCTTCGATGTCCATGAGTTCGGGTTGAGCGGCGCGTTGTTGAACGTCGCTCTTGTAGCTACCGCGTATCCGTCAACTTTCGTGGAAGTGGCCGGGAAGTTTCGGTTGTCTGCCTTGCCCCAGGTGCTCACCTCCAGATCCACCGGCTTGGATCCCAGAGACGTGAGCTCTGTAACCAACAGGTTTTTCGAGGAGGATAGCCATGTTTTCATCGACAGCATTACGCCATTGATACTTAACTTGGTCTGGATCTCCGAGTTCAAGATATCCTGCTTCTCATACGTCGGAGTACTGCTGTTGCTGTAGAGTTCCAGCTCATGGATACGCAGCACATTCTCCTTGCCCGCCTCAGCAGATGCTTTAGTGACCCACAGCCGCACATAGCGCGCCGTTACCGGAGCGGCAAGATTCCGGTTTACAATAGCATCATTGTTTCCTGTCACAGAGTCCATATTGACCCAACCACTCTGCACTGTGACGTTATCCCAGGTAACGCCGTTCTCGTCAGGCAGATATTGCAGCGCAAAATCCTTGGTGTTGCGCGTGACAGGCTCGCCCACCAAGCTTGCATTATACATACTGTAGCTGGCAATCGGCTTAGGACTTCCCAAATCGATGATTGCCCAGTGCGGGGTCGCAAGAGCTGTGGTACACCATTTCTTATTGACATCGTTGGATATGCCGTCAACCAACAGCTCCGGACCGAAGCCGGATAGTGAACTATCAGCCTTCACTGGCCGTTTCAACGCAATGTTCGGATTCCCCAGAACAGGTGCTGTTTGCTGCGTACTCCCATAGAGTTCAAGCTGTCCGATTCTGGCGCGTGGGTTGGGGTCGGTATTGCTCTGCTGCAGCGGATTGGTTACGTACAGTCGGAAATGCGCGGATGTGACCGGTGCGGTCAGGTTCTGGTCGAACACATCCATTGTGTTGTTACCGACTGTTGACACGTCCGTCCACACAGCGCCTGGGCCGCCCGTTTCACTGACTTGCAGGCGGAACGCGCTTGTGTTGTTCATGCTGAAGCCGCTGCGTACCGCGCCGTCATTCTTGACTACCCAGCGCTGCACAGTGATCGGTGCGCCAAACTCGAGCTCCAGCCAGTGGGTCCTGCCGATCGCCGTCACCCATCCGTAGCCGCTGGGAGACGGCTGAAAGTTACCGTTGACTGCGTTGACCGGATAGAATGCGTCGTGCTGGCTGCTTGCGGTGACAGCTTTATAAGTCGGGGCTAAATTCGGATTGTCAGCCTGAATGGTTTTCTGCTGGATCGTGATACCGCCGATGGCCAGAGGTTTAGTCAAATTGTCTCCGCTGTTAAACACGCCTTGCAGATTTCCCGCTGATACGAAGTCCGATTTTGAGATGAGGAACGTCTTTTGCTCTTTCGCCCCTGCCGATGTTATACCCACATCGCCGTTACCAAGCAGCGCCGTGTTGGGCATTTTGTCGGAATAGGCGCCACTGTAACTGTCGCCGTTCCATTCTCCGTAGTTCTTGCCTACGATCTCACTGATGGTTCCCCAGTCATCTATTCCCACTGTTTCTGCGAATTGCGTTCCCGGGACGACATCGCCTGATTTAACCGCGTCGATGTCATCAGCCGCCAGCGCGGACGGCACACTCCAGACCGTCGCACTTAAACAAAGACTAAAGATCAGCGCCACAGAACTAATGCGTTTTAGTGTCCTTGAAAGTTTCATAGTAATCCTCCTCTTGATCGGGTTTGTCTTTCGATTAAATCAATAAGGCGCGAAATACGTGTGCATTCCATCTGATCTTCTTAATTCTTGTCCCATTAATCACCCCAGTTAATGAAAGCGTATACAAACCAAACTAAATCGTTATAGATTTTGTTTGTACTTAATAAGTATAAGTTGAAATTTATTTGACAAAAAGTTTAATAATTAATACTTTACTCAAAATATTAATGCAGTTACGAATCTTCATAATAAAAAACAGAGGTTATGAAATGTCCCTTTTCATAACCTCTGCCACTATACCTTCTATTTGCAAGCTTAACCTTCAAAATTCACTAAAATATGTAGCATTTGTTTGGCATCCAAACGTAAATTTAATGATCCATTTTGAATAAGCAATTCCAGTTGCTTTTCTTCTAAAGCACTCGTCCTAAATGCAGTCTCAATATTTCTATTCGGAAAATGTAGCTGTGCTTCAACTGCCTGTTCCGTACAATTACTGAGGCGTACAATGATACCCTTACCTTCCTCCGCCGGTTTCACATCAAAAATTTGAACACCATTACCGCTGATCTTAATAAATTGTCCGGCAGTCTCTTCCTCACATACGATTATTGGTGTTGTGAGAATCGGGGAAACCTCTTGGATTGCCGACTGCATCACAACAGCTGGATCAAAAGTACTAAATGTAGACAATACGTAGGAGAATGAGACAAATCCAGGCTGACGTGCACGATAGTTTGTATCCCAATAATTATTCATCGGCCATGCCAATAAGAGCGGATTCTCATTTCTAACAATACTCTTCTGTTCTTTACCGAAGTTAAAATCCCCCACTTGCACAAGTGGAGCATCTGTGCAAACCAAAGTGACTCCATGCTGCGTATCATAGACCGAAACACTCTTATCTACAGTCATATAATCTCTGCATACGCCCGGCAATTGCTCTGCATCTAATTCAACAAATTGACCAGCAGTGTCATACTGGCAACGCCACTTGCCTACATTTAACGGAATTGCAAAATAGGTACCTTCTGGTGTAGTGATATCTTGCTTATAGAAGGAAGCCTTCATCTCAATTTCGGGACGGTAACTAAAAAAGGTAAACCTTTGCTCCAGATTGTCCACACCTGGCGCTTCCCATTGCAGGATCAACGTTGCACTATGTGAGCTTCGTTCAATTTGCCATGACTTCATCTTTGAATAGGTTTGTCTTCTCGCCTTCCAATCATGGTTCATTACACTGATACCATTATTACCCTTCTCAATATCTCTAGGATAAATGGAACTTCGGTTATTGGGGTGATAGGTTGCGTCGACAGTCTCCTGTACGTATTGGAAAAAGCTCCATGGGCTAGTTAGATCAAGCACTTCCCATTCCTGTTGCTTATCATATATGCTCGTAATTCGACCTGTTAATGGATCAAATCTGCATATATGGAATGGGGTTTCAATTTTCCCCTCTTCCATAGTAACTTCCCTATACCATGGTCCTTCCCCAGCCTCAGCAATGACGCCAGGGTAGGCATGAATGTCTGCTGACACTTCTGCTGCTTGCAAGTCATGAAATGGAATTTTTCTCCAACTAAAAGGAGCCAGCTCGACCGTGCCATAACTCACTCCCCTATGATTGGGTTCAACGTTCATCAGCACCTGGCGCATTCTATCTGCACTCAGATGTCTCCCTTTTGCAGTAAAACTTGAAGGAACTTGGATATCGTGGGTTATTGGAACAGAAGAAGGGTTTACCAATAATATTCCCTCAGCTTCTTCCGACTGCAGTGGATTATTCGCTAATATTTCCATTTGCGTCCCTAATAAATAACCTGTTAGGCTATTAGCCAAGTAAGCATAATGCGCTTTATGCATCCATTGAATATCTGTATTCTGATGATCAGGCTCGCAAATAGAGTTGAATACCCCCCAAGTGTGTTCATCATATAAATGAATTTGTTCCCATGCTTGCTTTTTGAGTTGCATATAGGACTCGTCTTCCTGACGATGAAATGCGTCTAAGAGTTCTACTGCTTTCATGCCTTGTTTAGTTCTACGATTTAGTTTCCCCTCTTTAGCAGAACTTCCTGAACCAAAGTTCCAATAATCCGTCCAATCGCCAGCGTGAACTTGTAATTGCTTTTCATGTTTTTTTACTCTTGAGTATAATTGTTCAGGTGTTACAAAGGATATTTTCTGTTCCCGCTGCTCTTCATTCCATGCTTTAATTAAGTGCACTAAGTCACGGTCTGGAGGATTGTTGTCGTAAAGTGGCAAATTTGTAGCAGTCAAATAGACAAAATCAAATGGATAGTCTGGATCCGCATCGATCTTCTTCAAATATTGGGCTAAGCCTTCCGCCATAAGATTCGTATCTTTCGCATTCACATTACAGATCTGACTAAAAAGCGAATAATGCTCGCCATTAAAAGTTAACAACTTTCTGCCATCCGGCGCTTGCCATTGGAATGCATTTGGTCGAGTTAGTGGGAATCCTCCAAAATGAATATTAATACCCATAATATAAAACTCCACACCCGCGTCTAATAACAACTGATTATAAGGCCACGGTTGACCGTTTATATCATGATTAATTGCCGTTGTTATCTCAATACCAAATTCATCACGTAATTGTTTGATAGGATACAACATCTTTGTTATTTCTTCAGCGGTACACAATGGTGTGGTGTGCAAGTAATTTGCAGAGATGCTCATTTGACCATTATGCAAATATCGGGTAAATTGTTCAACTTGTATTGGATTGGCTGTTCGAAGCCAAAGTAAAACAGGATAAGTTGCTTCACAGGTCCAGCGGAATTTATTCTGCTCTGACCATCCCTCTGTTAATTCACATAACTCTATTGCCTGATCAATATATTTTTTTTGCATTTCTAGTAAAATGGGTTGTGCATGCGTATAACCAACATCCAAATGACTATGATGCAGTACCAACACTTCTTTAATTTTTGTCATACTCCTCATCCTCTCCTGAATTCAGTTGGTGATTTCCCTGTTATTTTTTTAAATTGACTATAGAAATAGTTAGGCTCTGCATACCCTACTTTTTCAGCTATCTCTTTCGTGCTAACATCTGATAGCAATAACAGATTTTTAGCTTTGTTTATTCGTACGAAATTCAGGTAATCATTAAACGTTTTTCCTAGTTCAATCTTGAGTCGTTTTCCTAAATAAGGTGCAGATATATGGAAGTTTTGAGATAAATATTGAATCGATACATTTTCCATGTAATGAGAGTCAATAAATTCAATCACTCTTTCAACAATCGTAGTACTCCGGTTTACTTTTAATTGCTGCATAGTTTGCAGTAAATAAGTTGCAATTCCCATAAATCTACTCAACAATTCTTCATTTGTATCCGTCTCAAATAGGGTATCAATCACTTTAGGAAACGTATGATTGTGTTCTAATATTTCAAACTCCAATTGACGTAATTTACTCATACACACAAGTGTAAAATCAATGAAAACAGATCTCATCAAGAGAAGATCCCGCACCACGATTTCTTGAATCAGAATGCCTATTCGATGCAAGATTTTCTCGGCATGTTCGTATTCTTCGTTATCTAGAAGATCGTGTAATTGGTTCATGCCCAGTTGCTTAGATAACGTTTCCTTCTTAGTTCCAACGTCCTTTTGGCCATAGTCCATGATGATCGATTGATCAACGAAATAGCGATAATCGTGTAACTCCATTGCACTTAAGAAGGATTGGCTGATCTCTCTCCAAGATGTATAGGGCTTGCCAATAAGAACAACCAATTTTATTTTAAGAATCCGTTCAATGAGACTGCAAACCTCTTCCATTCTTAACCTAATCGCTTCTTTGCTTTCTGACTGGATTCTGGAAAAGATAACAACAATTTGACCATTTTGATGTCCGAATACATTTATTTTTTTGTCACTACTCAAAATTTCCTGTGTCATATTGATGATGGCAAATTGACCCAAATATTTTTCCTCTAATAATGGAACTGCATTTTGTCTGACGATCGTATCCATGACAACAACTTGAAAGCCGCCTTCATCCAAGTCAATACCTAACATTCTGCATTTTTCCCTCACATCACGAATCGAGTAATTATCCGTAATAATTTGATTTAGAATGTTGTTTTTCATGAGTTTAATGCCTTCATTCATTTCCTGTGACTTTTGATATTCAATCAAGAAATGTTCCTGCACTTGCTGTAGAGAACTCCTTAATTCATCCTCGTTAATAGGCTTTAATAAGTAATTGTCTATGCCTAGCATCATGGCACTACGAAGGTATTGAAACTCATCGTAGCCGCTAATCATAATGACTCGCGTGTGCAGATTCATGCTTCGTATTCTTTTCAGCAATTCAAGACCAGTACACACATCCATCTGAATATCTGTAATGACCAGATCAATTTGCCCGTGCGTCTGCAGAAATTGCCAAGCATCCTCACCGTCTTCGAATAATCCAACTACCTCAAATCCTAAGCTCTCCCAATCCATCATCGAGGGAAGCGTTTCTCTAATAAGTTGCTCGTCGTCTACAATAATTACTTTTCGAATGGTCATATTCATCGGATCACCTTAAGTTTTCGGCAAAATTAACCGTACTTCCGTCCCTTCATTAAGAGTGCTGCTGATTTGAAGACCGTATTCTTCGCCAAATATTAAACGAAGTCTGGCATGTACATTGAAAATTCCGATTGATGAAAGCGCTTTTGATTCTAATAATGGTATGTCGCATTGCCTCGTGATATCGAGTAGTTTTTCTTCAGAAATCCCTTTACCATCATCCTGGATCTTCACATGAAGATTGCCATTATGCTCTTGGGCTATGATTTGGATATGGACTTGCTTCTTTTTATCCAAAGCATGTTTAAATATGTTTTCTATGATAGGTTGTATAGTGAATTTTACCATTCGATAATTTTGGAGCACATTAGGTAATTGGATCTCGAATGTCATTTTTGGAAATCTGACTTTTTGTAACTTCAGATACAGCTCAACATAATAAATTTCCTCAAATAGCGTAACCATCATTTCTTTATTTCTAATATTCCATCTGAAAATCTCGCTCAATTCATAAATCGTATCCGCAATTTGTGGTTGCCCCTCTTTAATCGCTTGCATTCTGAGGATTTCTAGCATGTTAGATAAAAAGTGGGGATTTACCTGAGACTGCAATAGATACAATTCCGTTTCTTTTGCTTTAATTTCCTGCACATATTCCTTTTGAATGTATTCCGAAAGTTTTAAGGTGAGCTGATTAAAAGTTATTTCTAAAATGGTAAATTCATCGTCTTTCAAAATAGGAATCGGTCTATGGTATTCATCGGGTTGATACATACGCATATTGCGAGTTAAAACTTTCACTCTTTTGGATAGTCGTTTGGAAACGTAAAAAGCAACAAAAACATTTAACAATATGACTATCAATAGTGTTATCCATTGATTTTTTCGCATGGCAGAAATCGATTGCTTCAAATTATTTTGAGAAATTAACATTGTAAATCCCATGCTATCTATTGAATTCTTGACTTCTGTTATAAAATAATTGTTGGAATCCAAAAGACGGCTATCGATATATCCCTGAGCTACCTCGGGAAACTGCTTGGTATCCCCTATGAGTAATGAGCCATATTCGTTCTTCAATTCGATTAGCGAATCTTCTTTAAGGAAATTTCCTTTTTTCTCTAAAAATCCAATGTCCACGCTAATCACTAATGTGCCTACATTTGAAATTTTTACCGATAAGGGATCATTTACTTTTAAAAAGAATATAAGTAAATTCTTGTACGGGTAAACTTTCACATATTCATTTCCAGTAAAATGAACTATGTCATTAAAATTTAGCAACGTACTGGGATCAAAATATCGATTGAAATAGAACTTCTCGCCATCACGTTCTCGGTTAAACAAAATAGACTGTATTTTCTCATCCGTATACGTCATCGATTGAAAAAATTGTTCAATTTCTGCTTTCAATCTGATCCCATTAACTGGATCATTTTTGATATAATTATCTATTTTTTTCAACATGGATTCACTTTGATTGGACTCAGAAAATAAAGAGAACACAAATGAACGAACTTGGTTCAATTTTAGATTATAGGCCGCCTCCAGACTAATCATTTCATTACGATCATAATCCATTTCTCGATCTCGAATCATTTGATCCACTCTGTTAATATTGAGCTGTCCTAACAAAAGTATGATGCAGGATTGGATAATGATCATAATGATAAACAATTTAGCGAACAAGGAGATTCTTATGGCGTAAATTTGTCGCAAGAAGTATCTGAACATAGGATATCTGCTGCCCTTCTATAATGGATTGGAGCCAATGTAAATGTATGATACTCTCCCATTAGAAGTCAATCCATTACGCCATTACCCTTTTAAAGAACCCGATGTGATGCCCTCTACAAACTGTCTTTGCAGTGCTAGATACAATACAATGATTGGTAAGGAGGCTAAGAACATCATGGAGAACATCTGCCCCCAATTTACTGAAAACTGCCCAATGACGCGATAGATTCCAGCTGTAATCGTTGTTCCCTTTACAGGACCTATAATAATTAAAGGATTTAAAAAATCATTCCAAACCCATAATCCGATGAAAATAACGACACTTGACGTACATGGACCTAGTAAAGGAAAGATGATTCTCCAAAAGGTTCGTAATGGTCCTGATCCATCAATGGAGGCAGCTTCATCCAGTTCACGCGGAATCGTCTTGATAAAACCAGCGTACATGAAAATACCAAACGGAATATAATACCCCACATAAAACATAATGAGTCCTGTCTTTGTACTCATCAGATGGACAGCGATTAGCACTTTTACCACTGGAATAAGAATAATCGTAGTTGGTACCATTAAACCAAGTAGAAAAAACAATAATAATAGCCTAGTCTTCTTACTATCATTTCTTACCAAATAATAAGCTACCATCGATGAGGAAAAGATAACAACGCTTAAAGTTAGTATCGTAATCACGAAACTATTCCACATGCTGTTGTACAGTAGATGGTCCGGTCTTGTGAGAACTGCTTTTAAATTGTCCAATGTGAATTGAACTGGAAAGCTTAACGGATTCGCTGAAATGGCAGCATTCTCTTTAAAAATATTGACAAGTACCAGATATAAAGGTAGGAAAAACACAAAAGTTATGCATAAAGTAAATAACAAATGAATTCTTGTTTTAAATTTGGATGTCATCTTAGTATTCAACCTCCCTGCGCTTCAACGTGGTGACAACAAGAACAGAGATTACGCTAATAAGAAGGAACAGAATAACGGCCATACTGGAAGCATAACCCATTTGATTCTCAACAAAACCCATGTTAATAATCTTCAAGGAAATTGTTTCCGTTGTGGTTCCGGGTCCTCCATTCGTCAAAACAACGACATGATCAAACACTTTAAAGCTAGATATTAACAGCATCACTGTATTAATTGTAATTCCTGGAGCTAGTAAGGGAAATGTAATGTGCTGAAACTTTTGCAAGCGATTACAACCATCTATCTTAGCTGCTTCATACAGATCACTAGGTATACTTTGCAAGGAAGCCAAGAATACAACTGTACAGAAGCCCATTGATTGCCAAATTATAACTGCACAGATGGAATAGATGACCACGTCTGTGTTGGACAGCCAACTCGTTCCACCTAACCCGAATATATCTAATACCTTATTTAATACACCATCATCGGTAAGAATGATCGACCATATAAACCCTACAATAACGGGGCTTAATACTTGCGGTGTAAAAAAAATCGTTCTTGACGCATTATAAATCCAACTCTGAACATTCACTAGCATAGCTGATAGTAAACCCAATACGTTGGAGGCAATGGTGACAATGAAAGCAATGATGCAAGTTACGATAATGGTATGACCAAAATCATTATCTTTCAGTAGATCCATATAGTTTTGAAGGCCTACCCATTTATAGCTGGGATACAGCGGATTGAAATTAGTAAAGCTATAGTACACACAAAGTAGAATAGGTAAGATGACAAATACGACATAAATAATCAGTCCATGCGATACGAAGATTGAAAAGTCAGCTAATTTCTTACGCAATTTCCCCACACACCCCTCAGATTTAAAGAATGGGAGAGAGAATCTCACTCCCTCTTCCCATTCAATAAAAATGTTTATTTGCTTTTTTTCTCTTTATTTCGGCATTCTTGAGCTGATTTCATCCCATTTTTTATCTAGAGCTGCTAGCTCTTCGTCAACGGATTTCCCAAGAATGATATTCTGAGCAGATTTATTAATTTCATCCGTCATGCCAGCGATCATGGATGAATCACCCGTTTCCCAGCCAAATGTATTCACTTTTTTGCCTTTTCCACTTAATTCAACAACTTGTTTAAATAATGGGGATAATTCAACATTAACCTTTACACCCTCTAAAGGAATTAGTCCGTCACCTTTCACGAGGTTACCTACGTTCTCAGGATCTGATGAGTATTCAACCGCGAACATTTGCGCTTCTTTTGGGAATTTCGTCGTAGCACTAACAGAAGCAGCGCCACCAACGTTATAAGGAATAAATGTGGAACCGTCTTCAGTTGGGATCGGGAACACACCAACGTTGATATCTTTTTGAGCATCAGCTGCAGAAGTAAACCATGATCCCATCGGGTACATTGCACCCTTGCCTTTAAGGAATGCTTCCTGTAATTGGGCATATCCAATACTTAAACCATCTGTATTAAAGGCTTTAGCATCATAAAGACTCTTCCATTTAAGTACCGCATTCTTAAACAAGGGATCAGAGAATTTCACTTCGCCTTTTTTACGCTTGCTCACCCAATCAGGAGTTTTACCAAACACATCTGCACTGATAATTCCATCAAGCATAAATGTTGTCGACCATGGATCTTTAGCACCACCATATAACAACGGTGTAACATTTGTTTTCTTCAATTTTTCAACTACGTCCACAAATTCCTTCCAAGTTTTAGGCTCAGTAGCCCCAGCAGTTTCAAACATCTTTTTATTGTAATAGATATAAGAAATCACTTGTGCGCCCATTGGAAGCTGATAAACCTTTCCATCGATAGCAGTTCCCATTGCCCCTGGAAATTTCGCTATATCTTGAGCTTCAAAGGGCATCAAGGATTTGGAGCCTATGAAATCTTGCAAATTAACCGACATCAGTACGTCTGGAAATTGTCCCGTCGCAAGTAGCTGCTTCGCATATTTCGTACGATCGACGTCAGGCGATACGATTTTATTAACTTTAATATTCGGATGTTTGTCCGTGAATCGCTTAATAGCTGCATCCCAGTATTGCGCCGTAAGGTTCGGTGATTCAAATACAAGTACATTTAACTCAGCTGGCTTCTCAGGTGCTGGTGTAGCTGCTGTTGTAGCTGCTGTTGTAGCTACTGGAGCCTTTGTGGCATCCGTTGAATTAGAAGATTTGCTGCATCCAACTATCGAAGAGCTTAAAAGTATTGTCAACCCAAGCGTAATGAACTTTTTCATTTTCTATTACCCCTCCGTAAAATGTTTTCGCTTACATTTAAATTATAAATTGAAGACCTTACGACAAAAAGTGTAATAATTAATGCTTTACTAGGAATATTAATGCATTTTTTTATGATACGATATGTCCTGATTTAAACTAACCTAAATCTTTGAACTGGATCACTTCGTATTTTTATAACCATCTTTCGGAATCGTTATCGCTTGATGAGATGGCAAAGAGAGCACGGCTCTCATCTTCGAGGTTTTCTGCACTTTTCAAAGAAAAATTCGGCGTTTCCCCCATCAATATTTTTTACATTTGCGCATTCAGCATGCCCAGGAATTACTCAAACAAGGGGACTACACCATGGAAGATATCGCACAATTTTGCGGATTTTCAGACGTCCCCCATTTCTCAAACGCATTTAAGAAAATAACAGGGGAAACGCCGGAGCAGTTTAATACGTTAAATAGGTGAAACAACAATAGCCTAATCCCCTGCTCTCGTTCAGAAGGGGGATAGGCTTTATTTTTCTCTTAAACAATTTCCTTGAGCCAAACAGGGCGATTTTCTTCCATAGACCGATAAGCAGCAAACAGCGTCTGCAGCGTAAGTAAATTATCTTGAACACTATGTTCCGGCTCGCGCTCTTCTTCAATGGCACTGAGCAATTCTCCCATCGTTCCTAGAAACGCATCCGGAGGCCTCCACTCCTCCTTTTAGAGTTAGTAAGATCTCATGAACTTTTTTCTCGGGTATGCCAACTCCATTATCAAAGATTTTAATAAGCAGATGATCCCCTTCTTTTTGTGCGCTAACGACCAGCATCCCTTTACCTATCTTCGGCTCCAAGCCATGGAAAATCGCATTTTCAACAATCGGTTGCAGGGTAAATTTCATTAGTTGATATTGAAGAACACCATCCTCCAGTTGGTAGATCGCCTCGATGCGATTCTCATACCGAATGCTTTGAATCGTCATGTAATTTCTAATATTTTCAATCTCTTCCGATAATGGCACCAATTCAGATCCAGACTTTATGCTATAACGAAATAAATCGCTTACAGTCGTGCAGATGACACTGATCTCCTGAACACCTTTGATTTCGGCCATGCAGCTAATTGAATTCAGTGTATTATACAAGAAATGAGGGGGGCAGCCAAGAGGATTGAAACGGTTCCCCGAGCCCTTCTTGGTCATTGCTGTAAACTAAGTTTCTGTCTCCGTCCAAAATATAAAATTGGTTATTGTTGTTTTGAAGCGGAGATACAATCTTCCGTATGACATCCAAGTCAAGGTCAACGTACATAATACCGATTTCTTCTTTATTTTCTTTACTTAGGATACTTCTCCCGATGGAGAAGATATATCGCGGGGTTTGTGTGACGTAATAGTCGGCTTTATGGGTAGGGATAATAACACGTTCCCCTTTCAATTCTTTCATCCTTCTAAACGATGGCTGATCGACAAATGAATAGAATGGGGTTATATCGCTTCTGGATGTCTTGTAGTACTTATTATTCGTATCGTCAAAGATATAAATGCCGACAATATCACTCCTTAGGCCGATTAAAACATCCACCGTATTAAAAAGCTTTTCCTCGGCTTCCTTTCTTTGAATCCCAACCTTATATTTCAAACTCTGCAGGGTCTGTTGGATCTCCGTGGAATAGTCGGGGGCTTTCGTAATCTTCTCTATCTCATTCATGTAGTTTTCAATGTTGGACTTTACAATGTATATTAATTTCTTTTTTATTTGATTTCTATAGTCAAAAAAGTTCAGCATGGTATGTATAAGTCGCATAGGAGTCCTCCATATAACTCTTAAAGATACACCTATCATAGTGTGTTAGAAAGTTTTTTGCCATAGCAATAGTTAGGATATTGGGAAACGAACTGATATTGTGCTAGACCTTTTAAGGACGACGAATTCCATCACGGTCACCACCTTATACGTAAAATTCAAAAGTAAATGATATGACGATTGTACAAATAATTGACGATTAAGCAAATACAAAATACGCCGAATACTGTAATATTTCTAAGTGATGACAACGATTTCTTAAGTGTATTCACGGTGAAAAAAAGCATTTAACTATTGACAGATGAACAAATGAAGGAGAGAACTTTAAATGGCCAATCATCATCCGGAAGCGCAATGGTTTAATGAAGCGAAGTTTGGTGTTTTTCTTCACTGGGGAACTTATTCGACGAAAGAAATTGAAGCATCGTGGCCATTAATGCCGCACAGCTCTCAGCACATTTCGGTAAATGAATATGAGGCGATGGCTGAGGAATTCAATCCTAACGCTTATGATCCTTATGACTGGGCAAAGCGGATTAAGGCGGCTGGAGCCAAATACGCGGTGCTCACAACCAAGCATCATGATGGCTATTGTTTATTCGAAACGAAGACGACGGATTATTGCGCTCCAAAGACAGGTCCAGGACGGGATTTGATTGCACCATACGTGGATGCCCTACACAAAGAAGGACTCAAAGTAGGTTTGTATTTTACGATGATCGATTGGCATGATCCTGACTTTGCAACCATCCCGATTAGTACTGGTATTCAGTCACCAAAACCTAACAGCTATGACCCTGTGCGATGGTATGAGTTCCATAAACGATATATGGAGCAGCTTCGTGAGCTGTTGACTCAGTATGGAAGAATCGATTTGATGTGGTTTGATGTACCGGCGTTTGGAGCAGATCGTTGGAGAAGCTCGGAAGTAAAGCAAATGATGCTGAATTTACAGCCGCATTTGATCGTAAACGATCGACTGCCTGGAGCTGGGGATTATGAGACGCCAGAGCAGTTTATCCCTCATAATCCGCCAACAGGACTATGGGAAGCCTGCATGACCCTTAATCATCAATGGGCTTATCATCCGAATACCGAAACCTATAAAAGCGAGCTTCAGCTGTTAAAAGTGTTAGCCGAGGTATGTGGCAGAGGTGGTAATTTACTCCTCAATGTTGGACCTAAGGCAGATGGCACATGGCCGGAAGAATCGATAAAAAGGATGGATGCGATTGGTGCATGGCTATCATACTCAGGGGAAGCCGTATATGGGACAACTAGGCCGCCAGTACATTCACCTGCTTGTTTCTATGGACCTGTAACCTGTAAGGGAAACACCATCTATTTGTATGTAAGTGACATTCCACGAGAGGGAGTCGAATTACGTGGTGTAGTCGGAGCAGTGCAGCAAGTACGATTGCTCACAACAGGTGCTGAATTACCGTTTAAAGTGAATAGATCACCATCCTTCTGGAAAAAAACAGAGCAAGTCACGTGGATTGACCTGAAAGCGGAGCAGTGTGACCCTTTCATGACAGTGGTTGCCGTTGACTTTGAAATATCACCGATTTGGCCTGAGATTGGCAGTTCCAGTACGTACGGACATTAATGGTAAACTGCAGCAAACAGTCCTCGGGCATAATGAAGTGGAATTTTACGAAATGCTGTCAGTTAGATTAAAATGATTTTTAAGCGCGGAAAACGCGCTTAATCTGGAGCGCCCGAACAAATAAGCGCGAAAACCGCGCTTACAGCGAGAGCTATACGAGCCGAAGCTCTTCAAAAGAGCCCGAGAAGTCAGAAATCGACTTCTCAGCAGATCATCCCGGCGCGTCCAAGCAGATTAAGCTCGGAAAACGCGCTTAATCTGCTGCGCCCGAACAAATAAGCGCGAAAACCGCGCTTACAGCAAGAGCTATACGAGCCGAAGCTCTTCAAAAGAGTCCGAGAAGTCAGAAATCGACTTCTCAGCAGATCATCCCAGCGCATCTAAGCAGATTAAGCGCCCGTACAAATAAGTGGTAAGCTTTGCTTACGCCATGATTTGGCGGGTTTTATATTTGCTTTCAAGAAGGTGAAAATTAACAGGAGTTGAGTGGAGGAATTCAAAATGCAATTACTTTTGCTTCAACGGACAATGGTCGAGCGCTACAATTAATGACAACGTCATTTTAAGCTCGTTTAAATCATTCATTCATATAAGTAGTCACTCGGTTCTGTATCAGCTTGGCCACGGCTTCAGCAGTCTTCTGCCCAGTGAAGTAAGCTTTTGCTTCCTCGCCAATGATCGTTTGAACCTTGTTTCTTAAAGTTACAGGGAGACTGGCTTCAGTTATCATCGTCTTCAGTATCTGAAGATCCTTTTCTGAAATTTGGACGATTCCACCCTTACCAGTATCAACCGCTCCTTTTTTTGCTTCATTGACTAGATCTTCGATCATCTTTTCATTTACGGATTTTTTAATGGAGAAACCTAATTGTTGAGGGATACCTTGCATCTCCTCGGACAAGAGAAACTTCATGAAATCCCACGCTGTTGCTTTGACAGTTGAATTCGAATTCATGGCAACGTTTTGAAGCCCGCCAAATGCAACTCCTGATTTCTGCTCAGCCGTATGCGGCTTCTGATAAACAGTTCCGTTTTTATAGTATATAGCAAGACGTGCTAGGTAATCTGTTGGGGAATATATCTCCGAAAGATTAAAATTGCTATCTTGAGGAGGCAAGGGTTTAGCTGAAATGATTTTCTCGTCATACAAACTCTTTACACGCTTAAGGAGATCGGTAAAGTCCGTGGAATCAAAATTCGCTTTATGTTTAGCTCCATCTACCAATTGAGCATAATTGTCCGACACTAGTGAATTGAGCATATTCTCTGGTTCCAAGCCTCCTAAAGAATAGGAGTGAACCCCCTTAGCGGCTAGTGATTTTCCTACATCCGCAAACTGACTCCATGTCCAATTTTTGTCTTCGATCTTGACGCCAGCTTTCTCAATAGCTACCTTATCCCCGAACAAAGTTTGCAAGTGAAATTTGGTTGGCAGAACATAGAGTCCGCCGTTCATTTTTGAATTTTCAAGAATGTTCATATGATATTGATTTGTGTCAAAGGACTTATCTTTTTTTATGAATTCATCTAAGTTTACGAACGTTTTTTTGTTGACATACGTATCTATCGGCAGGTCTACGGTGGTAACAGCGAATAGATCTGCTCCCTTACCCGACAAGACCTCTGTTGTGGTCTGCTTGATGTACTTCTCAACTTCGGCATCGCTCATGACACCATTTCCATTTGATGCTGAAATAAATTCCTTAAATTGTATTGTCGTATTTGGATGGGTTGCTTCGTATTTTTGCTTTGCCTGTTTGTAGAAATCAGTTGTGGAAAGGATGGAGATAATTATAGTCTTCTTGCTGTCTTTATTTTCATCCTCTATTGGACCTTCATTCCCTGCCGTACTAGGACTACTCGAGTTAGCCGCGGAGTCCTTATTTCCTACGTCTGTATTTACTGGTTTACTGCTGCTTACTGTTGTTGTACTGCCATTGCAAGCCGCCAAACTCAACATGATTACCAAACTCATAATTATATTTAAGCATTTTTTCATATTAACTCCCACTCTCCATTAGGATTTAAACATTTATCTTTTTCTTACTCTGCTGCCATCTTGCAGCGGTTCACTGCTTTCAACAATGATTTGTTGACCTGAATAAGCTCCCTTAAGGACAATCACAGAATCTTCATTGGCTTCGCCTACTTCAATTGCCACTTTGCTAGCATGATACGTGTTGCCTAGCGGGCTTTTCTTTTCTTCAATGACAAAAATATATTTGTTTGCAATCTCACCGTGAATGGCTTTGTTGGGTAAAAGTACCCCATTGCCCACTGAAGTAGACTTACTAAATTTCATAGTTGCCTGTTCACCACCCTGTAACTCTGCACTTTGTACTGTCACTAAGACTCGTTTTTGAGATTTGGGTTTAGACGTATTGCTGTCTCCTCCATCACCTGCAGGAGCAGTCGTATGACCTGCTTCGGCAGGTTCAATTCCTGTAACTACACCTTCTAAGGATTGAATAACTCCTTTAATCTTCACCTCAACATTCTGTTTGCTTCCAAGCTCCAACAGATCTGCGATGGATGCAGGCATTGGTAAAGCCAATTGAAAACCTAAACTCGAATTAGACACGATAACATCCCGCCCGGCACTGCCAGAAGGCATGTCTTTCACGGCAGCTACCTTTGTGACAACGCCGTCATAAGGAGCTACAACCTGCCTAAAGCGCTCCAAGTCTTCCTGTAAATTTCGTATTTTACGTTCCTGCGCGCCCATTTCCAAACGCGCGATATCAATCTCTCGTTTGGCGCTGCTAATCGTCAACTCATCCCCGCTTTTTTCGGCTGCGATGTAGCGTTCTTGCAAGCCTTCCATCATTAGCTTCTGACGAGAGAGATTTACCTCTTCATCTTGAATTCGACTCTCTGCCTCTTTGCTATCGTAAGTCACTAGGGTTTGTCCCTTGGTGACGTGTTCGCCTGCCTTCACCTGTACATCCTTGACCATCCATCCAGCCTTATTGGACAGCTCCACTTCGCTGAGTGGCTGAAGATCACCACTGCCACTGTAATTTAGCGAAAGCGGATCCGTTCTACCTTCTTCAGCCCAAACCTTGGGAAGATTCATCGTTAAGAGTGTATTACTGTAAAGAGTGAGGATGAGCAGTGCAGCAATACATAGGATAAATACGAGTTTGATCTTTCGCTTCGGATTAGATTCAACACGCTCTACCACACGAACGTTCATGTGATCACCTCCTTCTCATTTATTCATAGAACGTACTAACCCTTAATGCCAGACAACTGTACGCCTTCAATAAAATAAGACTCTGCATATAAAAATAAAAGCAACATCGGAGACATATAAAGCACGGATGCAGCAAAACCGATTCCTCGCGCCTCCTGCTGGATTCGTGACAAGTACAGGGACAGCGGTTGCTTAAATGCATCATCTATAAAAATCAGTGGCTGCTCTACCATATTCCAATAATCCACAAAAAGCAGAACGACTAGTGCTGCGAGTCCGGGTTTAATTAAAGGTACGATGATTCGGTAAAAAATCATGAGATGGCCAGCCCCATCCATGATGGCGGCTTCAACATACGAATTAGGTATAGACAACATAAACTGTCGGAGCATAAAGACACCAAATGCAGCAAATATGCCAGGTAAAACGATTGCGCTTGCACTGTTCAAAAGACCAAGCTTATCTGCAATAATATAGTTCGGAACCAGTGTCACCTGAAATGGCATCAGCATAACCATTACGTAAACGAAAAACAGGGGATCTCGACCTCTGAACCGCAGTTTCGCAAAAGCATAAGCAGCAAGTGAGCCAACAATGATCTGCCCGATGATCATGGGTACAACCAGGAAAACAGAATTCCAAAACATATTTAGATAGGTTGGGGTCTGAAGCAGAACCTTCCCATACTGCTCAAAGGAAACCCAATCTGGAATCAGTTTTAATGTGATGAATTGATCTTTTGCTCCTGTTGTTTTATCTAACATCTGTCCTATAAGATTGTAATTGGTACCGATTTCGTGCTCTGTCATGAACGAGTTTGTAAATGTGAAAACAACTGGGAATATCATAATTGCTGCAATGAACAATAGGACTAGTGTTAAGAGACATTTATATATGAATGTTGTTTTTTTCATCTTTACTCCATAAATCTCCTGAATTGGCACTCCAATGTCAGCATCCCAAGAACGAGAATCAGTATGCAAGCCACCATTAATGTAGCCCCAGCTGTCAACTTCTGGACATCAAGCGAGAAAAACATATTGTTCATATAGTGCTGCATCATATAAATACTGTCATGCGGGTAATCTCCAGCTATTAGATACGTTTCTCGAAAGATTTTGAACGAGTTGATGATCGACATAAGAACGACAAAAAACAGGGTAGGAGTTAAATATACCAACGTGATATTGGTGAGCTTTCGAAAAGAGCCCGCCCCTTCCAGCTCCGCTGTTTCATAATAATCCCTTGGAATACCCTGCAGTCCTGCGAGAAATAGAATGATATTATATCCAACATTTTTCCATAGGTAAGCAGCTGAAATCACCCCAATAGCCCATTCTGATTTCATCCAGTCCATGCGCTCTAAACCGAAACTGTGCAACCAACCGTTTAGTGCCCCATTCCAATCAAAGAGAATTTGCCAAATCATGATGATGGAGGCGACCGGCACAACGAGCGGCAGGACATAAGCGGTCCTGAGCCACTTGCGCAGAAAAACATTCTGATTCAAGAGCAGTGCAAGCAGCAAGGATACAAGGAGTAGGAGCGGAACGCTCACAACCGTAAACAGCATTGTGTTCGCCGCGGCTTTGCGGAAAGAATCACTTGCAAGCAGTTCTTTGTAATTGGCTAAACCCACAAAGGAGCCGCCTACTGTGCGATCCATCAATGAGTAAATAACACCCATGGCGAAAGGGATTAGATAAAAGATCGCAAAACCAACTAAGCTTGGTGTAAGAAATCCTATCGCCACGACACTTTGTTTCCGTAATAAATGTTGAAGCACGATCATTGTCCCCCCACCTGGAATGGGTCTGTTAAATAAGTAATTATTCCTTCAGTAACCGCAGCAGCTGTCTTGTTTTGAAAAGCTTGCGTTTGAATTCGCTGTTCATCTTCTTTATTTGACATATAACCTAGCTCAAGTAAAAGGGATGGGCTTGCGTTTTCTCTCAATACGTGAAAGTCACCCTGTACCACGCCTCGATCTTTTGCATCCATATTCTGTTTGATTAACCGCTCGTGCATAATCTTTGCAAATTGTCGGTCTTCCGTTTTGTTGTAATATGTCGTTATGCCTGCTGCATCATTGCTTGTAAACGCATCATAATGAATACTTACAAATAAATCAGCTGAATGAATTTTCGCGATTTCCACTCGCTCAGCCAGGGTCAGAAATTCATCCTTTTCACGTGTCAGGACAACGTTTGCTCCAGTTCTCTTAGCCATCTCTCGCTGGATTTTAAGGGCTGTTTGAAGCGTAAGATCTTTCTCATGAATGCCAGTTCCACCCGTTGCACCTACATCTTTTCCACCATGCCCAGCATCAATGACAATCGTTTTCCCTTCTAAAATGCGTCTTTCATTATGCTTGGATTCGCTATTGACAGAATTAACGGTTTCATTCTTAATAAGGCTATTTGCCTGTACTTTAAGTACAAATGAAACCGAAATAAGTAATAGGATAGCAGCTAGGGCAAGGAACATACTTTTTTTCATAAATGGCACTCCTCTCATTAAGCAAACTCTACCTGATGAAATTTTTCATTTCATAGAGTTATTTTAATAGGGGCAGATGAAGATCCAATGGAGTCAAAATAAAGATGAGATGAAGTTTATGCAAAAAAATAACCACTTTCCAAGGCGTAATAATTACGTCATGAAAAGCGGTTAAAAGTATCTAAGCTTATTTATTCAAATAGAAGTAAAACAAAACCCCGTCTTCTGTGTTTGCTGCGCCGTATTGAGCGCTGTGCAACTCCAGAATATTTTTGGATATAGCCAGCCCTAGTCCGGTCCCGCCTTGCGCACGTTGACGTGCGATATCCCCGCGATAGAAGCGATCCCAAACCTTGTCTAATTGGTCTTCGGCGATGTGAGCTCCCTTATTTTCTACACTAATCTTGACTTGAGCTTGTTCCTCCATGACTGAAATGAATATTTGTTCATCTTCGGGGGAGTAACGAATCGCATTGGTTAGAAAATTGGAAATCACTTGTTCGATTCGGTGCTGATTACCCATGACTTCCACTACAGCGAGTTCGGTATGCACTTGAAGCCCTTTACTGCTGAACTCTAATGAAAGCTTTTCACAGATCTCCTCCATGAGCTTATCGATGTAGAATGCATCCATCTTCATTTTGTACGTACCAGACTCAAACTTAGCTAGCTCGAGCATATCCACAATCAAGAGATTCATCTTATCGACTTCTTTGTTCATAGCTTGGAAATAGTGGTCTTTCTTATGTGCAGCAACGCCATCCTCCAAAATCGAAATGCAGCTTTTCATGACACTCAGAGGCGTCTTAAGTTCATGAGATACCCCTGAAATAAATTCTTTCCTTGTTCGTTCCAATTGCTTCTCTTTTTCAATGTCCTTCTGGAGCTGTTCGATATAGGAATGTAAGGTTTGAGAAAGCGAATTGATACTTTGAGACAAGTCTCCAATCTCATCATTGGATCTAATCGTAATGGTTTCCGAAAAATCTAAACTTGCGATCTTTTTGGTCGTCTGATTAATCTGGAGCAAGGGTTTGGCAATTTTTCTTGAATAATACAAAGCAGCGAGAACAATAAGAAGCATGACTAAAACGATCATATACACATAATAATCTTTAAGCATTTGAACCGCTTCATCGACAGGCTGCAAAGAGGCCATTGAAAAGATGTAGCTAGTTACTCCCACTTGATCTTTGATTGGGTCTATAAACAGCTTGTACTTTACGTCATTTTGTGTGACATCAAGAATTTGTAAGGTATCAAAACTATTGTTCGACTCATTGAATAGCAAATTGGCTTGAAACTCTTTAATCCGGTCCATAAATAAACTGTTCGTATAAATGAAGCTCGAAGATTCATTTCCGTTAGGATATAGGACTTTGGTAATCGCTCCACTAAGTGAAATTCCAGGGAACTCTGTCTTTTCCTTATTTGAATATTTAATATCTAACGTGAGGTCATCCATCTTTTTGGTGATCTTCTCATTTGCCCAAAAAATATTGCTTTTTTCCAATTGGACACGATATGGAATTAACCCAGACTCCTTTTTATACTCAGAAATAATAACACGAGCCTTGGGAGCCAACAGGGATTTCACTTGATCTGAAGTTGCATTTAAAACCTCATTGATGTTCATCATATTATAAAGCGGAACAGAAATCGTTTTACCATAGAACTCATTATTAACTTTAGGTGAATCTATTTTTACTTCCAAATAAAAATCATTCGTATTTTTTAAGTTCCCCTGACTGTCTAATGTTGTAATCCATGTATTGTTTTGGCGATAAAAGTCTTGCTCCAGCTTTTGAATGGCTAGAACATTCCCAGCATTGTTTAAGTAATCATTCCTGAATGCTTGAATATTAGCTTGAATATCATTCACTTTTCTATTCGCATAGTATTGTTTGAAGAATATCGTTTGTCCCATATAGATGGTTGTTAAAATGAACAGGCATAACAGGGTCGTCAAAGTAAACAATTTGAATACGATACCTGTCCTCATACGTTCCCCTCGAACTTATAGCCCGTTCTTACGATGGTTGTAATCAGTTTGGATTTATCTCGCAGCTTACATCTTAAATTACGAATATGGGTATTCACCGTACGATCATCCCCTTCGTATTCATAACCCCAAATTTTGGTGATGAGCTGTTCTCTCGTAATGACAATACCTTTATTTTGCATTAAATATGCCAATATTTGGAATTCTGTATAGGTAAGGTATATGTTCTCTCCCTCTACGGATAATGTTCGGGAAGGTAAATGGATTCGAATCCCATTTGCAGATAATGTATCGTTATCATTATTAGTATAAGACAACAGAGCATTCGATTGTCGGTCTTCGCGATGCCGGCTATCAATCAGTCGTTTGGATCTAGCTAGCAACACAGCTGGACTATATGGTTTTGTCACATAATCATCGGCCCCTAACTCAAATCCCAGCAACGTATCATCCTCATCCACTCTCGCTGTCAACATAATGATTGGAACATTGGATGTCTTCCGGA
Organism: Paenibacillus germinis; assembly: GCF_013141785.1. Classification (NCBI taxonomy): domain Bacteria; kingdom Bacillati; phylum Bacillota; class Bacilli; order Caryophanales; family Paenibacillaceae; genus Paenibacillus; species Paenibacillus germinis. The sequence goes on from NZ_WHOC01000133.1 coordinate 111,454, forward strand.
TTCGTCTACAAACAGACCACCCATCTAACTCAGGCAGCATGATATCAAGAATAATTAAATGAACCTCGTGATCTTGAAATAACGTTAATGCCGCTTTCCCATCTGCTGCTTCTAATACCTGATAACCTTCATTCAGAAGATAATCTTTAATAATTTCACGCAGAATATCTTCGTCTTCTACGATTAAAATAGTTTTTTGCATAACTTCTCCTACTCCACTTTTGTGAACTGTAGTACAACATATAACTTATTATATTCTTACCTCTAGAAAATTTTTTATAAAAACTTTAGCTCTCTTCTTTATTTGTAACATGGTCAGATAAAGATTATGTAAAGATATACGGACTAGTTCAAAAAAACTGCTTTCATACACATGTACGGGATGGATGCCATACCATTGGATCCCCGACTGACTTGATGCATGAGCACTTGTTCATCTACAACCTGCACAAGGATTTAATCCATGGGCTTCTAAACCAGCACTTTTAACTAAATATTAGTATGCCCGTCAAATAACAAGAAAAATTGACACAAAAATAGTGCCTTCACCCAAGAAGAAGTTGAAAGCACCTAATTTATCCGAGATTATTAACCTAACGAGCGGTGAAACAAAATTATTGCATTAAACTGGCCGTTTAGCTTAATCAGCGGCTGTATAGATCCACTTTCTCTCTAAGTGTTCATCTAATTTTGAGTTGTGTGATGTCTTCCACATTTTGTCACAAAAGGTACCGAAATACTTTTTCAGGCCTACTTTAAGCATTTTTATATTTCCCCGGCGTAATACCTTCCATCTTCTTAAATATACGTCCAAAGGTTGTCACATCGCTGTATCCAACTTCCTGCGCAATATCGGCCAAGCTTCGAGTCTGTTCATTCAGCAGCAACTTCGCCTGATCAATGCGAATCCGATTCATATAGTATCGATAAATTCCTTCACCTCGTCGCCAAGCCTATTGGTATTCCCGCCCTTTTGCTTCACAATTAAGCTGCATGCTTCCTGAAAGACCAGAATCATTTCCATTTGCATTTCTTTGGATTAAGGATTCATTAATTATTTCGTTTTCGCCCACTCGTCTAATTGCTTTTGCGCTTCTGCGAGGATCTTATCTATACCTGATGCTTTTTGTTTTGCTAACCATTTAGGGATTGTCGTTTCCGGATCCAAGGTACCGGTGGAGACTGCAGCTTCAAACTCGTTTTTAGTGTTTTCGACCGCTGCGATTTCGTTCTTCACGGGTTCCGGATCGAAACTGAAGCCGATTGCAGGAGAGAATTTCGCCGATGCATTGAATTTCTTGAAGTTATCCCACTTCTTCGGATCCTCGTTATCAAATAAAAACGTGTTCATTTGGTTTGCGAACATCCAAGCGTTGTTCGAATACCCGACGGTATCGGCCTTCTGCCCGTCTGGCAAGGCGATGACGTTAGCGCCCTTCTTCACATAGTGCTTGCCTTCAATACCAAAGTCAAGCAGATTGAGTAATGTCTTGTCGGTGTAAAGCATGTTCATGAACATCATTGCGCGTTCTGGATCCTTGGACGTACGGGAGATTGCGAGCATCGCTCCAGTCACGTCGTCAGTTGTCGAATAGACGCTGGTCGTTTCTACTTGTACAAGCTGAACACCCATTGATACCGTCATTTCCGCATCTTTACCGGGTTTCAAAGAAGAACCCATGGCAAACGCTTTGCCGGCTTTCATCACGTTAAATGCCTGATCTTCTTTCATCGTAGCGGCATCTTTGTTTAGATAGCCGGCTTTGTACCATTTATTCATGCGCTTGGCTGCATCCATATATTCTGGCTGTTCGATTGGATTGAACACCTTCAAATCATTGCCCAAAATTTTCAGTCCAACGGAGGTTGCGATACTATCCCATAGTTTTGCGTCCGTAGTTCCCGTATATTTAGGGCCAACAAGCGGTGTAATACCAGGCTCGTTCTCTTTAATTATTTTTAACATGTTTTCGATGTGGTCAAGCGTTACTGGCTGTTTGCTGAGGTCGAATTTATACTTATCTACCATGTCTTTGCGCAGCAGAAGTCCTTGCGAAGCACCAATTTCTTTGTTCGTCGGAACGCCGTAATGCTTACCTTTAATCATATTTCCCTTCATGAATCCTTCGCCAACGGTTGGCGCAATATCTTTGCCGAATTTCTGGATCAGATCGTCAAGCGGCAGGAATTGTCCTCTGGAAACGTCTTTTCTATAGTCCATCCAGCCTGCAGTGAAGACGATGTCAAACTGCTCATTGGAAGCTTTCATCAGGTTGACCTTCTCGGTAAAGGCACCCCAATCGACCGGCTTTAGTTCGATGGTTGCGTTGATTTTATCAGTCAAGTATTTGCTCATTGCATCTTGCACAGCGGTTAAGTCTTTTGAAGCAGCGCCTGGATAAATCAGCACGAGCTTGTAAGGCTTCAAATCCGTTTTCTTGGTATCTGCGTTTGCTGCCGGCGCTGTTGTGGCTGTATTTGCTGTGCCTGTCGTTGGCTTACTGGACGTTTCTTGCGTTCCCTTGGAACAGCCTGCAAGAATAAACGTGATCATCATCAAGTAAATTAGAACAGACGAGAAGCCTTTTCTTTTTGTTAACATGTTAACCCCTCCAATATTTTTTTTGTAAGCATATGCGTGCCAAATTTACTCCAAGTTGTCCGAACATAAGGAGCATATATCGCTGAAGCTTGGCTCACCTCCTTCAAAGAATGAATGTACCCATTTAGCCCTTCACCGCGCCAACTGTAATCCCTTGGATATAAAATTTTTGAAAGAATGGATAGGCGAGAATAATCGGTCCCATGCCAATGATGGCCATCGCCATTCGCACGGTTTCCGTTGGCATCGTGGCGAGCAGCTCTGAGGCCTTCGAACTGTCTGTTTTCATCGTAAGAAATTGAATATTGGTTAACGTTTTCGACATCAGATATTGCAAATTATACAAAGTGGCATTGTCATTGAAGATCATACTGTTAAACCAATCGTTCCAATAGGCTAACGTGTTGAATAAACCAACAGTGGCAAAGACGGGAAGCGACATAGGAACGACCATTTGGAAAAAAATACGAAATTCGCCAGCACCGTCAATTGTCGCCGATTCAAGAACGGATTCAGGAATCGAATTCGCGAAGAAGGATCTCATCATGAGCACATTGAAGGCTCCCATCAGCAGGTTTGGCACGATCAGAGCGAAAATGGTGTCTTTAATGTGAAAATATTGCGAATACACGATGTACCAAGGAACGAGTCCGCCGCCAAACAACATGGTGAAGAAGATGTAGAAAGACAACGATCTTTTGAACGGCAAATCCGGCTTGGAAATTGGATAAGCGTACAGTGCCGTTAACAAAACGCTTACCAGTGTGCCAATAATGGTGGTCAAAATCGTGACGCCGTAAGCTCTCAGGATGGTGTCGGAGTCGTTAATGAGAAATTGGTAAGCGGCTACACTGAATTTCACTGGGAAGAATGAGTAGCCATGAAGAGCAATCGTTTTCTCATCGGTAAAGGAGGCGATAACCACAAGAAGAAAGGGCAATAAGGACGCCGCCGTGAAGATCCAGAATAAAACATTGATTATAAAAGGTTGGACGCGGTTTACAGTGGAATTCAATGTTGTCATCCTCCTACTTTTCTCTAAAATAAAGCGTCATTCTTATTGATTTTGCGAACGACGAAGTTTGCGGCGAGAATAAGTACTAAACAGACCACCGACTGATACAAGCCAGCCGCAGACGACATCCCTATATCCCCGAGTGTTGTCAAGGAACGATAGACGAAGGTATCGATCGTACTGGTTGTCGGGAAAAGCGGCCCGGAATTCATAGGCACTTGATAAAATAGCCCGAAGTCGGAGCGCATAATGCCGCTGACCTGCAGCAGCGTCATGGTAATGATAATTGGCGAAATCAGAGGAAGCGTGATGCGCGTAGCCATCTGCCATTTGCTCGCGCCGTCTATTCTCGCTGCTTCGTAATACTCCGAATCGATGCCGATGATAGCGGCCAAGTAGATAATGCACTGAAATCCAACATTTTTCCAAACATTGATGAGAGTCAATATGTAAGGCCAATATCCAGCTTCGTTGTACCAAGATACAGGATCATTTCCAAGCATAGGCATAATCTTTTTGTTAATGAGACCGGTATCTGAGCTGAGAAACGCATAGCCCAGATAGGCAACGACGACCGCCGACATGAGATGGGGCAGCAGCATCGAGCTTTGATAGAAACGGGATAAAAGCTTATTCTTTATTTCATTTAAGAGGATCGCCACGCCAACAGAAAGCACCAAATTAATGAGGATGAAGACACCGTTGTAAGCCAAGGTGTTGCGAGTAATGAGATAAGCGTCAGGTGACAAAAACAAAAACCTGAAGTTGTCCAAACCAACCCAATCGCTCCCCCATATCCCCTTGGCGTAATTCAGTTTTTTGAAGGCAAGTATGATTCCGAACATAGGTAAATAGCAGTTGATGAACAAATAAATGATACCGGGAACGGTCATGAGCAGCAGCCACTTGTATTTTTTGAATTGGCGTTTAAAGTCGCTTTGCTTTTTGACGACAGGTTTGTTGGCTGCGTTAAGATTCGTTTCGATCTGTGCGGTCGACATAAGGCTTGCTCCTTTCTAACTATCTTTTTAATGTCCCATGCATTTATATTACAAATTTCCACTCTGCTTCAGATACTCATTTGATGACATTCGACTAATAGTTTTATGACTTTCGTTGTGCTACCATGGGAATAAAGATGAGCTTCGGCTTGGAATAGGGGGTGCATTATGACCAAAGGGAAGAGATGGCGTAAGCTCGCAGTACGAGGGATCATCAGCTTATCCTGTCTAACAGCAGGTTGTTCGTTAATGAATAAGGGCGTTCCCCCACCACCCGAATCGCAGCCTTATAAGCTGGTTCTCGTGTACCCTGGAGTAAAAGTACCGAAGGATCTGCCATTGATTCAAGCGGAAATGAGTGCATATTTATTGCATAAAATCAATGCAGTAATCGAGCTGGAGGTGATCGATTGGAATGCTTGGGCGGATAAATCGAAAATGATGAGAGCAGCTGGAGAGCCTTTCGATTTGATGTTTACCGCCGGATGGGACAACTACGCCTCAAGTGTGTATAAAGAGCAGTTCGTTCCACTGAACGATCTGCTGCAGCAGTACGGGAAAGACATCACCGATGCACTTGGCAGCGATTTTTTGAGTGGGAGCCAAATTCATGGCCGCAACTATGCGGTGCCGACGGTCAAGGAATTTGCACAGTCTTACGGACTTTTAATGCGAAAAGATTTGGCGGAAACCTATAAGTTCAATAGCACCGGCATTAAATCGTTGGATGAGCTTGAAATTATGCTGCGCACCCTCAAGGTGAATGAGCCCAACATCTCGCCATTAGTGGGCTCTCGCTTCACGAATGCGCTACTTACTGGCCACTATGACCTATTTGCAAGCAACATTGGAATCGCTTACAACAGCAATAAGCCGCAAGCGATCAACATTACGGAAGATGCCCCGTATATTGAGATCATGAGACGGATGCATAAGTGGTATAAGGAAGGACTGATCCATAAAGATTCGGGCACGATGGAAGAAGACCAAAGCTGGCACTTTATCCGTAACGGAAAGGGCGCGGCCATAGGCTCCCCTCTAAAGCCTGGCAAAGATAAGGAAATGTCAGTCAGCCTTGGCATCGATCTTGTGCAATTTGAAGCTTTGCCGCCGGTAACGACGTCCATCGAGGCAACCGGTGCCATGCTGGCGATTTCTCGCACTTCACGCAATAAAGAGACCGCCATGCGCTTTTTGAATCTGCTCTATTCCGATCCTACCTTGTTAAACCTGTTGGATTGGGGAATCGAAGGCAAGCATTATGTGAAGAAATTGAATAGCCGTATTGGTTACCCGGAAGGAGTTGGCGCGGGTGGAGTCGGCTTCAGCAACAATGGCTGGATGTTTGGAAATCAGAAGTTAGCTTATTTATGGGAAAATGAAGATCCGGACAAATGGCGTAATTTCGAGCGATTTAACGATGCTGCCTATAAGTCAATCGCCCTTGGATTCTTCTTCAACAGCGAGCCGGTAAAGACAGAACTAGCCAATCTGGCGATTGTTGACCGAGAGTACCAGAAGGGGCTCTACAGTGGAACGATTAATCCCGACACTACATTGCCGCTTTACATCAAACAACAGAAAGCTGCCGGTATTGATAAAGTCATGGTTGAAGTTCAAAAGCAGCTTGACGCATGGGTGCTATTGAAACAAAATAGGGATCTTCAGCATGCGGAGGCTCGGTAAGATTATGAATATGAATATGAGCACAAACGTCAATCGATCGCTTCGCTTTAAATTGATAATCGGCTTTGTTTCCATCACCGTCCCACTCGTTCTATTTCTCGTTTATATCAATTTTTACGCTTCTAATGTCGTACGTACACAAGTGGCGGAATCAAATAAAACTTTGCTATTTGTGTACTCCAAGCAGATCGACGTTATTCTGAATAAAGAGAAGAACTTTATGTATAACATCGCTGCTCAGGATCCGAATTTCAATTCACTTGCTTCCCCTTCATTGACCGATGATGAGTACTATTTGACGAAAATGAGGATTCTGAACAACTTGATTGCTTATCATAACTACGAGCTTGGCGTTGATATGTTTTTCGTTTACGTGCCAGGCAAACAGGACCTCTTCATGACACAAACGGCCAATAAAAGCTTCGAAGATGAGTCGGCCATTCAGGATACACTTCCATCCTTGCTGCAAGAAACCCGTGCAAATAGTCCTTATTTTCTAGAATGGAAACTGTTCACCTACAATAACAAATCTGCTTTGGTGCGCTTGCTTGATACCGGCTACGGCTCATATGTTGGAGCTTGGATCAGTCTTGACCGTCTGATGTCTCCCAAAGATCTGGCTGCGCTCTATCGATTGGGGACGGTTACTTTCGTCTCGAAAGACCATCAGCTTCTGTCCGAAACTCCCAATTTCGAACTGCGAGGAGATCAATTCGCCGGATTAACGTTCGATCCTGAACAACCGTATCAGATTGTCGATGATGGCAAGCGCAGCTTCATGGTCGTCAGCTCGGAGCTTACGCAAACAGCTTTGAAGTTAGCGGTCATTATTCCGGAGAAGCTGCTGCTGCAGCAATTGCCATCCTTTCAAAAAATCATTCTGCTCATTCCTCTTGCCGCACTGTTTACGCTGCTTTTTTATTTGGTATTTTTAAATCGCGTCATTTTGAAGCCCATATCCTTGCTCTTGAAAGGAATGCGCAAAATTGAGCATGGAAACCTCGATGTGCGTCTGGAAAACCAAACATCGAAGGAGTTTAATCTGATCAAAGAAACATTTAACCATATGGTGACGCAAATTCATCAGCTCAAAATCGATATCTACGAAGAACAGATCAAAGTACATAAAGCGGAAGTGAAGCATTTGCAGGTTCAAATCAATCCGCATTTTCTAATGAATTCTATCAATATCATTTACAATTTGGTCGAAGTGAAGAAGTACGAGTTAATCCAGCAGATGTCTGTTCATTTGGTCAGCTACTTTCGCTTTCTCACTCGAACTCATGTCTCTTGGGTCAGTATTTCCGATGAATTGCAGCATATCCTGCACTATTTGAATATCAACCAGCTTCGATTTCCCGATCGACTCACCTATCGTTTTCATATATCGAATGGGCTTGAGAACGTTATGATTCCGCCCTTAATCATCCAGCCCTTTGTGGAAAATTGCATGAAGCATGGCTTTGATTTTATGGAAAAGCCGTTTCATATCGAGGTTACGGTTAGTGCAGACGAGACAGGGAAGCTGGCGATCATCGCGATCTCCGATAATGGATGTGGATTTACAGCTGATAATTTGGCCGACCTGCATTCCGGGATATATTTTAACAATGAAGGTGATGAACATCTCGGGATTTGGAACGTTTATCATCGGCTAAGATTACTTTATGGTCAGTCGGTTATGGTTTTTGGCAACAAACAGGATGGCGGAGCGAATGTGGAAATTCATATTCCACTTGCGAACAATGAAGGGATTGAGGGGATAGACGATGTTTAAGGTGATGATCGTTGACGATGAGATGTACGCGGTGCAAGGCGTTCGCAATGGCATTGATTGGGACTCCTTACAGGTTAGTCAAATCTATGAAGCTAGCAACATGCGCGATGCCATTCAACTCTTCGAGGATCGCTCCATCGATTTGCTAATCTGCGATATTGAAATGCCGAAAGGCTCGGGTCTGGAACTGGTCGAATGGGTGAAGGGATATTCCCGCGATACAGAAGTCATCTTCTTAACATGCCACGCTGATTTTTCCTTTGCCAAACGGGCAATTCAGCTAGAAAGCTTCGATTATCTGCTGAAACCTGTTGATTTTCAACTGTTGTATGCCACAGTTGCGCAAGTGCTGGGGAATATCAAGCAGGATCGTGAAATGAAGCAGTTGAACGAGAAATTTAATGAACGGTTGAAAAGAAAAAAAGCCGTAATCCATGAACGATTCTGGCAGGATGTGCTCAGCCTACGCATCGTGTGCTCTGCGGATAACGTCCATCAGCTTATGGATGAGTACGATCTTCCTATCGAGGCCGCTTCCCCGCTGCGGTTAGTCCTGATCAGCATCGAAGAATGGGGAAGGGAGTTGAGCGCTCGCGATGAGGAACTACTGGAATACGCGCTGCGCAATGCGGCAGCTGAGGTTGTTGTTGGCTGCGGCTTCGGGGAAGTCATCCAAACCCACAACGGTGAAAATATCATTGTACTTTACCATCAAGCGGAGCACCCGTGGGAGGAAGAGCCGCTTAGGGAGCGGTGCAACCGCCTCATCGCAGCGTGCGAGGTATATTTCCGTTGCAAAGTGTCTTGCTACCTTAGCGAACATACCGAATTACCGATTGCTCATCTAACGTTCGAAAATCTACTCGAAATGGAATTCAACAACCTTAACAAAGCGACAAATGTATATACGCTGGAATCGGAGAGCTTCAGCTCCATGGAACTCAAGCTTCCTTCGTTCTCGGTTTGGGCCATTCTGCTTGAAGAAGGGAAGAAACAGGAGCTGGAGAAGCAGATTATTGACGTCTGCTGCACATTCAGTCAGGGAAAAGAGCCCATCCTTCCTGTGCTGCAAGCCTTTGGCCACGGTTATTTGCAGATGCTTCATTATATTCTTCACAAGAAAGGCATATCCGCCTACGGATTGTTTGGTAGTGGGGAGCATGGGAGCTCTACCTTCCCGATACAGTCGATCGAACACATGCGGGACTGGGCGCTGAAGCTTGCCAATATCATCATGGACAAGCTTGCTCAAAATGAAGATGAAAGTGTCATTGCCCGATTGAAGCGTTACATCATAGACCATTTGGCAGAGCCCATTACCCGTGATGAATTGGTGAATCAGGTTTACCTGAATCCGGCTTATTTATCACGCTTATTCAAAAAGGAAACCGGTGAATCGATCTCCGATTTTATTCTGATCGAACGGATGAAGCGAGCGAGGGAGCTGCTGCTGCATTCATCTATGACGGTTTCGGATATCGCCAAATCGTTAGGATACACGAATTTTTCCCATTTCACCAAAATGTTCCGCAAAATATATGATGCCAGCCCACAAAGCTATCGTCACCATACAATCGACTGAACCAAATTCCCAAATGCGACCGCAATCTCAGCATTCGTTACGCTCGCAGGGACGGTAATGGATACAGTTTTAGTCGTCACCTGAATCGGTACAGTAGAACTGGCCATAGGAACCCCTCTAAGGATTCATCAGAGTATTTATCAATTCGATTAGGTGTGATATTCCATAATGAATTAGAAAACGGAGCCCGCAAACACGCGCAGCTCCGTTATTGTTGTTTCAGAATTAATTAGAATTTGAAGTGTGCCACGGTAAAAATGTAATATCACGACAAGCCAGCTGCAAATCGCTGCCGGCTTGATTGTACGCTATGTAGATATTATAAAAGCAGTGTTTTTAGAACTGTTTCAAGTGCGTCTGCCATCCGCAGAAAACCAAGATCCGTTGGATGCGAGCCGTCTACTGTGCATTCGAAGAAATCTTCATTACCGAGCGATCCGGAGCCGTCGAAGAAATAAATATTCAAGTCACCTTGCTCCCGCAACTCGTTAACGAGAGACTGTTCGAAACGCTTACGTTCCATTCTTGCCTCGTACAAGTGTGGGGTCAGCTCCTCACGCGCGTAACGAATTCGTGAGACAACCAAGATCGGTGTTACCGGATGAGCTCCCCTATAAATTCTAATAAATTCCGGAAGTGTCTTACGGAAAAGTTCGGTGCTCACGCAATTGCCTTCATAATCAATGACCGTACACGCAGGGTCATTAATCTGCGAAATGATTTCGGCGAGCTCCGGCTCTCCCTTGCCGCTTCCAGAGAAACCAAGATTAATAAATTCCAGCGGAATTCTTCGGCTCAAAATGTTCGTATAAGCCATGCCAGGCCGCGAGGCGCAGCCGCCTTGCGTAATCGAAGTACCATAGATGATTACTTTCTTCCCGGAAGCGTAGCCGGGGGGAGCGGTTACGGTTGCGCCCTCATCCAAACCGATCCATATCTCCTCTACCCCCTGATAGAGCGGCATGTTTAGGACGATATTGCGCATCGAGGCATTCCAATTGGTAAATAACGCACATTCGTACTCGGTGAGAGTGAGGTCATATTTCGTTGTGTTGACATACCGCAGGGGAAGGAGGGTGTCGGGAGAACCCACGTAGCAATCGACGCCGCATTGTCCGGTTGCCGGCATATGGACCATATTGGCTTTACCTTTCAGCTTCACCTTTACCAATAGAGAAGAGGAATCCGACTGAAACCGGATTTGTCCTCCTGCAGTATGATTGGCTAAGTTATCGACGGCTTCCGGAGTGGCTCCGGATGGCAAAGTCGGCAATCTGCGATAGATTTTTTCTTGCGTAAACCAAGCCAAACCGGAAATTTGAAAAGGCTGCTCCATAGGGGAATACCAATGAATCGAGCCATCGAACGTTTCATTGGGACGCATTCCTGGATCGTATAGCTCTATCGGATTCTTCTCTTTTTTTTCCACAGTACCATTCCTTCCATAAATACAAATCTGAATCGTTCCGTAGCCCTGTCCTTTTGTTTAAGATCTCGTTATCCGTTAGTTGCATCTTGAATCATAACCACTGAAACAACCGACCGTGGCCAATCTTTTTCTGCCAGAGTTTTCCTGAGTCCATTCCCGTCTAATTAGCAGACCTGATAATAGTGTCATGCTAAGCTTCCCCAATACAGGAAGGCTCATTTCAGGTCCCCATTTCTCCAAATAAATGAAAAGTAAAACCCCGGGAACCGGGGCTTTACACATAGAAAGTTATTACAGGGAATCTCCGCATAACCGGGTAACCGTTTGTGACCCAATTTTCACTACAGGTATCTGTGTATGCAAGTTTCAGCTGTACTTTGATTCCTGAAGGGAGCGGTGAAGTTTACGACTCTGTTTTACACCCTACCTTTATGCCGGCACCAACCCCCGGCTCGCGGGGCCAAGCCTTATACAATCGATCGGCACTCGGCTATGTCCAGACCAAAAATAAATTTTTGCACCGCCTTGGCGACGCCTTCCTCGTTGTTGGACGCCGTGACGGCATCAGCGATCGTCTTAACCTGCTCCTCAGCGTTGCCCATCGCCACGCCAAGCCCAGCCGCCCGTAGCATCGAAATATCGTTCTCGCTGTCGCCGACCGCCAAGACCTGCGCCATCTCGACGCCGAGTAACCGGCAAACCTCCCGCACGCCGCTTTCCTTGGTGATTCCCTTGACAGAGATCTCCACATTGACCGGAGCGGAAGCGGTAATCTCCAGCTCGCCCCAGCCGAGCAGCTCCTCACGGATACGCGCCACTACCCCCAAATCGTCATGCTTCATGCCGAATTTCATCCAATCCGTTTCGAACAGCTCTTCGCTCCAATTTCCCTGGCCGGTCAGGCTCTCGACGGAATAGCCCCAGAAATGCGCATCTTCCCGGAGAGCCAGCTCATGCAGTTGTCGAACCGTTTCGCGGGGCAAATAGGTGCGAGCCATCAACTGGTTCGGCCCTTCCCAAATCTCCGCTCCGTTCAACATAACCATAGGCGAATCGAGCTCCAGCTCCTCCCAAAAAGAGCTTGCGGTTTGCATACCCCGGCCTGTAGCGAACATCACGGTTACCCCATGATCCACAGCTTTCCGGAGCCACTTCTTCGTTTCTTCCGTCACCTGCTTATCGTCGGTAAGCAGCGTGCCGTCCATATCCAAAGCCAGCAATTTATATTCAGGCATTCCCGTGATCTCCTCCACGCTCTCTTTCCGATTACAACGACAGGCTATCGACAGGCACTTCAAATATGCGCTTCAACACCAAGCCTGCGGCCAGTTTGCTGATTGATTTGAGCAGTTGCTGGCTGGTTACTCTAGTCATTCGCTTCTGCGACAGCTTATTTCCTGCTAAGCCTTCACTCGTCCACTTTCATCCAAAGTAACCGGCTCACCCCGGCGAATCGACTCGTAAGCCGCTGCAGCGACAGCAGCCGACCGAAGGCCGTCCTTGCCGGTAATCGGCACTTCCCTGTTGCTTCTTATCGCATCGATGAAAGCCTGCACCAGACTGCGGTTCATATCGTCTCCCCAGTGGCTCCACTGGGCTTTCATTCTCTCGTCGCTGTAGACCTCGCTCTTCTGGCCAAAGGCATCGACGGTAAGCAGACCGTTCGTTCCTACAATCTCCATCGTAACATCGCCCCAGTAAGGGAAGGACTTCGTGCGCGACCAGCTGGTATCGATCGAAGCAAAAGCTCCGTTCGCGAATTTCACGTGCAATATTCCGGCGTCATCCACTGGAATCTCATGAAACAGGGTCGCAGCTTCAGCGTACACCTCCGTTACAGGACTGTCCAACATCCAGTTGAGCAGATCCATGACATGAACGGAATGGTCCAATAGGGCGCCTCCACCCGACAGCGCAGGATCAATGAACCAACCTCCTGGCATGGTGCCTCGGTTCGATCCTTTCACTGCAACGACCTCGCCGATCTCGCCCCTGTCGATCGCTGCCTTGGCCTGCACAACTGCAGGGAGGAAGCGGCAGGGAAACGCTGTCATCAGCCGGACTCCGTTCTTCTCGCAGGCAGCTACCATCTGTTCCATTTCCTCCACGTTCAAGCCTAGCGGCTTCTCACACAGCACATGCTTTCCCGCCTCCGCTGCAGAAATCGTGAGCTCCGCATGATGAACGTTCTCCGAGCAGATGACCACCGCATCACAGCCGCTGCTCAGCAGCTCACGGTAATCCGCAAAATAACGGATTTCGGCATCCTCCTGCAAATACGGCTCCACCCGAGCATGGTTCTCATCCGCTATGCCCACTACCGTCACACCTGGTAGCCTCCGGAGCTGGCGATAGAAGCCGGCAGCATGGCCATGGGCGAAGCTGATCATACCTATCTTTACAACATTCGTTAACTCAGTCACTACGTCTCTCCCCTTCCTGTCCCACTTCATCACTGTATGCGTACCGGACGACTTGTGGCGGCGGATTCAATCGCGGCAAGGCCCGTCTGCAGCGCACTTCGGGCGTCAGCGATCGTTATGTCCGGCTCGGCGCCGGTCCGCAGACATTCCACGAAATGAGCGAGCTCCAAGTAATACGGATTATACATAGAAGGGCTTTTGGGAAGCGGGAGAGCAGGGGTCTCAGGCAAATCGTTATTTACTTTGAACATCTTGAGCGAAACGGCTTCCTCACTGTTAAAGCGGATGACACCCCCACTGCCGGACAGTTCCACGCTGGTCGTGAAAGGGCCCGGAAATCCCCAATAACCCTCGAGATGCGCAATCCCACCATTCTCAAAACGCAGGGTTGCCAGTGCGTAGTCGAGACCCTCGTGCCTGCGGTTCATTGCATACACGGATACGGCCTTCCCGAAGATGCTTTGAGCAAAATCAATATCGTGAATCATTAGGTCGAGGATCACTCCACCGCTGATCTCACTATTGGTGTACCAGGTCTTGGCAACACCCGGATTACCGCCCATCCGTCTTGTATGCAGCACTCCGGGCTTCCCGACTACTCCATCTGCAGCTTTGCGGCGAATATCGATATAGCTTGGGAAGAAACGCACCACATGACCGATGAACAGCCTTACTCCCTGCTGCTCGCAGACAGCGGCCATCTCATCCGCTTCCTCGAGCGACAAGGCGAATGGCTTCTCGCAAATGATATGCTTCCCGAGACGGGCGGCCCTGAGAACAAATTCCTTATGCATATGCGTTGGTAAGCAGATGTCTAAAACCTCCGGACACGCCTCCGACACCATTTGATCGAAATCGAAAAAAGCCTTTGTCTCCAACCTCCCGGCAAGCGCCTGAGCAGCTTCTTCCTGCATATCACACACACCAACAAGCTCAATACCGGGCATTCTAATCCATTCGGCCCCATGGGTACGGCCCATTGTACCGCAGCCGATTACAGCAATCTTCATGCAGGATTCTCCTTTTCGCAAAACAGCCTTAAACCCCGTTAAATGACGGATAAATGTATCGGCGGAACGTCGAAGAACCGGTTCATGACCAGCCCGGCCGCCAGAACCGAATCGTCCGGTGTCTGCTCCAGCCGAAGAAGTCGGACCTTACGGCAGGATTCCGGAATGTTCTCCAGAATACGCTTTCTAAGCGGGTCCATCAGATAATTTCCCGTATGGTCCAGCACCTTGCCGGTAAACAATACATGGTCCGGGTTCAAGAAGGTAATCAAGTTACTGAGGGCGGAGCTTACCGCCTCGGCCATCTTTGCAAGCCACTCCCGCGCAACCGGATCCCCTTCCCGAATCCGATGCCCGAACTCCTCCAGCGTAAATCCCAGGTTGCGTTTCATTCCGCTTCCAGAGACCAGCGTAGTCAGGCAGCCCTTGGCTCCGCAGTGGCACGGCAGGGCTTCGATGCCGAAGAACGTTTTACAATGCCCGAGCTCGCCCGCCACATGTCCGGCCCCCGAATTCAGTTGCTTGTTCATCACATGAGCTCCGCCGATGCCGTAATCCAATTTTACTGTCACGTTATGATTCGATGCAGCCAGGCTTCCGTTCAAATTTTCCACAAGCGCAAGCAGGTTCGCGTCATTCTCCAGATAGACCGGCAGGTTGTAATGCTGCTCCAGCCTTTCCCTTAGCGGGAAATTCCGCCAATGCAGACCGGAAGAAAGCAGCACGACGCCGTCCGTGGAATCGACCAGCCCCTGGATACTACATCCGATGCCTTTGAGCTGGTTCATCTTCGGCACCCGTTTTAGCAACTGGTCGATCACCTTAACGATGCACTCGACCTTATTCTCATCATGGTCTTCATTACCACCGGAAAACATCGTTTCCGTGACTTCGCAGATGGGTACATTCCGAAAATCCACCAGTGTACCACGCACGTATTTGACCGCAACCTCGATCCCGATGGCGAATAAATTTCCGCTTTTGACGACAAGTGGAACGGGCTTGCGGCCCACCCCGTTTTCCAACGGAACATTTTCCTGCAGAATATCTTCTCTAAGCAACCTGTTTACAATGTTCGTAATCGTTTGCGGGGTCAGTCCCGTTTTCTCCGCCAGATTTACCCGGGAGATCGGCCCTTCTGCGTAAATCAATCGAAGCACCTTTTGCTGATTCACAGACTTCAGCCATTTACTGCTTGTGTTCTCGTTCATTTGTGCACAAGACAGCTCCTTCCTATCGATATCCCTTTTCTCTCTACCTAGCCCTTAACCGCACCTAAAGTCGCACCCTGCATGATCATCTTTTGGAAGAATATAAACGCGATGATGGAAGGAACCATCGCAATCGTTACACCCGCAAACAAGGTAACCCAGTCCGTAGTGTATTCCATCATTTTGTTAGCTTGATACATTTGCACCGCAATTGTATATTTTTCTGGATCGCTCAAGTAGATGAACGGACCCATAAAGTTGTTATAATATCCGAGGAACTTGAAGATGGCTACGGTAACAATCCCGGGAGTAGAAAGCGGCACGATGACCCGCCAAAAAACTTGAAAGATCGAAGCGCCGTCCATATGCGCACTTTCCTCCAAATCCTTGGGCAGCGACTTCATAAAGCCTCCCAGAAGCATCAAGTAGAATACACTTTCCCCTAAGGCTGACAGCAAAATCAAACCCGTCAGGCTGTTCGTTAAATGTAACTCTCGCATGATTACGTATTGAGGAACCAAGGCATTAATGCCGGGAAGGAATAACGAAAGCATGATCAAGCCCCAAATGAGGTTCCTTCCCTTGAATTCCATCCTTGTCAGCGCATAGGCATTAAGTGTAGTAAAAAAGAGACTTACTACAAGGCTTCCGCCCACATAATAAAGTGTGTTTAACAAGGATTGGCCGAAGCCATATTCGGTCCAAGCAATGACATAATTCGACCATTGCGCTTGTTTGGGAAGGGCCCATATATCCTTGAAAAATTCCGGGTTGGTCTTCAAGGATTCATAAAAAACCCATGCCAGCGGGAAAAGTATCGTTAATGCCCAAATATACAAGACCAGACGCCAAATCACGTCCATTAGTGTCCTTTTTTCTTTCAACCCGAATCCACTCCCCACGTTAGAACAGTAATAATTAGAACTCGACTCCCCGGTTCGGCAAAAATTTGTCCATAAGCAGCTTGGCTGTAACCAGGATGACGAACAGGATCATTCCGACCGCTGATGCGTAACCGTAGTTAATGTACTCGTTTCCGAATGCCAGGTTAAACATATATAGACCAATCACATCCGTCGACCCGGACGGGCCACCGTTTGTCATGATTAATATCAGCTCGAAGGTTTTCAGTGTACTTATAATGAGAAATAGCACACTTACGCGCACGATCGACATAATCAGTGGAATAGTGATCTGAAACAAGCGTGTCATATGGCCGGCACCTTCCAGAATGGCCGATTCATACAGCGATTTGGGAATAGCCGTCATAGCATTGACGAAAATAATTACGTACAAGCCTACGCCGCCCCACACCCATGGCGGGATGAGCGCCCAGATCGCCGTGCTTTCGCTGCCCAGCCAGTAAAAGTTCTTCATGTCAATGCCGATAAGCTGGAGTGCTCCATTCAGCAAGCCGTAAGTCCCATCGTAGATGAATGCCCACAAAAGAGCGACCACAACGATCGACAGAACATTCGGAAAGAAAAACAGCACTTTAAGGAATTCGTTCTCGAAATATGATTTATTCGTAACCAAATAGGCTAGGAGCAAAGAAATTAGTACAACCAAAGCCGGAATCGTTATCATAAATATCACGTTATGGCCGAGTGCACGCCAGACATACTCATCCTGGAGAGCAGTAGCAAAGTTCTTGAGCCCGACAAACTTGGGGTCTGTGAGTCCATCCCAATCCAGTAAGGCATAGTAGATCGATAATATATTCGGAAATAGCGTAAACAGTAAATATCCGCCGAAGGGCGGGACGATGGCTAAGGTTAAAAATATCCATTTTTGTGTTTTCGCTTTATCCAGCCCCATTTTTCGAGGCGGAGTTTGCTGCGCTTTCAATACCGTTGAGTCGGACAAAGGAAGTCAACTCCTATTATGAAATTAAAGCGGAGAGGAATTCCTCCCCGCTCGTTCTGTTTATTTCTTCTGCGCTTTAACAGCTTGCTGCAGCAAGCCTTCCGCTTCTTCAAGCATTGGTTTAGGATCCTGCTTGCCCAAAACGATTTTCGTAATCGCTTCGTCTCTAACCTTTGTCGCTTTGACCATGTTCGGATCCGAGATGCTGACGGTTCTGTGCGCTTTATATGTCCGTGCTTCGGTTTCCTTAATGTACTTCAAAATTGCTTGAGCTGAACTCGAAAGTTTTGCAACTTTTGCGGAATCGTCGATTAAATCTTTACGCATCGGGAGAGCCCCTGATTTTTCAGCAGCAAATTGTTGGTTTTCCAGCGTCATCAACCAGACTATAAGCTCCTTGGACCATTTCTTGTTTAATTCCGGTTTGCCTGCCCACATATAGTTGAAGTTCGTAATGCCGCTTTTAATCCAAATTTTCTGGTTTTTGTTCTCGACGAACGGAACCGCCATATAGCCCCATTTGAAGTCTTCAGGTGTCGACTTCTTCATTTCATTCTCTACGTGGCTTCCTGTCGATACCATCGCAGCTTGACCTTGAATCACCTGCATCTGGGACTGGGTATGCGTTAAAGCAGGTAAGCCTTCAGGGAAATAGCCCTTCTTGCCCAGTTCATAAAGACGGTTCCAATGCTCTATACTTTCAGGTGAAGTATATTGTGGCCCCGTATAAGTTTTGAAATTTTCAATGTATTTATCCGCGCCGCCTTTCATATCTGCCAATTCAAATACTTTGGCATCTCCGAAGGCCCAGTCGTGATAGTTCGGATGAATACCCGGGAATGTAATTGGAGTAACTCCGGATTTCTTGATATTTGCGAGAAGGTCGTTAAATTCAGCCCATGTCCGTGGAGTTTGGTTCCAACCGTTCTTCTCGAACAAGGTCTTATTGTAGAACAAACCACCGAACGAACTGGCTGTAGTGAACTCGTATACTTTACCGTTGACTCTGGTGAACGATTCAAACATTCCCGGCAAGATCATGTCCTTAACCGTTTTATCAGGTACGTCCGGAAGCTTCTTATTGAATAAATCATCCAAGGGTTCGAGTTTTCCGGCTTCAGCTAATGGAACAATTCCTGACGTCGGTGCTGTGTTAAAGATGTCGAACATATCGTTATCGTTGCCTGCTGCAATCTTAGTTTGAATGGTGTTTTTCATATCTGCCGATGCCGTAATATCGAATGAAACGTTCGGGTATTTTGCTGTGAAAGATTTGATAGCATAGTCGAACCATTCGCGCCCGTAACCACCCATGAAAAATCCGACCTTCAGAGTTACTTTCTCGTTCTTCGACAAACCGTTTTCGTAAACCTCCGCTGATGCGCCCGGTTGGGTCTGGGCTCCCGGATTTTGCTGTGTGTTCCCGCTGCTGCATGCCGCCAACAAGGAACTGGACATGGCGACCGTCAAACTTAAAGCCGTCAGCTTTGCAAAATTCTTTCTCATACTTAAACCCCCTCGAATTAATAAAGAAAATTGATTTATTAAATCCAATAATACAGTGTAATTGTTTGGCGATGATTATCGTTTTGTAAGGGATCTGTTAAAAATCTCTGATTAACATGGTGTGAACACGCTTACAATTTACACTTAGTTAATAAATCAATTTTATTTATTATTATCCTACCTGTTTTTTCTTTTAGATACAATAAAAATCTTTCGACAAAAATCCCTACCTTTACCCAGTAATGACCTGCGTGGTAAACTAATTTCAACTAAGAGAATAAACGTGTTTAGTTCAAGGAAGAGGTCGACTTATGTCCACATTGAAACATGCAAGCCACACGCTGCTTAAATCCATAAATCAGCAGAAGGTACTGCATCTGATCTATTCGGAATGTTCGATCTCACGTGTAGAGCTAGCCAGAAAAACCGGACTTAGTCAGCAAACCGTCACCAACATCGTAAACCGGCTTCTAGAGGATCAATTGATTATCGAAGGAGAACCGCAATCCCTTGAGAGCGGCAGCGGCCGTAAGCGTGTTCCCCTGCTGCTTAACGGTTCCCGCTTTTGTGCGATCGGCATTGAATTGTCGGGCACATCGGCACGAGGAGCGGTATATAATTTCCAGCACACCCGCCTGGCGGAAGCTGAAGTGAAGGCAGACAGTTACGAGACCGAAGAGGACTTGCTCCGGGTGATCCGCAGCGTGATCGACAAACTCATGGGCCAGACCCCTGACCCAACCTGCCTGAAAGGAATCGGCTTCAGCGTCCATGGACTCGTTGACTCCTCCGAAGGCATTCTGCTTCGCTCGCCGGGGCTCGGATGGAAGCGGATACCGCTGGCGAAGCTGCTCGAGGACGAGTACGGGCTCCCCGTCTTACTGGAGAATGACACCAATCTGCTCGCGTTCAACGAAAATATGGGCGGAAGTCTGATCTCCTCCAAAAACAATGTGACGCTCAAATTAGCCAAAGGCATCGGGGGCGCCATCGTCGTAGAGAAACTGCTGGTCACCGGCTCCTCCTTCGTAGCAGGCGAGGTTGGCCACTATAAGGCATTTATGCCGCCCTACGATTATGAGTGCTACTGTGGCGGCAGAGGGTGCCTAACCACATTGGCTTCCTCCAGAGGCTTGCTCCGGACGCTCGGTCGGAGTTGGGAGCAGTTCAACGAAGCTGTCCGCGCCGGAGACCCCGAAACCGTTCTGCTGAGCGAGGTGGTGAGAACGGCGATCGTTTACTCCGTTGCCAATATCGTCACCCTGCTCAATCCGGACCGGGTTCTGCTCACCGGGTTTATGCTGCCGGTATGGGGGGACTCGTTCGTCGACGAACTCAAAGCGCGAGTGATGGCCCAAGTGCCGGAAACGTGCCGGAACGTAGAGTTCCTACACCTCACCGACATGGAGGACGAGACTGCACTAGCCGTCGGGCTTGTCCAGCAGAGCGTGTTCAAGATCCCGCTCGATAGCTTGTCGCTGTGACTCGCAGTCACTGCTCGGTTGTACTTCAGTAAACTGGAAATATAGGGTTATGGACGATATTGTCGCAACGAAAAACCCCTGGAAGAGATGAGAAATCTTCCAGGGGCTTTTCGTTTATTAGCGCCTTGCAGGCAGGTTATCGGCTCCAGATGCGAAGCAGGGCCTCAGCTTTATCATTCAGCCACTGCATAGCGTCCGCAGCAACCAAATCTTGATGTGCTTTATTAGAGAGGTACTTCAAAAAGTCCTCAATCTGCTTGGCTGCCTGATCCCGCTGTCCATTCTGCATATGTTTGACCGCCTGGCTTAGTGCATTCTCCAGCTGTTTGGCCAGCGGATGGGTAACCTTGCCGGAGGCAATAAAGCGCTGCAGGCCGTTCTGCAGAGCAGGCAGGTCAATCGATGTTTTAAAGCTTAACGGCTCGCTGAGCACAGATACCGCTCCCGACGAGTGTACAGCTTTGACCTGGAACGAATACACCGTATCCGGATCCAGTCCCGTCAAAGTGTACACCGTGCCGGTCACCGTGGAGACGGCCCCATGACTGCCGTACACCTGGTAGGTCACGCTGCTTCCGTCGGATGCCGTTATCGGGGACCAGCTCAACTGCGCCGAACCTGCAGTCACGTTTGCCACCTTCACGCCTTGCGGCGCTTCAACGGTAACCTGGGTGCGGAAGGACCAAATATCCGAGTACGTCCGTCCGCCGAAGCTGTCCTCTGCCAGTGCGTACCATTCGTAATCCGTGCTTCCTTTCAGGTTGTTCCAGTTGACCATGGCTGTGGAACCGCTGGCCGCCTGCGCCGATCCAATCGCATCGTTAGCGTACACTTTTACCGTCATCGCGTCGGTCGCCACTCTTTTCACCATCGGCTTCAGGTCCACCGAAAGCTTAAACTCGTCCTTGCTCGGATCGTAATAATTGTAATCGTCCAAATACGGCGAATACGTATTAACATAGACGGTATCCGTCTCCGTATCAAAATGCAGAAGCTTCAAATATCCATTTCCACCGTTCGGAATGCCCTGATAATCGTTAAGAATCTGGTACACTTTGCGATCCGGCTGTCCGTCCTTGTTATCATCAAGCTGGTCGGTACGCAGCGCACTTCCGGTGAAATGACCGCTCATGACCATCCATATGTTAGGATTCGGAACTACTACTTTCTGGTAAATCTCGTTGCCTGTTGCGGATCTCGTTGCGTTATTTTGCAAATAATTATGAACCACAATGGCCGCTTTACGATCCGGATACTGCTTCAAAACGCTGTTCATCCAGTCCATATCCTCATCATTCATACCCCAACCCATGTAGACGAAAATAAAATCGTTGCCGCCTGCTGATATCAGGTCATAGTGACCTTTGTTATCTTTGTACGACTCTCCGTAGTAAGGCTTATCCTTAAAGCGGTTCTCTCCGAAATACTTCGAGAATTCCGAGTAATCCGGCACTGACGTCGCTCCTCCGTCGAACACGTCATGGTTGCCCGCGACTAAACCCCAAGGAATTTGGGCGTCTTCCACCACCTTCATAAACTTATCCGCACGTTCCCACTGTCCTTTGATTCCTGCGGAGTTTACAATGTCCCCCACTTGCATCACATATTGAATATTCATCGATTCTTTGGCATCGCGCAGGAAATTGACTTGGGACTCAAAATACTCCGGCTGAATTTCCGCGTAGATCTGTGTGTCCGGGATAGAGGCAATGGTAAAATCGTACTGCTCACGGCGCGGAATCTCGTCCTGAATCAGGACTTGGACTTTGCCGTTTCTTGCATAATTGCCGCCGTCCACCGCCGCTGAGAGGTTAAAGTCTTCCTCGGAAATGGCCACTGTGGACGCTAGGGAATCCCACTTTGCCGCAGTATAATTCCATGCGTACAAACCTACTTTACGACCCTTGAGCGAATGCCCTTCCCAACTTAGCTCGAGACGATCGCCGGCGCCGGTTTCCGCCCTCACTTCCACTTCAAAGCGCTGATAAGGAAACTGTTCAGTAGAGTCATTAGTGACGTAACGGTCATCGGAGGCTCCGGCGGCTGTTTGTTCTTCGGCGGTCAGCTGCGTTTCTCCCGGACTCGTCAAGGTCAGAGGAGGCTCTACATCAGCCGCATGCTTGTAAGCGATCACTCCCGCGTCCGCGGCGGTGATCTTTTGCCCTTTAAAGAACTTCACGTTCAGCGGGTCGCCGGTCGGATCGGAAACCGATACCTGCAGGCTCACGTTCGTTTCCGTATCCTGAGCACCGTCCGCCGGCGCCGCTAGAAGCGGCATACCCGGAAGCTCTGCAGGCGTTGTGAATTTGGTCGTTTTCTCCGTCGATTTGCCCCCGGCGTCTACAGCCTTAAGCACAAGATTATGCTCCCCCGGAGTGAGAGCCGCAGAGGAGGTGGAATACGGAACCTCAATGAGCTTGCCATCCAGTTTCACCTCGAAGGATTTGACGGAGGAAGCCGCATCCGATGCGGAAGCTTGTATCTCAAAAGTCCCTTTGTGAGTACTGCCTTCCGTAATATTCGCAGTTACAACCGGGCCTTGATTGTCTACCATCACGCTCGCTGTGTCCTTGCTGCCGTCAGGCAGAGTCACCTCGACCCGATGAGGTCCGTCAACGGCTGCTGCAGTGTTCCATCGGTAGGAGATCCCGTCCCAATAGCGCTCGGGAATCGTGAAGTTGAAGTACACAACCGGAAGGAAGCGTCCGTTATCTCCCATGTCCAGTATGGTGGCCGGATTCGCATATTTCGGGTCGCGGATGACCGTACCGTCTGCTAAAACAAGCCGGACATTGCGGATATTGAAATCATCCAGGCCAGGCTCCGGCTGGTTCTCATAATAAGGTCGGGTTGATGAACCCGCTCGCAGTGCAATCGGATTCGCCTGACCGTACTTGAACAAATCGGGCCGTACCGGCACTACCATGGTTTTGTAATCATTGGTTTGGAACGGAATCAAGTACAGCGTCTCGCTGCCCATGGTGGTCACGTTCTGCCCTACATTTATGTCGTCCGCTTCAAATACAAAATAAGCCGTTTTCTCCATGGCTCGTTCCGTTGGACTGACCGGCTGACCGTCGATCGACAGCGACATGGACCCTGCGGTGGTAGACGAACCGATCAGAACTCGCTCACCAGACAGAACATCGCCATCAAGAACGTTCAGCGCAGGGCTTTTCTCATTCCCGGCCAGGCTGATCGTTTTCGGAGGAGCCGTTGACGTTGTGTTGAAGGTATCGGATGCTTGGAAATAGTAGTCGAGTGTCGGGCTCCCGAACCATTCCATCATCTCCAACGAGTAGCGGAAGCGTCCGTCGGCGCCGCGCGGCGAGGTTACCATTTTATAATTCGTCGTCTTGTTGGATTTATAGTATAAATTAAGGGAAGCAAGAAGACGATCATCTGCCGCTTCGGCTATCAGCTCAATCGGCTTGATCAGGTCAATCCCGGTGTGATCCGAAAGATCCTTTACCGACGGCGGGACAGGGTCGTTCACAGTGAGGACAGGCTCCGCGGGTACGTTAGCCGGGTTGAAGGTTCCCGGGGAGGCTGGCAACTCCTTGGAGCTGAGCTTCTTCATATCGAGACTGCCGGCGTCTGGAACGCCGTACTCGATACTCAGATCCGCAGCTGTATCAATCACGCCTGGATTAAAGCTCGCACGTACAATGTCGGTTCCTGTATTAGTAGCTACCACGAGGGTTCTTTCCCTCAGGTTGTTAATACCGCCGGGAATCCGGACAATGTCTTTATTTTCAATGAGCGAGGTTTGAAAATGCTGATTAAAATCAGCCACCGTCTTGGGCTCCCCTGACGCCGTAACCGCCCAGAAAACCATGGCCTGCTTAGGCTGGATGATAATCTGTTTATCGGTGTAAGGCCGCCAGAATAAATCCTGGCCGGGCTCCCCCGGGTACCTGTATAAAATAGAATAGTCCTTGAAGTCAATCGGCTGGTCGCTGTTGTTATAAACCTCTAGGTACTCGTAGGGATCCTCTCCCAGTGCATCGTCTCCACCGGAGTCAGGGACCGTTTCAGTAATGAGCATGCGGGGGATTCCAGCTACGGCTTCGACGGCGGCTGCGCTTTCTGCAGCTGCAGGGCTGCTAAGCGTCAGCAGAGAGCCGGCGACAAGCTGTGTAACCATTAGGCAGGTGAAGCAGCGGGTTAACAGTTTCTTTTTCACTTGTTAGTCATCTCCTTGTATCAATTTACACAATGATTTCGAAGTACAGGAAACAGCTCCATCCTAGTAATTAATTTATAAAACTATTTGATTTATTAATTACTGATAAATATCATTCGCCATCAAGGCCACGTTTCCTCTTTGTTTTTGTAAAGGTTTTTTTAAGATATGGCGATGGGTTATAAGTGAGGGGTGTAAGCAGAGCCACAGCATTCTTTGACAGCGGAGATTCCAGTTAAAGCTGCGTTGACCGCAAATGGGGTACAATAGTTTTTTCTTCATAGATTACTACCTTGCAAAAAAGAAGCCGACAACTGAGAATCATCAGAAGTCCGCTTCTTTTCGTATATTTATTTAATTGTTGTTCCAGAATTGATTAGAATTTTCTATGCACCGTGGTGAAATTGACTATCTGGCATGCCGTAAATTTCATGCATATAAGCATGGGCTAAGTTTCACTTCTTTACCAGAGCAGATTTGTCGGTGTCGCACCCGCCCAATTTAACAAAACTGAGCACGCCAATTGCGCCGTCTGCGTGAACGTTCCTACTCTACAACGTCTCCGTACTGAGCGTAAATCCTTCGATCACGACGTCTTCGTCGACCTCGATCAAGATACATCGTTTACCTTGATAATTTACCTGTCTCACGTACTTTAAATCTTGAGGACTGACCGAAATCGTGGCTATCTTCGTATCAATTTTAATCGATTTAGAAGTGAACTTCGGCATGACGCTGCTTGCTTTGAGTTCATAGTTTTTGTCGTCGACGACGTTTTGGAACGCTCGTTCCACCTTTTCCATCGTCACGCCCTCTACACCACTGACCGACAGCATGCGTTCCACATCTTTATAGTCCAGCTTTGGAGGTTCTTCATCCTCGTTGGACTCGATGACCCGATGAATTTCCTCATACACATGAGCGATCGTAGATGCATCCAGTTGATCGCCCGCTACTTCCTTCACGATGTCTTCAAAAATGGCTCTCTCTTCTAACGCCGTCACGGTCTTCTCGGCATTTAAGACTTGATCGATGAAATGCCAATTCGGTTCATGCGCTCTCCCCGAGCAATACAGAATGCGATTCACGTCGGAATAGTTGTCTGTCACACTAGGGTAGAAAAAACCTTGTTCCGGCGTGTTCAATTTGATGATCGGATCTACGAAAACGTTATACTTAAATTCTCTCTCCACATAGTCAAACATGAGCGTTTTCTTCTGTTGTTCCGTAGAATTCACGCTGCACAGAATGAATAGATTCGCGAACATCTCGTTTTTTTCGCTCTCCATGGCATCTTCGTTCCTACTCTTAGTCGGCCGTGAATATTGTCCGCGAACGAAAGTAATCACTGTATCCTGTTCGTATGTGGTATCCACCAACATTTTTTCCACCAACAAAAGCATCAGATCTTGCCATTCTTCCGCATTACCAGTCACTAAACCTTGATGGAGAAGCACCTGTGTAGGCTGCTCCGCTTCCTCCTGAAACTTTAACTCATACATCTTCTGATCTAATTCGCCGGTCAGCAGTTTTTTGAAATTGAGCATATATAGTTCCTGCTTTTCCCTGTCTACTAGGGCGAACGGTTGGCGCTCATAATGGTAGATCTCGTTGCTTTCCTTCATGATATACACGTTAAAAATATCGTGGATTTTAAGCATTTCGTTATCCAATTTAAAATGCTTGCGAATATGCGCGATTTCTTTCTTTATCATGGTCCTTCAGACGCTCCTATGAAGTAAAATGGCCTTACTAGTACTAATGATTGAATTAGAAATTTGTAACGGATGATTTGCCTTCCTGAGTGTTCACATCAAAACAAAAGCCCTTCATGAGAAGGGTTCCACGGTTACTTCCCTTTATTTCCGTTCCAAACTTAGAGTGAATAGCACTCCACATGTCTCGTAATTGGTTTAATAACTCTACTTTTGAAGACTTGGATAAACTACTTCCTGTATGTTAATGCATTATTATAGATTTCTCAACAATTTTGAGAATCTATCCTCACTAATTCTGAAAATTTTCTCGAAAATTATGACAAAAAAAATGTGATATTCCATAATTAATTAGAAAACGGAGCCTGCAAATTTGCGTCGCTCCGTTTTAAATGTTTCATAATTTTCTAAAAATGGAACAAGAATTCTGCTCCAATAGGTTAAATTACTGTATCATTATCTTTTTTTCTCATGAATAATACATCCTAAAGTTTGTAATGAAATGGGGAGCCACGAAGCATTTCAGGAAGTAACCAAAAGCGCCTCTCATGATAATAAGGAGGCGCTTTTGAAATTACAAATAGCTTACATGGACCTGAAAATTCACTTTTAACTTTGGATAATATTCTTCTCTCCAGCTTTTTAATTCCTGATATTGAATCCGATTACGGAAGTGTTGGCCAAACCCAAAAATATCTGATTTGTTTTCTTGGGCTTGTTCAAATATCCTTTTAAACTGCTTTTCGATCAGCTTTTCGAGTTCTTCATGGATCTGTTTATCCGTCACGCCCTCTTTTCTTTCCATAACTCGTATTTTTAATTTCAAATCGCATGACACCAACGGTTCATCCTTTTTCATTGACGACTTGATGTGCAATGAGCTGTTTTTTACGATCATGTCAGCAGAGCCCAGGCTCTCTATCTCGCCTGTTGCATTGCGGTGATGAAACAAATTAACTAGTAGATTTTCCTTTGGGTTGATCCGTCCCACCATTTTCTCTTTTTTGAATAAAGCGGAGCCTTCAAAGCGTAATACTGTATCTTTGCCGGAAATGACGATCGGAACGTTTATATCCTTCGTATAGGAATACAAACTTCCATAAAATTCCAAAATGCGGGTACTCGAAACCTCTGGTGCCCACTCCCCTTTATTAAAAAATTCATGGATAGAGATAATTTGAGCACCTGTTACTTTATCAATATTCGACAGCATTTTCTCAATACCCTCATCTGTAATGGTAACCAACGCTTTGGACGGCAGTTGCTCCATCTCCATTAAAAGTCGAACAAGTTTACCCATTTCCTCTTCGTTCTCTGCCAAGTTGTTTTGGATAAGAATGAATTGTACTTGTGAGTAATCGAGGGCATCATCAGAGTTTGTCTGCATTTGTTGCAGAATATTGAAAATTGAATTGCCTTTTCCCGTTACTATTCTTGATGCCGTTTTGCCTCTTTGCGTTATGGGAACATACAGTGTCACTCTGTATTCATCATCGTTTCCCTTGGCTATGCCGATGAGTAAAGGAGGGGTACGCAAATTGATTTCTTTAACATCCCAACAACCACATAGAAGGGTTAAAGCCGTAAGTACAATGAAAAGTTTGAATCGATTATTTGTTGTTTCCAGCAAATGGAATGAATATGCACGGTCAAACCGTTTATCCACTCACAACCGCTATCGTCAAAAAAGGACAATGAGCCACAACACTTAAGAGAAAAATCTTGACAAGCTATTAGCTGGTTTTAGCGTAATTGCATCTCCTTGTGTAAAATAGGGTTATACAAGCTTCAAAATTCTGTAGCAATTCGTTGCCAAGATAGGAGTAAACTAAGATGTACCCAACGTTGGAAGCATGTGTAAACGACCTTGAACGGCATGGCCATCTCATCCGAATCCGGGAAGAAGTGGACCCCGAATTGGAAATCGCAGCAATTCACCTGCGAGTGTTCAATGCCGGAGGTCCGGCCCTCTTGTTCGAGAATCTGAAAGGAACTCGATACAGGGCGGTTTCAAACCTGTTCGGCTCAATGGAGCGAAGTAAGTTTATTTTTAGGCAGACCTGGGAATCGACACAGAGCGTCATCGCTCTGCGCAACGATCCGATGAGGGCGCTCAGGCAGCCAATCCGGCATGTTAGCGCTGGGATAGCGGCGACAAAGGCGCTGCCGCTTCGGCATCGAGGCGGTGCTTCCGGCTTTGAGGAAGTAGCGATAACCGATCTTCCGTTGATTAAGCATTGGCCAATGGACGGAGGGGCTTTCGTTACGCTGCCGCAAGTTTATACTGAGGACCCGGATAAACCGGGGATTATGAACGCGAACTTGGGGATGTACCGGGTACAACTGACGGGTAATGACTATGCGACGAATAAGGAAATCGGCATGCATTACCAAATTCACCGGGGCATCGGTATTCACCAGCATAAAGCGAACCGTATGGGAGAACCGCTTAAAGTGAGCATCTTTATCGGCGGACCTCCCGCCCATTCTCTGTCTGCCGTAATGCCGCTGCCGGAAGGTTTAAGCGAGTTAACATTCGCAGGCCTGCTCGCGGGCCGCCGCTTCCGATTCGGTTATTCGGACGGATTTTGCATCAGCCACGACGCCGATTTCGTCATTACGGGCGAGATTCATCCCGGCGAGACGAAACCGGAAGGCCCCTTCGGTGACCATCTCGGCTACTATAGCTTGGTCCATCCGTTTCCAATGATGCGCGTCAAAAAGGTGTACGCGAAGCACAACGCGATCTGGCCGTTTACCGTCGTCGGCAGGCCACCGCAGGAGGACACTGCGTTTGGGGCGCTCATTCACGAACTAACCGGCGATGCTGTAAGACAGGAGGTGCCGGGCGTGAAGGAGGTTCACGCCGTCGATGCTGCGGGCGTTCACCCGCTGTTGTTTGCGATCGGTACCGAACGCTACACCCCTTACACCAAGGTGCAGCAGCCGTCCGAGCTGCTTACGATCGCAAACCGGATTCTCGGGACGGGACAACTCAGTCTTGCTAAATATTTGTTTATCGCCGCTGAAGAAAGACAGCCGCTCAGCACATATCGGGAAGCGGAATTTCTAGCCTACGTACTAGAGCGGATCGACCTCAGGCGCG
Organism: Paenibacillus germinis; assembly: GCF_013141785.1. NCBI lineage: Bacteria > Bacillati > Bacillota > Bacilli > Caryophanales > Paenibacillaceae > Paenibacillus > Paenibacillus germinis. Next base: position 141,053 of record NZ_WHOC01000133.1, read on the forward strand.
ATCTTCATTTTCAAACAAACACGACAATCGATACGCTGGACTATTCCGGAACTGGTCTAAACCGAGGAAGCAAAGTCGTATTCGCTGCCTGCGGAGACAAGAAGCGTGAGCTATGTAATGACTTGCCTGAGCAGCTTCAGGGACTACGAGATTATGGCAACCCTCTGCTCGCCCTGCCGGGTGTCGTCGCACTGGAAGGACCATTATTCAGTAATTACGCGGATGCCAACCGGCAACTTAGCGAACTAACGGAAGCGATCGGCGCGCGCGGGGCGATGCCGGAATGTCCGCTGATCGTACTTTGTGACGACAGTTCCTTTGTCGGCGCGTCGCTAGCCAACTTCCTGTGGACTACCTTTACCCGGAGCAATCCGTCCCATGATATTTACGGAGTGAATGACGGGTTCGTGTTCAAGCATTGGGGTTGCGACAATGTCATTATCGATGCTCGGACGAAACCACATCACGCCCCACCGCTTGTCTCCGATCCGTCGATTGAAAAGCGGATCAACCGGCTGTTTGCTACCGGTGGCAGCTTGAATGGCGTGCTGTAATGAAGCAGATTGTGGAGATCTCATGAATAAAATATTGCTTTAGGAGTATTAAACAAGAGGGTGTCCCAAAAGTTATAAAAATGACTGAGGGGCACCCTCTCAATTTTTTGTAAACAAAAAGAAACCGTTCTTTGGTAAAATGGAAGTGCGACCAACCATTACTAAAGGAGACGGTTTCTTTGTACATTCAATATACCATGGATCAACTTTGCCTGCCAATGGATTTAGAAGAAGATATTCCTCAAAACCACCTCGTTCGTATCGTTAATGCAGCAGTGAATCGGCTGGACGATGCTATCTTTGACGCTGCTTATCTTAGAGGTGGACGAGACAGTTATCACCCTAAAATGTTAACCAAAGTTATCATCTACGCCTACACCCAGCGCATCTACTCCTCCCGCCAGATCGCCAAGGCTGTCCGTGAAAACGTCATGTTCATGTGGATTGCAGGCAGACAGCGGCCGGATTTCCGCACCATTAATCGTTTTCGCTCCGAAAGGATGAAAGCTGTGCTGGAGACTGTGTTTGTCGCGGTTCTGCAATTTCTCGCCGACGAGAAATATGTTCAACTTGAAAACTACTTTGTAGACGGCACTAAAATCGAAGCGAATGCCAATCGGTATAAGTTTGTTTGGGGTAAAGCCGTAGTGAAGCATAAGGCAAAGCTTCGGGAGAAAGTACAGACTTTGTTTGCGACCATCGAAGAAGCTGAAAAGCAAGAAGAACGGGCGCATGGAGGCCGAGATCTCTGCGAGCTTGGCGAAACCACGAATATCACAAGTGAAAAGTTGGAGCTTGCCGTCAAGCAATTGGAAGAAAGACTACAGGAAAAACCGAAGGACAAGCCGCTGAAGAAGGCGGTGCGTAAGCTTCGCAAAGACTTACTCCCTCGTCTGCAAAAGTATGAGTCTCATGAAGAAATTTTGGGGCATCGAAACAGCTACAGTAAGACCGACAAAGACGCGACGTTCATGCGAATGAAAGAAGATCACATGCGTAATGGTCAACTTAAGCCGGGTTACAATGTACAGATTGGCTCCGAAAATCAATTCATCCTCGGCTACAGTGTGCATCAAAGACCTACCGATACGCGCTGCCTCATCCCTCATCTTGAAAAAGTCAAATCGCAGCTGGGTCAGCTGCCGGGAACCATTATCGCCGACGCGGGATACGGCGGCGAAGAGAACTACGACTATTTAGAGCAAAATGAAGTCGAAGCCGTCGTCAAATACAACACCTACCATCGTGAAAAAAGTAAGGCCTGACAAAAGGATATTAGCAAAATCGATAACTGGACCTATAACACCGAACAAGATACGTGGACATGTACTGCGGGACAAGCTCTTGTTTTTCACCGAATAAGCAAGGAAAGCACAGAGAGTGGATACGAAATCGAGTATCGTCATTACCGGAGTACAAGTTGTGAAGGATGCCCACTGAAACCGAAGTGTACGAAGTCTTTAGGCAATCGCGAAGTCAAAGTGAGCATGAAGTATTTGCGATTAAAGAACCAGGCACGTGAAAAACTTCGCAGCGAAGACGGCTACGCCCTAGCGGTCAGGCGTATGATCGAGCCAGAGCCTGTGTTTGGTGATATGAAGTACAACCGAGGATTCAAACGGTTCTTGCTTCGAGGCTTACCCAAAGTAAGTCTGGAGGTCGGGTGGCTTTCGCTTGCCCACAATCTGCTCAAGAAAGCAGCAGTAGACGCCAAAAACAAAGGAGCTAAGCACATACAAGCCGCTTAGCTCCTTTTTCATTCAAATATTCACTTTTACTAATGATTGGATCCATCCCGTACATCTATAATTATTACTTTTGGGACAGCCTCTAAGTAATAGGCCATTATGAAATGGTTTTCTGAAGTTATTTATTAGCGTTTCAACAGTAGTATTCAGAATCGCATAGGCTTATCTTTAACGGTTTTATTGCCGACTTATCTCCTGATTTTCCAGCTCTATTTCAGAATTTCCACTTTTATCAAAAGGAAATTTATTACTATTTACAATTATTCCTTTTGATACATTTCCTGACTTATCTACTGTCTTTATTAAGATTTTATAGTGCTTATTATCCTTTTCAATTCCTGATATAACAGCAGTTTGTATTCCTCGATTAACTTCTATTACGTTGCCAACCTGTTGTCCATTGTTTAATAGAGTGATTTGCACCTTTTGACCATCAATATCATATGGGCCATCCCAATACAATTTCATTTTGTCATTTCCTTTAATCACCAGAACATTTTCTACCTCTCCCGGAGGCACATTGTCTTTCTCAGGTTCAGTAGGTGTAGTTGGTGCTGTAAATACAGTTGGGTCACCGAAAGTGAATTTATCAATGTTATATAGCCAATCTCCTCCTTTAAATAACACGAATACGATATGCTTTCCGGTTACAGGAGTTGTTACATCCGCCGAGAACACCTTGAAATTCTGCCAACCGCCAGTTCCATACACGGTACTTGTTACTACAACGGGACCATTCATGCCATCTAATCGTACTTCGATCGTTCCTCCACTTGTGTCGCTTGCTGCATTCACATAAAATTTAGTTGGGCTTGTGCTTCCAAAGTCTATATAGTTGTACATGGCATAGGGGTTATTAGGACCATAAATGCCAGCAAGGTAGGTTTGCCCTCCACCATTTTCCGTACCGAAACCTACACCACTGGTATAATTTTCAGCCTCTAACTTTCCATACGCATCTCTTGCTTTGCCCTTTACTGTTGTAAAAGAAAACCACTCCAAATTGCAGGGTGAGTCACTTCCATTTGTTCCATGAAACACCAGATAAACATCATGAACACCTACTGCTTTGGTATCATCTATATTCGCCATAATGTCAACCCAGTTATCCCAACTACCTAATGCCGGAATTCCAATAACACCTGCGGTTGGACCGTCCAAACTGTCTAACTTCACTTCAATCGTGCCGCCTTGATTGCCGCTTGTTACGTGAGCAGTAACTCCGGCAGCACCTGTTCCAAAGTCAATTCCTTTGTAGGATGCGTAAGCGTTGTTTTTAATGCCGTCTAAAAATCCCCAGTCCGCATTTTTACTAAGACCTGAACTGCTGTCATAATTACCGGCTTTCAGCCTTGTATATGCATCTGTTTTGGTTGGATCCGTTGTGGTGAATTTAAACCAATTTAAATTAAATAAATATTGATCTTGCGTTTTGGTGAAGACGAGATATAGATCATGGATTCCTGTAACAGTGCTCGGATTTCCTTGATCATCCTTAAGAACTGTAACGGCATCTGAATAGTTATTCCAACCGCCCGTTCCTTGTACGTTTAAGGTACCGACTTTTGCACCATTTAATGAATCCAATCTGACTTCTATGTTCCCCCCGCCTGTTCCGCTTGCTGCTCTAGCAATAAATCCTGCTGCACCAGTGGATCCAAAATCTACATTTTTATATGCTGCATAGAATCCAGGCTGAATTCCACCCAATTGCAGTGTACCTTCCGTACTGCCTTCCATAATAATTCCAGTACCAATATTATAGCTTTCTGCTTCTATATTATTGTAAGGATTTTTAGCTGCAAAGTTTAAAACAACATCCTTGGATTCGTCCTGTGATAAAACAGTTAACGCTTCAACAGCTGCGACTGATGACCAGGATTCATAAGTTCCGGAAAGCAGTTGACCTGCCCAGTTTCCATCCACAATATTATCCGCATTTCTATGATTCCATGCCATTTGAGTATTGAAAGCAAGCCAGTAATTAAAGTCTTTGCTAAACGGCTTATAGGTCTTACCGTCCTTGCCGTTTAATGTCTTTTGAAGATAAGCCAAATTGCGAAGTAAAATTGTTTTCCCACCCTTTAAGTCACCATTGGGTCCTTCATAATTCAACAATTGATTTACATCTACTAAATGAGTTTGGGTAAATTTCGCTGCTTTCACCGCATCATCAAGATATACGGTTTTTCCGGTTATTTTATACAGTCCAACTGCAGCGCCAATGAAAGTACCTTGATTGTAATGCGTTGCATCCGGGACAGCACCTTTTTCAAGTTCTATACGGTCAAAAACTTTTCCATTGCCATCTGTAAGCATCGTTTTCCCCCAGCTGTATATACGAGCAGCTGCATCCAGATAGTGATTATCTTTAGTCATGTTATAAAGATAAACGGCTGCTTCAGCTGCAGGGAAATTGATGCAAGCATTCTTGGTGGTATGCTCGCTATTCATCCACCAGATACCTCCATTTGCAAAGCTGTCATCCCATTGCGTATTATATACAAAGTCAAAATAATACTTTGCCTTATCCAAATATCTTTGTTCTTTCGTGATTTCGTATGCCCTTGCGCTTGCCATCGCCCACCACATGATGTCATCGTTGAAATGATTGTTAGTCCAGTCTGTTCCGTATTTTGCTACCGCACCATCAAATATATCATCAATCTGAGTTCGAAGCTTTGCTTTCAATTCAGCATTGGATGTATGAACATATGCATCCATGACCATTTCCCAAAGTTCAGCCTCGACCCAGAAGCCTTGATACTCACCGCCGTGATTAGAATTCGTCCAATAATACTTTGCATTGCTATCCCAAAATTTTGCGTTGAATGCCTCTATGGCCGTGTCTGCATTTGACTTTGTATTTATTTTTTCTTTGGCAGTATCTTCATTTGACGAAGTAAGTGCATACGCATTTGTGCTTCTAACGGCAGACAATGAAGTAAGACTTAAGGAAAATACCAAAGTCAACACTAAGAAATTAATTGTTTTACTTGTTTTCAAGCCCATAACATTTTACCTCCCTTGTCATATGTAATTTATAAATTAAAAATCTTGCTTCCAAAGAGCATTGCCATTTCCCAATGACAAAACTCTCTTCTACTAAAATTAGCCTACACTATTTAATAACTTTTGTAATTTTATCAACCATATCGTTGAGACCGCTAACAGGAGTTTTCCCTGTCAAAATATTATTCCATGCAGCATCTATAAATGGATTTGCTTTACCTGCCCATGTGGTTTGGAATCGAACGGGTTGAACATTTTTTGATTGAAGAATGTGATTCACACCAATGGCAACATCTGCATGATTTGAAGAAGTCAAAAAATCGAAGTAAGCTTTTGCTGCATCCTTATGTGCGGCAGGTGCAACTGGATTTTGCGGCAGCACTTCTGCATACATCGTCGAATCCATATATTTAAGCACTTTCCAGATAGCATCCGGATTTTTAATATTGGAAGGGCTACTCCACCCAACTGCATCATAAATTTCCGATTGTGAGTTTACTACAGGACCTGGAACAAAGCCCCAATCTAAATTAGGTGCAGTTCTGATCAGATCATCCGCAACCCATTGACCTTGTTGAGTCATCGCCACAGTACCTGCTTTAAAATTGCTCATGACGTTGGTTTGATCAAAGGTTGGCGGGATCATCGAACCATTAGCGATTGCAACTTTATATCTCTCTAAACCTTCAATAAATTGTGGACTGATTTCGACCTTCGTAGGTTTCACAATTCCATCTGCAAATGGCGCGCCACCGGCAGAAACAGAATATAAGGATAATTTGAACGGATCCACTGTTGCGTACAATCCGTATTGCTGCACGCCTCCCTTTTTAGAAGTAAGCTTAAGTGCATCTGCAAACATTTCATCATAAGTCCAACCAGCTTTAGGCTCGGTTAATCCCGCATCCTTGAAGAGTTTCTTGTTATAGAAATAACCATACGTATTTAATAGACCCGGTAACCCATATAATTTGCCGCCATCTTGTTTCCAAGCGTCTAATACACCATTATAAAAGCTATCCATAAATTCTTTATCTCCAGCTGCCTTGGCACTCCAGTCATACAATCTTCCTTCCGCACCGTTTGCAATAACCATATCATTACCAGTCATGAATATATCGGGACCCTGATTGGCTGCGATCATTTGATTAATTTTAAGACCATAATCGGATAATGGCGCTGGGATCAATTTCACAGTTATCCCTGGATTTGCTGCTTCGAATTTTTTCATAGATGCCATAATCTTGTCATTCATGGATGGTGATTCCCAAGTCATGATAGTGACTTCAATCGCTTTTGTAGGTTCCTTAATAGCAGCCGAAGGAGAAGCTTTAGGATTAGCTGAGGCTAAAGCGCTTGAAGTTGGCGTATTATCTGTAGAACTGCAAGCTGACAAAGCGAATATACTTACCAGAACGACTGTTGATAATAAACTTACCCTTGCCTGTATTTTCTTCATTTTTGTATTACCTCCCAATTTTTATAAAAACACTTTAATTCAAGAAAATATCACAACCCAAACATATTCGTTTTCATCCCCCCTCTCAATGAGTCGAGATTATTTCAAACCGGCGGAATTGACCGATCCAAGCCCCTGCATGAAATACTTTTGGCCTACAAAAAAGATAATCAACATAGGAAGCATATAAAGAAGATCAGCAGCCATAAAATAATTCCATTGCGTTGTCCACGTTGATGCGTATGAAGCCATGGAAACTGCTAATGGCCATTTTGCTTGATCGACCAAATATATAACGGGTTCAAGATACTGGTTCCAAGAGCCCTGAAAGGAAAAAATCATCATGGTAATAATAATTGGCATAGACATCGGCACAATAACACTCCATAGTAGACGAAGATCATTCGCACCATCAATTTTCGCGGCTTCATCAAAGGATTTTGGAATGGTACTTGAAAATTGGATAAACAAAAATGTAAAGGACGCATTTCCAAAAAATGCAGGAACGATAATAGGAAGCCAAGTGTTATACCAACCCAGTGATGTATATAAGTGAAATAGCGGGATCAAACCAATAAAACCTGGTAACATTAGACTTCCAATAAATAAAGAAAACCACATTTTACGTCCAGGGAATCTTAATCGACCCAGACCATACCCCACAAGAATAGAACTGGCGATTTGTCCGATTGTACAAATTACTGCAATAATCATTGAATTTGAAAACGCTTTCCAAAAATGAATTTGTGCAGTTCCAATTATGAAGTTTTCCCAGTTGAATTCTTTAGGATACCAATCTGGTGGAAGACTGAATACATCATCGTTTCCCTTTAAAGCTATAATGATCATCCAAAATAAGGGATATAACATCGATATTGATCCAACTAATAGAATAATAAATCGAAATATTTGAAATCCAGAATTTCTCATACTACCTCACCTCTTACCGATTGTCATTTTCGTAATATACAAATCGATTGGAAAATTTATAAGTAACCAATGTAAATATCATGATGATGGTAAACAGGATACTTACTTCTGAAATCGCATAGCCAAACATCTTGCCATTGAAGGCGTCCTGAAATATTTTAAAATTAAGAAGCATAGTAGAAAAATTGGGTCCTCCATTCGTTAATACGAGAACCTGAGTAAACCCTTGGAAAGCTCCAATAATGCCTAAGATGAGTTGAAGAAAAAGAATGGGAGTAATCATCGGGATGGTGATCTTTAAAAAGCTGGTCCACTCTGAGGCTCCATCCACTTGTGCGGCTTCATAAAAGTCTTGTGGGACAGATTGGAGACCGCTTAAAAAGATAATCATAGTGCCTCCAACCTGCCATAAGCCATTAATAATAACTGAAATCAAAGCTGATTTTTCATCCGTCAACCACGTTCCCTGAGGGAGCCCGAGCAAATTTAAAAATTGATTGGCAAGACCATATTGGGGGTGATAAATAAACTTCCATAGGGTAAGTGATGCAATTATGGGTAAGACGGTGGGTAAATAATAAAAAGTGCGAAAATACTTAATACCGGGAAGATTTTTGTTTAATAACAATGCTAAAAGTAGACCCAGTGCTAGTGAAGCAGGAACGCTTAGAATTACAAAGTAAAAAGTTACTTTGATGGAAATCCAGAAAGAAGGATCCACCGTAAACATATATTTGTAATTTTCAAATCCGACAAATTTCGGTTTACCAAAACCATCCCACTCTGTTAAAGCATAATAAAATGAGGTAATTAATGGATAGGCAACAAACACACTAAAGCCAATAATAGAAGGTAGAATGAATAAATAACCGATGATTAAGGCTTTTATTTTCCTTTTTCTCACTATTGTGTTCAATTATGTACCTCCTTTATCAAGTCCCTTTGTTCAGCCCATTTCCATACAAATTCCCCGAATAAGCTATTCGCCCACGCAAACCAACTTCGCGTATATTGCTCAGGATGATCCGGATGAAAGCTTTCATGCATAAATCCTGTTTCCGCATTAGTATGAAGCAGCATTTGAATAATGGCATCCTGCTCCTTGTGATCCCTCGATGTAAGCCCTTGCATAATTAAGCCAATATGCCAAACGTACCCGTGTGGCGTATGAGGGCTACCGATTCCTTTCGCATACATCCCTTCATAATAATAGGGATTATCTTTACTCAGAACAAAGGCACGTGTATTTTGATAAATGGCATCGTCCATCGAACGATAACCCAAGTAGGGTATGGATAGTAAGCTTGGGACATTTGCATCATCCATTAAATTGTAATTTCCAAAACCATCTGTTTCATAAGCGTAGATTGGGCCATGCTTGAGATGTTGGTACACGCCATATGTTTGAATACCGAACTCAATTTCTGCCCTAAGGTCATGAGCAGTGACAGCAAGAGCATGATCCTGATACGCATTTTCTGCAAACTCAATAATGTGACCTAGAATCACTACTGCAAACATATTGGCGGGAATTAAGAAACCGAACTTGCAAGCATCATCACTTGGTCTAAAACCCGACCATACCATACCCGTATAATTCGTTCGAGTCCCCTTTCCTCTAAAGGGAATCGTATCCGAAGGCAGCACACAGTGTTCTTCACTTCGTTCAAATGTATAGGAAGAATGGTGATCATGATTCTGTTCAGTTCGCATCGTATCCACAATGATTCGCAAGGCCTGATGCAGAGAATCGTTAAAAAGCTCCATGTCTTGTGTAGCATCCCAATATTCCTTACAAAGCTGGACCGGGTAGCATAGAGAATCTAATTCAAACTTTCTCTCCCAAATAAAGGGACCCATTTGCGTAAGGTCCGATTGATGTCCAGAACCATCACCTTCTTTATTGAAGGCGTTTGCATAAGGATCAATCAAAATGTTATTGGCTTGCCGATGGATCAATCCACGAATCAGACGCTGTAAATCTTTATCACCCGCACATTCAGTAATGTAGGGTCTTACCTGTGCTGACGAATCTCTGAGCCACATAGCTGGAATATCACCCGTAATGATAAACGTCGTTTCATCTGCCAAAAGCTCAACCGTTGTTTCCAGTGTGTTTGGATAACATTGTTTGAACATACTGACTAATTTAGGAGATGTCGATAAAAACTTCTGCTCAAACATGTGAATTCTGTTTTGAATGGATGAATACATGTAATCACTCGCCTCGTTGTTAGTTATTATGACATTTTCTATACTCATTTCATGTAAATAGTATATTATTAGTATTAATATTATGTCAATATATTAATTTTAATACATGTAATATACAACATATCCATATAAACAATGTAATTGGTTTGCATTCACAAAAAATAAATAGTATATTAGGTATATCATTAAATAAACGAAGGATGATTAATATGGCAATCCCACTCTACGAAAAAATTTACCAACATATATTGCATGAAATAAAAAGCGGAGTACTAAAAGAAGGGGACCGTATCCCTACCGAGCTAGAACTAGCGGATCAATTCCACGTCAGCCGCATAACAACTAAAAAATCCTTGGAAATTTTAGCTAAAGACGGTTTAATTGAACGGCATCGCGGCAGAGGTTCCTATGTAAGTAGTAATTTACCAGAGCTACATTCCTTAGCAGCGACAGAAGAAATGGTCGATTTGGAAACTCCTTCCTCCGACGACTGGCGCTTAATTGCGGTTATTTTGCCCGATTTCTCAGAATCCTATGGAACAAAATTGCTACGCGCGATTGAACGTCAATGCTCTAAGCTTCGTATTCGGATGATTTTAAAACTAACCCATGATCTAAGGGAAGAAGAGGAAATCGCGATTCGTACACTTGTAAATATGGGTATTGATGGATTAATTGTTTATCCCATTCACGGAGAGCATTACAATGGAGAGCTTTTGAAGCTTGTCTTAAATGAATTCCCGCTTGTCCTACTCGATCGCTATTTAAAAGGAATCAATGCTTGTTCGGTATGTACAAACAATAAAAAAGCAGCGCAAGAACTTACTGATTATTTACTAGATAAACACCATAAACATATTGCTTTTGTTTCTACTCCTCCAGAAAACACATCTACAATTGAAGAAAGAATTCATGGGTATACAGATGCATTACTGCACCGAGGGGTTGGGATAGATCAGCAATATTTTATTACAAATTTAAGTGCTACACTTCCAAATCAATTGAACAAGGACTCCAACATTATGGAAGACCGTGAAATAATATCTCAATTCATTATGAGAAATCCGCAAATCACAGCGTTCGTGGTAGGTGAATATTTATTAGCTATCCATTTACGACAAGTATTAATTAAACTAGGATTACTCACGAAATACGAAATAGTTTGTTTCGACTCTCCAGACGATCTATTTGAAGAACCTTTGTTCAGCTTTATTCGTCAAAACGAAGAAGAAATGGGAATAAATGCAGTAAATTTAATGCAAATGCAGTGGGATCGTACCACTGTCCCTAAGAAAACACTAGTTGCCCATTCATTTGTAAAGAGGATGGATAGATAACCTATTTCAAACGTTTGGATTCAGCCTTATAAACATGACCCAGAATCGTCACCTCATACGTCACAGGACCGCCGGACATCGAGAAATGAGCGTAATCATAATCGTTGTAAGCTTTAATTACCGGGATCGGCACCCCATTCGCTTTGAGCGTAAAGTTCGCTGAAGCCGCATACCTTGTGGATTGATCGTAAGGATAAATCGCTGCGGGCGCTGCTCCTGCGTCCATTGTTGATTCCGTTGCAGCTTGGGCGGTTTCTGTAGGAATAATAAGAACCGACGCCATTAGCACAAACGCCAGAACCGCACTAAGCCATCTTTTAACCTTTAGCATTTACAAATGTCCTCCTTCATGATTGTATTCATTTACCTCTACCACAACTTGGAAGCACTTACATTTTCCTGGTGCGTGTTCAGTATATCAGACTACTCCCGCTGCCATAATGCGGAAAATCCCACTTTTAGGGCAGATATTTATATATAAGAGCTTGTTTGCTATTGAAACAAAAAAAGCAGCCGCTGCGAGTTATGTAACCACCCTTGTCACGACTGCCTTCACTATGTTTTTCATGAAATTACCTTTTGAACCCATTTTACGAAAATCACTTCTACGAAATATTTTTGCGCTAACGAAGTTGGATATTGCCTTTCGACATCCTTCCCTCACCGGGAGTTATGTTGTCCGCTGGATACGAAAAAAACTTCGTGCGGGAGAGGGTCCCCCTAGTTCCAGGCACAGCTTATTTATTCTTTTGCTGGTTACCGGGACAACAATCTCTTGTAAACCGAGATGATCCCGAAATGCAATCCTTCATGATACATGTTATAACGAAGCGACTGCTCCGGAGTAAGCAAACCGAGTCCCGTTGACGTTGTAATGGTAGGTACGCTTTCGTTCAAGCGGCTACTAGGCAGCACCGCGCGAATTCTCTCCGGCTGTTCCTTCAACAGGCTTTCCAGCTGCGGTAACGTTGGCATAGGGAACGAGTTTGCGATATCGTCCAGCGGGGACGTTCCGTAAGGAAACCGCTCCATAAACCCTTCCGGCAGATGCATCGGAAGTTTCAATTGCGCAAACGCGAATTTTTCCGTAACGGTATAGACGTGACCAAGCTGCCAACGGAGATTATTGCGGAAACCGACGGGAATTCGATCCGCCAACTCCTCCGTTACGCCCTCCATCGCTTCTAGCGTTTGACTTCTGATGAAGGCCATTTGGTCGAAAAGATTTGTACTCATTTGTATCGCTCCTTTTCTTCTATAATAATTCCCGGAATTAAACGTTTCGCCTCTTTCTAATTTAAGATTACCTAATAGTAGGATACAATGATTCCTGTCATCATGTATAATGCGAAATAGTGATATTAAATATCTTAAATCCAGATATCTAAACCTAAATATACAAATATAAAGGAGGTCTATGATTTCTTCCTCCTTGAATTGTGATTTGCCCGGGGGACGGACTTCCGGTAAATTCCCCTCCTAATATGCAACTTCATCATTCAAGTTCAACCGACTAGAAACTACACGATTATCGGTATCAGCTCGGATTTTCTTCCTCAGCATCCAATCTTGCGACCTCTTCCCGAACTCGCGGGGCGACTTCCGTTCCCAATAGTTCAATCGCTTTCATGACATCCTCATGCGGCATCGTGCCGACAGGTAAATGCAGGAAGAATCGGGAGAAGCCTAAATGTTTGTGCATGTAAATAATTTTGTTGGCCACCGTTTCGGAATCGCCTACGTAAAGTGCGCCTTCTAAACTGCGTGAGGCATCAAAGCTTGAACGGGTATAATGTCCCCAACCGCGCTCCTTACCAAAATAGTTAAACGATGCCTGCGTGGGTGGGAAATACTTGTCCACCGCAAGCGATGTACTCTCCGCCACGAAACCCAGTGAGTGTACGGCTATTTTTAATTTCGATACATCATGCCCTGCTCGAGCAGCAGCTTTTTTATAGAGTGGAACTAGCGGAGCAAATTGTAACGGACTCCCACCAATAATGGCTAAAACAAGAGGCAGCCCAAGTACCCCTGCTCGTATGACCGATTCCGAATTCCCACCACTGCCAAGCCAAATCGGTAATGGGTTCTGGACCGGACGCGGATACACACCAAGATTCGTAAAGGCTGGTCGATGCCCTCCTTTCCAAGTGACTTTCTCCGAATCCCTTAATTTTAGTAATAGTTCTAATTTCTCCTCGAACAGCTCTTCATAATCTTTTAAATCGTATCCAAACAAGGGAAACGCATCGACCATAGAGCCTCGGCCCGCGATAATTTCAGCACGTCCATTTGAAATTCCATCGAGTGTGGCAAATTGCTGGAACAAACGTACGGGATCCGCAGCGGAGAGCACTGTAACCGAACTAGTTAAGCGTATATTTTTTGTCCTGGCTGCCGCGGCAGCCAGCACAACAGCAGTTGCCGAATCCGCAAATTCCTTACGATGATGCTCTCCGACGCCAAATACATCCAACCCGACCTGATCGGCGAGGACGATTTCTTCCACAACCTCACGCAATCGCTGCGCATGACTTATCGTTTCACCCGTATGAACATCCGGAGTTGTTTCAACAAACGTGTCTACACCTATTTCCATTTTAATATCCCCCTAAATGTAAAATTAAAGTAAAACAGAAAGAATCCCGACTAATCCTTTGTAGCAATGCCTTCACAATTCTTAATGCCATAACCAATTTTCTTCAGCACTTGAATAAGTTCGAGCTTCTCCTCATCTGTCGCAAAGGACAAATTGTCAGAGATCAACTGAACATGCTTTGGGAAGATAGTGTCGAAGTAGCTTCGTCCTTCCACCATTAATGCTACATTCGTTTTGCGTCGATCTCCCGGTATTGGAAGTCGTGCCACGATCCCCTTCTTCTCCAACTTATCTACCACATAAGTGATGCTCCCGCTTGGAATCGAGAAGGTTTCGCTTATTTTCTGGATCGGACGCGGACCATTATTGTATAGAAACTCGAGAATTTGGAAGGTTTCCCTGTCAAGGCCATAGCTCTCAATGTCACGTTCTAAGCTCCCGTACAGAGCATTCACCATGTTCCTTAATACGCGTGAAAGCCTTAAATCAAGAGCTTTACCCTCGGCATCACGTTCAGTCATTCTACTACCACCTTCTTTTCACCACTACATTTACACTAATATTATTTATCCTAAAATTATTTATTATAACAATATAAAATATATTATTAGAATTTCACTTTGTCAACATAAAAATAAACATAACAAAAAAGCCAGGTCCCTATGATCCTAGTTTTTTTAGGTTGTGGTGCAAAGCTCTAATTCATGATAATATCATTGAAATTAAGCCATGAGAGTGGGACATTTACTTTGGAAACGGGATTAGATTTATTTAAGTGGAAGCAGTATGAATCGGAGGTTATCTTGCTAACGGTAAGATGGTATTTGAAGTATAGTCTAAGTTATCGTGATTTAGTAGAAATGATAGAAGAACGGGGCTTACATATCGCTCATACAACGATCATGCGATGGGTTCATCAGTTTGGGCCGGAACTAGATAAGCGAATTCGTCCCTATTTAAAGCCGACTAATGATTCCGTGGATTCAAACGGCAATACGATTGATTCCATGTTGTCTGAAAATCGAGATGCTCCTGCGGCCAAACGATTTTTCATGAAGATGTTGACTTCACCACACAATCAATCGCCACGCGTGATCACTGTCGATAAAAACCAGCGTACCCTGCCGCAGTTCAGCAATTGAAGGACGAGAAAGTTATGAATCAAGAAACGTTACTTCGAAAAAAGAAATATCTCAACAATATTATTGAACAAGATCATCGATTCATAAAGAAAATCATAAAACCAATGTTGGGATTCAAGTCTTTCAAAACTGCCGAAAAAACTATCGCGGGAATCGAAGTCATGCACATGATAAGGAAAGGACAATCGAATGCAATCATTCGTCTGTCCTCTCTGCAGTTGTATTAATCAAAAAATTGTTTGGTTTGACAGCATAGTCAACTAACAATAAGACGGTTATCTTTTTTTAGTTTCAATAGTTGCACCAAAACCGCCGAACGTTTTACGCCCAGCGGACGAGACTATTTTCCTCACGTATCATATGGCTGACGATATTCCTCTCTGTATACCGGTAAGACGATACGAACTGTCGTACCGATCCCCAAACCGCTATGCAGCGTGACGCCGAACGATTCTCCGAATTGCAG
This sequence comes from Paenibacillus germinis, assembly GCF_013141785.1. NCBI lineage: Bacteria > Bacillati > Bacillota > Bacilli > Caryophanales > Paenibacillaceae > Paenibacillus > Paenibacillus germinis. Next base: position 156,514 of record NZ_WHOC01000133.1, read on the forward strand.
CTTGATCCGGTCGTTGACGTTCCGAATTCCGTAGCCGATACTTTGATCTTTATCAGCGAATATTTTGAGAACGGTTTCCGGGCTCATCCCGATTCCATTATCGATCACTTTGAACACAATATTTCCTTCTTCGAGATACGCGACAATGCGGATATGCAAACGTTCCTCGAACATGGCATGCTCCAGCGCGTTTTCAACAAACGGCTGCAAGATCAACTTCACCGTGTCATACTCCAATACGGAAAAATGAATGTCATAGCTGACGTCCAACCGGTCGACATGTTTAATTTTTTGAATATCGATATAAGATTGAACCTGGCGGATTTCCTCGCGAATCGGGATGATCGATCTTCCTTGATTCAAGGTCAACCGGTAAAATGTGGCCAGTCCGCTCACCATCCTGTGCAGCTTGTCCGCTTCGCCCAAACGGCCCAACCTGCTGATCGAGGATAATGTATTGTAAAGAAAATGCGGTTTAATCTGGGCCTGCAGAGCATCAAGCTCCGCCTCTTTTTTTCGAAGGTTGCTGACGTATACCTCTTGAATCAATGCTTCGATATTTTCCGCCATCTCATTGAACGCGCCCGCGATCCGGGCAAACTCGTCCGTGCCGGTAAAACGGATGCGTTTGGAAAAATTGCCTTCTTGAAAAGATTGAAGCGACTGGACAATTTTTCGGATATGCTTGGTGAAGTAGGTGGATATAAGCGCGCCAAGCGCCAAAAAAATCGTAAGGCTGAGCAAACATACAAGCAATGTGACGTTTCTAACCTTATTTGCCCCTTTCTCCAGCTCATGGAGCGGGACAAGCGCCATAACCTCCCAATTAAATCCCTCAAGCGGCTCGCGAATTTGCAAATAACGCTCGGGCTGCGTGGTCCAGTCATGGGGCAAAGGATTCTGAATGCTTTGATAAATAGGGGTATTCCGTTCATCCGTTACGGCCAAGTAGCTCGGGACGCCCGTATTGCTGTTGCCGTAGTTCAAGTTTTCAAACAGATCATCCATTTTGACCGTAATGCGCATGAATCCTATTGGGGAGACTGTATGAAAATCCATCATTTTTCTAAGGAGCGAAACGTTGCCGAATTTCGCGTCCATATCCACTTGCTCCCACAACGAATCCGTCTTCAAAGCACTGAACATGCGGGTCCAATCGAGGCCTTCGATTCGCTCAAAATGAAACAGCTCGTATTTCTTTCCTTTCGACAACGGGTCTTGTTCCGTGTTACCGAAAAAAATCTCAGGGAGCGTGTCGTTATGCAAAAACAAATCCAATGCGATATGGTTCGATGTCAAATTTAAAGCGGCCTCCAATCGCGGAACTACATTGTTGGAGGTTATCTGATAGCTGTCGTAAGGCTCCACCCTTTTAATTAATACCTGCTGGAGCGATTGATCCAGGTAGACTTGATTGTCGACACGTTCGACCACTTTCATCTTCTCGAGGATATTGTCGCGAACCTGCTTCAACGTTCCGGTTGCATTTTGAATTGTCTGCTCTTTTACATACTGGACGGATGTCGTATACGCATAATAGCCGATCGAAACGACCGGAATCATCACCAGCAGGAAATAAGAAATCATCAGTTTATATCCAAACGAAACCGTAATATCGGGAAACCGTTTCATCCTTTTACACCTAACTTTGTTTACGGTAGTCTACAGGGGCAAGACCACAGGTCATCTTGAAATGCCGGCTAAATAAGGTAAGATTCTGGTAACCAACCCGGTTTGCAGCTTCGTATATTTTTATTTTCGGATCGTGCAAAAGCTCTTTCGCCCTCTCCATCCGTTTCCTTGTCACGAAATCGCCAAATGATTCATTCGTTGCCTCTTTAAACACGTAACCAAGGTAATTTGGCGAGAAACCGAATTGCTTCGCGACATCTCTCAGCTGCAGCGAATTCTCAAGTTGCTCCGCGACGTATTGCTCGATTTCGCCGATCAGCTTACGATTCGGGTTTTTCTTTTTTAAATGCAGATGCTCGGAAACTTCGAACAGCCGCCGGCGCAGCCAGGCTTTGATATCGTCGATCGTTTCAAATTCATAAAGCGCATTCAAGCTATTCAGCTCTATGCTTAACAAATCATAGAAATTAGCATTCAGCGACCGCAGGAAAAAATCGATCTTGGAAATCACGTACAAAGCAAAGTTATAGACGGTGAGCTTTTCCTTCAAGCTGTGGACCAGATTGAACAGCTGCTCCAAGCAATCGTAAATGCGGACAAGCTCATAATTGGCGGTAGCCGCGAGCATCACTTCCATAATTTGTTCAAGGTCGGATGTCGATTTGACGATCTCCCTCTCCGTACTTTCCAGCGTGATTACTCTGCATTTGCCAAGAAACATTTTGGTGGCGAGCGCATCCCCCGCTTGCCGGTAAGAGCTCGGCATGTCCTGGATGTCCGATACCGGCGAGCCCAGTCCGACCGTAATGGTCTGGCTCGAATGCGTTCGCACATGATCGACCAGAGACTGCATTAATGTTACCGGATCGATATCCTCACCGGATAAGACGAGCACAATTTTGTCATCATCCGTATTGCAAAAAAAACCAAGCCGATGCATGTGAATAAAATCGGTGACCAAACGAAGAACATGTTCAATTACGTACGATTTCTGATCGTCGGAAAACTGCTTCAGCTTCCACGCCCGATCGTCGATTTCAATAATACCGACACTGCCTTGCCCGACCTGCTGGCGAATGCGGCGCCCGTCGTAAAGAAAGTCAAGCTTCTGAAAATCGATGGCACCCTTCAACCACTGAAGCAGCATTTCGTTTTGCAGCAGCGGGATCGACTCCTCGATTTGCGATTCTTTCTTTTGCCGTTCCCGTTCGTAATTTAATTGCTCTTTGACCAGCTGCAGCGTATTGAGCAGTTCCTGATCGTCCACCGGCTTCAGAATATAAGAGCTGGCATTCATCTTAATCGCCTTTTGGGCAAATTGGAATTCGTCGTGTCCGCTTATAAAAATAATTTTCAGCTCGGGTGCTAAACTTCTAGCCTGTTCTGCAAGCTCAAGTCCGGTCATAATCGGCATCTTGATGTCGGTTATCAGGACGTCCACCTTGTGTTCCTGCAGCACTTTCATTGCGGCAAATCCGCTGTTCGCTCTCCCAACGATCGTCATGTCCAGCATCCCCCAAGGCATGAACCGCTGCAGCACTTCCAAGTCTAATTGTTCATCGTCTACCAGTAACACGTTGTACATGATTATCATCCCTATAAATGGAATATGGAGAGCATACTATAGAGTATACTCTCCCAAACGGTTAGTCAAACAAATGCATTATTTGCCACCAATTTTCTTTAGATTATCCTGCCATTTCTTCTGGACAAAATCGATAACCTTCGGAAACCCGGCTTTTTTCATATCGTCGTTCGTTTTTGCCAAAATCGACAGGACTTCTTCATCGCTCTTCGCATAAATCATTTTAGAGAATCCCTGGTCAAAAATATCTTTCGCGGCCTGCAAGACAATGCCTTCATCGGAATCGCCCTGCGGGTCCGTATTGGCAAAGGCGGTAATATCCATGGACGTTTTCCAGGTAACGTTGACCTGCTGCGTCGTTGTGAAATCTCTCTCGGATTCCTTAAGCTGCTTGTCTCTGGCAACCTTGGACAAGTCAACCCAGGTCGCGTTGCCAACCATCATATTATCGGAAATGTGCAGCTTGTCAAGCTCTGCTTTGTCCATTGTTTTATATTTGTCGTTCGGAATCGGAATGCCGTTCTCATCTTTTTTGTCCCAAAGCAATCCCTGAGGGCCAAACCAAAGGACGGCTTGCCCTTCATCGCTGGTCGCCCAATCGAGGAAAGCGAAAATGCGTTCCGGATCTTTTGCTTTCTTCGTGATGACGATTTTGCCGCCGCCTTCTCTTCCCGTATAGTTCGGATAAATTTTGTTTTTATCGAGACCGTCCTTATGCACCGGCCAAATAAATTCGTATCCGCTTTCAGGATCCTGTGCTCTGAGCTTCGAGTTCGGAACGCGGGCCCTGCTGGAAAGATTCGATTCGATCGCGACAGCTACTTTACCTTGGCTGAGCTTTTCGATCATTTGATCAGTTTTTTGGGTAAAGACGTCCTGCGTCATCAGCTTGTCGCGGAACATCTTGCTGGCGAAGAGCATGAAATCCTTGAAGGCCGGATCTTCCGTAATCGACTTCAGCGCATTGCCTTCCGGATAGAACATTCTGGTTATAAAGAAGGGCGGACTGTTTTCTTTGAATGCTGAATACATCATTTTGATCGCACTAGGATTGCCGACTTCAAGCGGAATGACGTTCGGATATTTCTCTTTGACCGTGCGCAAGTAGCTTTCCAAATCCGCTAAAGTGTCAAGTTTCGGAGAACCGAGTTCTTTATATATTTTCCGGTTGACGGCATAGCCGCCATTGCCGTTCAAATGATCGCCGCCTACGTACCAATCTGGAATCAGATACAGCTTGCCATCACTCGAGCGGTTGATGTTGATGATTTTATCGCCGGCCGACTTTTTCAGATTCGGGTATTTGTCGAGATATTGATCAAGCGGGACCAATTGGCCTTCGCTGATCAAGCGGTCCAGCTCGGGGCCCGCACCCAGTGCAATAACGTCCGGCAGATCGCCGCTGGCGTACATGGCGTTAAACTTTTGCTTGGCGTTGCCGTTCGTAGGCACGTAGCCCAGCGAGACATTCTTGTTTTCCTGAATCCATTTGGTTGTGACCGTTTCTCCCCAAGGTGCGGGCTGCCAGTCGTCGTCGAAATTGTAATAGCTAAAGGAAAGCGGCTTATCCATTTCCTTCGTAGGCGAAGCGGTTTCTTTCCCTTCTGCCGGTTTGGCGGCGCCATTGTCGCTCCCGCATCCGGTAAGCAGCGTGCCAAGCACTAGCGCAGCTGCTGCTGAACCGGCGAACCATGTTTTCTTTCTCATGTGACACTATCCCCTTTCGTAATCACTAGTATATGTTAAAGCCGTCACCGGCATCTAACAACAAGCGTTATTCTTTCAGCGAACCGACAAGCACACCTTTGACGAAGTACTTTTGCACAAACGGATAGACGAGCATAATCGGGATGGTCGCCACCATCGTCGTGGACATCACAATCGACTTGTGCGTAACGCTCTGCAAGCCGAGCAAAAACTCCTGCTTCGTTGCACTTACTTGAGTAGAAGACTCGACGGCAACAATCGAGCGGATCGTTTGGTTCAAGAGCACCTGGATGGGAAGCAGCTTCTGATTCGTAATATAAATCGAAGCGTCAAACCAGGCGTTCCAATGGCCTACTGCCGTGAACAGCGACAATGTGGCGATGACAGGCCCGGATACAGGAAGGACGATCCGGAAAAAGATCCCGAGATGATTGCAGCCATCGATCTTGGCCGATTCTTCAAGCCCATCGGGAAGCCCCTGGAAAAACGTGCGGAATATAATCATATTCCAGACGCTGATCATACCGGGTATGACAAGCACCCAAAACGTATTCATCAAATGCAGCTCTTTGATCAACAAGTAGGTCGGAATAAGTCCTCCGCCAAAATACATCGTGATCACGCAAACGATCATGTAAAACTTTTTGCCGATCAAATCCCGTTTGGCCATCGCATAGGCGAACATGGAAGTAAACATGATGGATAGAAAGGTACCTACAACCGTTCTCGCAACGGTGACCCATAAGGAATGAATCATTCGGTTATCCTTGAAAACGTACCGGTAATTTTCCAGCGTAAATTCCCGCGGCCAAAAGGTGATGCCTCCCGCAGCTGTGTCATTGCCGTCGTTAAATGAAATAACAAGTGAATTCCAGAACGGATACAAGGTTAAGAAAGCGAGAATAATCAAACTGGAATAAATCACAATATCAATTACATAGTCCTCAGTTGAGCGCTTCAAGCTGTCTCCTCCTTTCTGAACGCGCTTACCATAAACTGGTCCTGCCCAGCCTTCTGGCTACCCAGTTGGCCATAACGAGCAGTCCAACACTGATGACACCTTTGAAAAAACCGGCGGCCGTCGCATAGGAATAGCGGTAGTTTTCAATCCCTACACGATATACGTACGTATCGATGATTTCCGATACGGGTCTCAAAACGACGTTCATTCCCTGATTCGTCAACAGTAAAATTTCTTCAAATCCTGCATTTAAAATTTGACTCACCGACAAAATCAAGAAAATGACAATAACCGGGGAGATCGAAGGTATCGTAATCGAAAATAACTTCCTTAAACGTCCGGCGCCGTCGATCGAGGCCGCCTCGTATAAGTGGGGATCGACGCCGGCGATGGCCGCTAAATAGACGATCGCGCCGAACCCGATCTCTTTCCATACGCCTGAAGCAATCAAGATCGTCCAGAAATATTCGGGAATCGACAGCCAGTTGACCGGTTCTTTAATCAAGTCGAACTTTTGCAGCACCATGTTCAGGCTCCCGTTATCGACGGACAGCATCGAGATGACGAACCCCGAGACGATAACCCAGGATATAAAATGCGGCAAATAACTGATCGTCTGGACGAAGCGCTTAAACGCGCCATTTTTAATCTCGTTTAGCATTAAAGCGAGAACGATGGGCGCGGGAAAAGCCACAAGCAGCTTAAGCAAACTGATCACGACCGTATTGCGCATAATCACCCAAAATTCAGGAGCATTGAAAAACATCCGGAAATGTTTAAATCCGACCCAATTGCTCCCCAGAAGTCCTTTTGCCGGACTGTAGTCCTGAAATGCCGTCAGCACACCCCACATCGGAATATAGGAAAAGATGACGATCAGGAGAATGGCCGGAATCACCATAATTTGCAAATCCCATTGCTGTAGAAAACGTCTTCTCATCAAGCTCACCTCATTATTCCGTCTTACAGTCTCTAATTTGATTCTAGCGGTTATCCAAAATGAAAAATACTGACGCTATCAACGAAACCTGCACTTTATCAACAAAGTATCTTGCTTTTATACACTTGCAAACTTGACCGCGGTCGGCTTTAAACCTGTGGAATACGCCCTTACCATGATTTCCCCGGGCGTTTCCCGGGATTGAAGCAGCACTGCCGCAATACCGGCTTCTGCCCGTGCCGGATTTGCGCCAACGATAACGGCAGGACCCTCAATATCAAACAAAACCTCATTGTCGGCGGAAGGAACCACGGTTCCATTCACGTCCTTGATTTCGGCATAGACAAACACAAAATCGGCGCCGTCCGCGGCAAGCTCCTTCCCGCTCTTGTCGATGCGGATGGATAGGTCCTTGGGCTCCAGCGGCGTACGAACAGCGCACTGTGCGGCTTCTTTGCCGCCTATTCGCGCGATAGCACTCAATTCCCCGGGCACATACGTCACACCGGTAAAGGTAAACGGAGCATGCGCCAAATTGCGGCAGTTACCGCCGTCATGCGGGAATACCTTCATATCGCCGGCATCCGTTTTTCCTTGTACGCTTCCGTCCTTTCCCTTGTGCTGCTCTTCATCCGTTAGCCAATAGTCCACTTCATAACCGGTAATACGTTCACCGTATTCCGTGTCCGGACCTTGATCAGGTAGTTGTACGCCGACCGATACTCCATTGACGAACAGCTCTACCCCTTCGCAGTTGGAATAGACGACGACTTTCGCCGGCGAGGTGCGTTCCGACCATTCATTCGCGATGAAAACCATCGGCCCGCTCTCGGCATGCTCGTGAACGATTTCCGGGTTTCTTTGGCTTTGATAAAAATAGTACACATACTTAGGCAGCCGGAACGTATCGAGCGCCCCGCATTCCGACAGCCGCGGATAACAGCCGCGGTTATGGTCGATACCGACCCACGAAGCGTCCCCAAGCGACCAACGGTTGCCGCGGTTCCGGTTCAGCGACCATTGATAATTCCAAGCTTGCAGCAGCAGCTTCTGCTCTCCGACGCCGCGCGATACTCGGCTCGTGCTCTCGTGACCGCCGAACTCGTAATCCCCGTACTCTCTATCAAACCCTCCTTTGTCAGGAAGGACCTCCTCCAGAGGACGTGTCAAGTTCTCGTCGTTCCATAGTGTATACGGCACGTCAAAATTGACGTAAGATGGATTCGTCCGTCCGATCGTATCCCCGCATGTAAACATTTGATCCCCGGGATACTCTTCATGCGCAATCAGATGGCATTCATGAAAAAATTCGTCCGTCGCCCCTATTCTGCGGTGGTACGTTTCGTTCAAGCTTACCTCCCACATGATGACAGATGGGCGGTTCCGGTCGCGACGAATCATATCCCGGATGTTCTGGCGGACAAGATCCTGGAATTCGCCTTCCTCGCAGTACTGCCAGCCCGGCACCGGTTCGGCAACCATCAGTCCGAGCTCATCGCAAGCGTCAAGAAAGGCGGGCGCCTGCGGGTAATGACCAAGCCTGACGAAGTTGAATCCGGCTTCCTTCAGCTTTCTCGCATCGCGGTAATGCGCGTTGTTCGAAGCTGCATTCCCGATATAGGGAAACTGCTGGTGGCGGTTCGTTCCGCGAATGACAAGCCTTTCTCCGTTAATCGCAAAGCCGCCTCCTTTACTGAACGCAATCGTGCGGATTCCTATGCGGGTGTAAACTTCGTCCTCCGTATGGCCGTCGCCTATGACTTGCGTATGCAGCGTGTACAAATAGGGAATGTTCGGATGCCAAAGCCGTGGTTTCGTTACCTTAAGCGCTTGCCAGAATGTTTGCTCTTCCCCTGCGTAAACCGTCTCACTCGAACTCTCGGCTGAAACAACATGCCGGCCCTCTTGATCGAGAAGGGTTGTCACGACTTTTACTGTTTTGGCCGCGTTATGCTCATTAAGCACATGAGTCTGAACTTCGACCGTCGCCGAATCTTTCGAGACGTCTGCATACCTGACAAAAGTCCCGCCACCCGCCGCTTTTCCGGCGTAAACGGCGTCCGTGACATGAAGCTTCTCCGTGATATGCAGCCGCACATTGCGGTAAAGACCGCCGAAATAGGAAAAATCCAAGCTCTCAAGCGGCCTTCCCGGCGGTATGATTCCGCTGTTTCGGTTATCGAGCCGAACGGCTACAACATTGGGTCCATCTAAATTGACATCATCCGTGATGTCCACCGTAAACGGCAAAAAACCGCCTTTATGGTTGAGCTTATACGTTCCGTTGACCCATACGTCAGCATGTTGCATAGCCGCTTCGAATTCCACAACAATTTTCTTTCCCGCATCTTCTTCGTATACGGTAAAATGCTTGCGATACCAGCAAATCCCTTGAAAATGCAGATCGACATGCACGGATTCGATTGCCGGGGTATGGGGTAAACAAACGGTGTCCCAGCCTTCATCCGAAAATTGTTTCCGTTCGGCGCCAATGATATCCTCACGAATGAATTTCCAGTTTCTATTGAAATTTATAGTTTGTCTAGAGCGATTTTTCAGTGTCATGTATGACTTCCTCCCTTATCGTTATTTTACTTTTTTAAAGCTTTGTAAAACTACTGCACGCATCAACGAAATGTACACTCCAGCAACGATCATGATGTATGGCTGACAAAAAAAGATGTTTCGGAATGAACGTTTCCGAAACATCTGTATCCGACGCGCCAATCAAGCTTTGTCATACCGAGTTGATCACCTAAATCGTATCTTCAACTTTAGGAAATTTGAAATTCTCCCGAACCGAACATAAACCAGTTAAGTTTACACATATTTTGACTCGCGCCATGAAACACAAGAAATATCTTTTGCTTTCCAGTTACTTTTTTTGTAAGGTCACTTTTCACATTTACATACTTATTTATATCACCAGTATTTAGAATAGGAAGAGTGCTTATCAAATCGCCGTCAATGTGATCGATTCTTACCTCAATCGTACCCCCAGTTAAAGAACTTGCTACTCTTGCATTTAACCATACTGCATCGCCGGCACCAAAATCGGCTTGATCATATTGCAACCAATCTCCGTCTTTTAGATTCGAAATACATAGATCATATTCGCTGTTTGGATCATCACTTATCCATTCTGTTTTTGGGTTTATTTGGAGATCCTTATCTGAAACAAACTTTTGATCATCGTAGCGTGCAGCATCGATTCTTCTATTTATCCCAAATAGATTACCTTGATTTTCTGTCGTTATCAGTTCAAAGGAATCTACATCTACATATCCGCCAAGCTTTATTGTTGCATAGTTAAAAATGCCAAATCTCATTCCAACGTAGGTTCCATAACGCATATCGTATCTTCCGCCAAGACGTGTAAAATGAATACCGTCTAAACTATAGGAAAACTCCATTCGATATTCATGTCGTGGAATCTCAGCTCTGAACCATACGTTTTGAATATCTATAGATACATCGACGGATACAAGTTCAGTCATATTATCACGAATTACAATAGATTTATGACTCGCTCCATTTTTGATCCCTATAAAGGTAAACTCTCTTTGCATGATACATAAACCTGCAGTATCGCCATCGGCCATATAACTCGCATCTAACTTCACAGTCCCTACACAATCCGGACCAACAACCCGCTGTGTAAGCGTATTTCTTGCATAGGTTAAGTTATCTGTTAAGCTTGATGTTTTGAGTCTCATATACCCAGGTCTTTCTTCAAGACTCCATTTACTGTTATCCGGATTGTGATTCCATTGCCACTGTAACCCTAACACATTCGCACTAAAATCATCCGAAGTTGGAAGTGCCTTAGGTTCAACATGACCTAAATTCGGGATATTAGGCTTTCTATAAGTAACGACAGCTTTTTCACCGTCGACTTCCCCCATGTACGGCCAACCGTCCTTCCATGTTACTGGCTGCAAGGTAGGCACCCTTCCAAGTTTCGATCGATCTTGAAATATAATTGCCCACCATTCTAATGTACCATCTTCTTGAGGAACATCGACAATCCCCCCTTGATGAATACCATTGCCCCAGAAATTCATAAAGCTTGCCATAATATCCTGGGCTTCATAAGGTCCGTGGGCTAAATCCTTGGTTCGAATGGCAACTTCTTTTTTTGAGCCATGCTTCCAAATTGGCGTCGTTAAAATATAGTAGAATCCATTGATTTTATATACATGAGAGCCCTCATTATACCCATAGTAACGATGACCGGGACATGGATAAGAGTAAATCTTCTTACCGTTTTTTGTAGCTCCAGGTTCTCTCTTGGATCGAATAGATAATCGGCCTGTTTCTTCATCTACGATCTCTAACTCACTTATATAGAGTTCTCCTTGTCCATGCACAACATAAACTTTACCGTCATCGTCAAAAAATAATCCTGGATCATAAAGCTCGTCTTCAAGTTTATAGAGTGTCCAAGGCCCCTTAGCTTGATCTGCAATACTTACATAGGCAGCATCTTTATTGATATTAAACATAAGGTAAAATTTTCCTTTATGATACCTTAGACTCGTTGCCCACGGACCCTCATCATAAACATCGCCATTGATAAGGTCGTATTGGTCACCTTCCATCCTATCAACAGCATAACTTTCATATCCCCAATTCACCAAGTCCTTAGAGCTCATAATAGGACAACCTGGAAATAAATGCATACTCGTTGAAGACATATAGTAAGTAACACCAACTCTTATCACATCATTATCCGGATAGTCCCCCCACATAATTGGATTTGTATAAGTGCCATTTCCATTGTCAGCAATCCATCCATTTGCAGTTTCTGTAACATTTCTTCTCATAGTCGTAGACCTCCCATTTTTTTGGAATTACATAACCGATATGATCATGATATAGCTAACAAAAGAAAAAAGATGTTTCGGAATGGAAAGAACACTTCCGAATCATCTGCATCAGAGTTATACGCGTAAATCAAGTTTTGTCATGCCAGCCGGAAACTGTTCTGGCATTATGCAGCCGCATTAATCCGGTGTGTTCATGATGCTTTTATAAAATTCATTCAGCTCAACCGACTTGCCATTATGAAGTCTCGAATGCTCGGCAGCGAAGGCCATCATATGGCTTCTTACGGAAGCCGAGGCCGAGGAGAGGCTTTCTCCGCCTGCAAAGCTTCGGACCTCGCTTAAGAAACTGCGTACAATGCCGCTGTCCCCTCCGCCGTGACCGCTTGTTTGCAGCGGAATTTCAATGACGGTTTCCTCATGGGTCAAGAAATCGCGCACAACGATTTTGCTATCCTCAGCCCGAATTTCGCCACCCGTTCCCATGATTTGAATTCTCCGCTCCTGGTGCCTCGTAAATCCGCACATGCTGAACATGGCGGTAGCACCGTTCGCAAACTCCATATTGACCACTTGATGATCAACCACGTTATTATCGCTTTTATAAACACAGCGTCCGTAATTTGTCTCTTGAAGTCCTTTGACGATATTTTCTTTGGTCAGCTCATCGACGAAATGGCGCGCCCAGCTCTTGCCTTCCCCGAAGTAAAACCGGGGCGCGGAATACGGGCATTTGGACTCAACAGCGCATCCGCTGAGACAATAGTCGGTAGCTCCCTCGGGTGCATTCTCCGAACGAAAATGCATCAGTGAACCGTATGAACTGACGCGCACGCACGGCTGATCCATCAGCCATGATAAAACGTCCATATCGTGGCACGATTTGGCCAATATCATCGGGCTTGACGTCTCCGAATTGTTCCAATTTCCTCGTACAAAGCTATGGGCGATATGCCAATATCCTACATTTTCGTTCAATTGAATCGACACAACTTGTCCTATTTTGCCATCGGAAATAACTCGTTTTATTGCAGACCAAAACGGCGTATAACGAAGCACATGGCAAATCGTTAAAAGACGTTCGTTTTCCTTTGCCGCCAGCTCCATTTCGATACACTCCATCGGAGATGGCGACATCGGCTTCTCCAGCAGAACATGATATTTTTTCTCCAATGCCTGCATGGTCGGCTCGTAATGCATCTGGTCCTGTGTGCAAATGACGGCGATATCGGCCATTTGCGGTCGCTCCAACAGCTGCTCCCAAGATTCAAAGCAACAATCAGACGGTATATTATGAAGCTCGGCAAAATTATTTCTTCGGCTTTCACTTGCTTCGGCAACGGCGACAAACTTCAGTTCATGCGGATAATCGAGCGCATAAGGTGCGTAACTCTGTGCGCCTCTAGCACCTGCGCCGATCAATATAGCGGTTAATTGGGTCATTTTCATCCATCTCCTCTATGCCTAATTGTATTAAGTGAGGGGGATATAGTTCTAGTTATCAAACCAACGAAAAGTGAACTAAATCAACGAACTTGGAGAATTGGGCCATGATCGGAATCGGCAACGGAGGCGCGAATTGACGTTCGAGGAAAAATTCGAGAAAATCGCTGAAGCCGGTTTTACCGGTATTGTCGGGTTCGTGCCGAAGCCGGCAGAGGCCGAGCTATGGCGCAAAAAGCTGGACGAATACCGTTTCAGCTTCGGTGCGCTGGCCTTCCCGCGGAAGCGCGAGGATTTGCGCGAGCTGCTGCAGCAAGCGAAAGATTTCGGCGCGCAGTACGTCAATGCACAGGTGATGGATTCATTCGTCATCGGGGATGAGGCGATCGCTTTGTTAAACGGACTGATCGACGAAGCGGTTGCTGCGCAAATGCCTGTTTTTGTGTAAACCCACCGCGGACGCGTTACCCAGGATCTGCACCGGACGGTGGAATACGTTCGCGCCATACCGAATTTGCGGCTAACGATCGATTTGTCCCACTATGTTGTCGCCGGCGAAATGACGGGCGAGTCCGAGCAGGCTGAGCCTTTCTTCGACGAACTGCTGCGGCGAACTACGGCGATCCATGCCCGCGTTTCCAATGGGGAGCAGATTCAGGTGGATATCGGGCCGAACGCCGAGCATCCGATGGTGCCGCATTATATGCGTTGGTGGGAAAAAGGGGTGCGGAATTGGTTGCAAGACGCGCAGCCGGGAGATATGCTTCCCTTTCTTCCCGAACTCGGGCCTCCCGCTTATGGCATCACGTCCGACAACTATGCAGCGGAAAGGCTGGAAATTTCCGATCGCTGGGAGCAGGCGCTCCTTTTCAGGCAACTTATCTTGGACGTTTGGCAGCGTGCACGCTGCTAGAAACATCTCAAGTAACCAAACGTTCATATGTTCATCAATAAAGGAAGGAGCTCCGGTAGCGAGCTCCTTTAACTCTGATTCATAAGATTTTATAACTCCAGCAATGCTGCAGACATCGTGAACATTTGCGTTTCTCCACCTTGGATAAGCTTCGCAGTTCCATGCACACGGCGTCGGCTATACCATGAGTCGGATAGCTTGAGAATGGCTCCAGTCCGATGTTGTAATGCCTGCCAAACCAATCTTAGAAATTATGACGCCACACAAAACTAATTAAAAGCAAAAAACCATCAAGGTATGAGCCTGCGACATTTAAGTTCAAATTCAATGACATTTTATCTTCAAATCAGCGATATTTTAATTACAACACACATGAATATTTATTCATTTTTTTGTATAATCATTTTTTTGAAACAAAAACTACAACAAACTTTGAAACATTTACAGTTAAGAAAAAACCAGGGCTCCCGCCCTGGCTCAATACTAAGAACACCTGCTATATCCGCAGTTGACACAATTCTTACACCCTTCGCTGTTAACCAGCGAAGCGGATCCACACGACGGGCACAGGTCCTTCGGCGCAGCGCTAGCCGCGCTACTGCTATGACCCGTGTGCCCGTTCGCAGGCACTACTGGTGCTGGCGCATCCAGCACTTCACTCGTCGCGGTCACGTAGTTCCGCGCGTCGTCTTGCTCGTTCATCACTTCGTCGTGCTGCTCGAGCGCTTTGGCAACCGCATCTGCGATAGACTCGACGCGGTTGTTGCCGAAGCCAATGGCGCCAGAGCCACCAATGCCTTTCAAGTGCTTCACGAGCAGCTTCACTTTATCGCCGTGATCGCCATAGCGCAGGAACAAGGAGCACACGCGACCGAGTGCTTCGGACATCGCGAACACGTCGGAGCCTGCTTTTCCTACGTTGAGGAAAATTTCACTCGGCGTACCGTTCATATCATTAATCGTGATATACGCCATCCCGAATGGTGTGTTCACTTTATATGTTGCACCGCGTAGAATTTGCGGACGGCGCTTATATTGTTTATCGAATACTTGCTCTGTCTTCGCATCCACATCTACAGCTAGTTTGCCTGATAGATTAGTAAAGCTATCTGCTTCTTTCACGGCTTCCGCGGCAACAGCCACTGGAGCTGCTTCTGCTTTCTTCTCTTCCTTTTTATCCGCGCTAGTACTCAATACTTGCACGTCACGGCTGCCATCACGGTAGATTGTTACACCCTTACAACCTAGATCGAAAGCCAATTCATACAAGCGTTTCGTTTCTTCCACAGTGAAGTCTGCAGGACAATTCGCTGTTTTGGAGATCGAGCTGTCCACCCATGTCTGAATCGCAGCTTGCGCTCGGATATGATCTTCTGCAGTCAATGTCATGGAGGTTACGAAGTAGTCCGGCAGCTCTTGACCCGGATTCGCATCTTTCCACTCCTGTGCGATCGGTACATATTGTTTATCAAAGCCAAGACGGCTTTGACGGAAATATTCAAAAGCAAAGTATGGCTCAATGCCCGTCGAAGTACCGACCATCGTCCCCGTACTTCCAGTAGGCGCTTGAGTGATTACTGTTACATTCCGCATACCATTTTGCTTAATCGCTTCGCCCACTTCAGGGAATACTTTCGTCATGTTTTTCATAAATCCGCTCTCAAGGAATTTATCTTCAATAAACTCTTTGAAAGACCCTTTTTCACCGGCAATTTCAGCCGATGCCAGATAAGCTTCTCTAGCCATAAAGCCATAGATTTTGTCCAAAAACTCCAGAGATTCCGGACTTCCGTACCGAATTTTCAATTTAATCATCAGTTCAGCAAGACCCATAGTACCTAAGCCTACGCGGCGCTCGCCTTGTTGATTCGTACGGTTTTCTTCGAAATGATAAGGTGTCTTATCGATAACATTATCGAGAAAGCGAGTCGAATAACGAACCACTTTGCCCAAATCTGCCCAATCCACATCATGATTCTCCACGTCATAAAACTTAGATAGATTAATAGCGGATAAGTTGCAAACGCCCCAAGCCGGCAGCCCCTGCTCCCCGCATGGATTCGTACAAATAATCGGATTAAAGTACCAACTGTTGGACATTTGGTTGTAGTATTCCAAGAATACGACACCCGGCTCAGCTGATTTCCAAGCAGATTCAATGATTGTATGCCAAACATCACGTGCTCGTACAGTACGATAAGGCTTGACGGCTTTACCTAGTTTTTTCCAAGCATCTAAGTTGCCATCCCATTTATCATTGTAATCAGGATCCGTCGTATCCGGGAAAACAAGCTCCCACTCGAGATCTTCCTTAACGGCTTTCATAAATCCATTGCTTACACAAACGGATAAATTTGCATTCGTAATTTGACCCATCGTTGACTTCACAGTGATGAAATCCTCAAGATCAGGGTGCCAGTCATTAATCATAAGCATAAGTGCTCCGCGACGGCTGCCTCCTTGTTCGATTAAGCCTGTTGTATAGCTAAAAAGACCTCCCCAAGAAACAGCACCGCTGGATGATCCATTAACACCTTTCACAACGGAACGGCGTGGACGAAGCGAAGACAGATTGATACCGACTCCACCGCCGCGTGACATAATTTCTGTCATTTCCGAGAGTGTACTCATAATTCCGCCTCGGCTATCGTGTGGTGACGGAATAACATAGCAGTTAAAAAGGGTCAGTTCATCACTTGCATCGGCACCAGCAGCAATACGTCCGCCTGGTACAAGCTTCCAATCATCAAGGATGTATCTGAATTTATCTGTCCATTCTTTACGTTTCTCAGGAGTTGCCTCTACGGATGCCATTGCACCTGCCAAGCGGTCCCACATTTCTTCCGGTGTCTTCTCAATATTTAAAGTGAGCTTTTCAACTGCGGATTCAACAGTCTCACCGCTCCGTGTTTTTACTTTAACGGTATCTCCTACACGACTCACAATTTCTCCAACTTCTTTAGCTGGGAATTTGGGGTCATCCTTCGTCAAAACGAGAACAGTATCCCCCACCTTGGCGAAACTCGTATCTGCATTTTTCAGTGCATAACGATCCAAAAATATTTTCTCGCTTAAACCATCCAACCTCTTATTTGACTCTACAATCCCCATGCATAAGTCCCTCCCAATAAGCTACAGATTCAGCTACAACTAAAATTAAAGTTACTTTATGAAGTTTATGTAAAATTACAATATGTGGTGTGCGAAATCCATTATACCTCACTATATATTGATCTTCTAATAACTAAAGAACCAAATTTCGCTATTAAGACAACCCTTAATCATACTAGCTAATCCTTACTTACTAATTCTCTCTTTTTCGCGCCCAGAATAACCAAATATAATATTCAACCAAGCAAGATGTGTTAGGTCATGCAGATCGTTTTGACGATCGTTAAATCCTCTGCTAACCTATAGATAGGATACCACATTTTATTTCTTTTTAGAACATCTGTTCGATAAATACTTTTATAAAAATATGGGATAAGATTTCAATACTACTTTCATATGAAAACACTTGAGGAGATGTTGGATATGTATTTCTTTAAAAATAAATTCGTCAACAAGAAGGACGTTCTTCTTTCACCAGATGATCGTGGGTACTATTTTGGAGATGGGATATATGAAGTATTCCGAGTATATAACGGGAAAATTTACGAACAAGCTGCTCACATGCAGAGACTCCAAAGAACCGCAAGTGAAGTGCGGATAGAACTACCTTTTACTATTGAAAAAATGGGTCATATTCTCACGCAGCTTATTGAAAAGAATGGTCTCAATGAGGGTACTGTTTATATGCAAATCACCAGGGGCGAAGCTCCCCGGGCACATCCGTTCCCCGCTCAAGTCGAGCCCATTCTGCTGGCCTACTGCACAGAGGTGCGCAGACCCATCGCTACGATACATAATGGCATTAATGCAATCACGTTGGAGGACATCCGCTGGCTGAGATGTGATCTCAAAACGCTCAATCTTCTCCCAAATGTCATGGCCAAACAAGCAGCACTCGATCACGGGGTGCAAGAAGTCGTGCTGCACCGAAATGGCACTGTCACAGAATGCAGCGCCTCTAACTTGATGATGATCAAAGATCGCGTGCTTTACACACACCCAGCTAACCATTTGATCCTTCATGGTATTACTCGGGCTGTCGTTTTGAGATTAGCTCTCTCACAAGAAATCACAGTTAAAGAAGAACCCTTTACGACAGAGCAGCTTCTGCTGGCTGATGAAGCTTTTATCACGGGAACTACCGTGGAAAATACACCTATTTTACAGATTGATGGCAAAGCAATTGGAACTGGCGCGCCGGGTCCGATTACTCGCAGTCTGCAGAGTGAGTTTGAACGTACTTTTGCACAATAAAAATAAGCGCGAAAACCGCGCTTTCAAGGAGAGCTCGCCGAGCCGACAGTGTCTGAGAAGCTGGAAATCGACTTCTCAGCAGACTGTCACGCGCGTCAATGCAGATTAAGCTCGGAAAACGCGCTTATTCTGGAGCGCACGGACAAATAAGCGTAAAAACCGCGCTTTCAATGAGAGCTCGCCGAGCCAACAGAGTCTGAGAAGCTGAAAATCGACTTCTCGGCAGACCATCCTGCGCGTCCGCGCTGAATAAGCGCGGAAAACGCACTTATTCTGGAGCGCAAGGACAAATAAGCGCGAAAACCGCGCTTTCAAGGAGAGCTCGCCGAGCCAACAGAGTCTGAGAAGCTGAAAATCGACTTCTCAGCAGACTGTCACGCGCGTCAATGCAGATTAAGCTCGGAAAACGCGCTTAATCTATGGGTAAGCTTTGCTTATCCCAAACCCAAAACATATAAATTCTATGTAAAAAAGAGCACGATCCTTTCTTAGAAAGGTCCGTGCTTTTTTGCTCTTTCGCGCGCTTTAACGACGTAAATTCCACTCATCCGTGCCATATTTCTCACGCACAAGTTGCTCAGAGAGCTCAATTTCATAAGGTGTTAGCGATTCCTCAACAAGCTCCACACCAAGACCAAGCGCGATTTCACGACGAAACGCTTCCTCCACTTGTCTAAGTGTTACCGCCTCTTTTCCATGCGCTCGAAGCAGCTCATTAATCGCAACAGCTTTCTTCAAAAAGCTCGTCTTCATCCGATCCGCAACCTTCTCGTTGGAGAAACGCAGCATCCGAAATAGCTGATCGGTATCCATGTCGAGCAGGATGGAACCGTGCTGCAGCACGACATTTTTTTGCCGAACCTGCGCACTGCCGGCGACTTTGCGTCCCTCAACAACCAGCTCATACCATGAGGGGGAATCGAAGCAGGCCGCTGATCCGGCGGATGCGTACTTCTCCTTCTCCTCATCACTTGCAAGCTGCACCATTTCTGCGCCCAATCCGAGCGCCCGAAACCCTTGCAAAAGCCCTTCGCTCAGCACGCGATAGGCTTCTGTCACATTACGCGGAATGCCTGGATAATCCTCGGCAACGATAATGCTATACGTCAATTCCTTATCGTGCAGCACGGCTCTCCCCCCGGTTGGGCGCCGCACGAAGCCAATTCCCTCCTTTGCTACCGCTTCCTGATCGACTTCCGCTGCCTTTTGGAAGTAGCCAATCGACAGCGTTGCCGGATTCCATCCGTAGAAACGCACCGTTGGAGGAACGATTCCTTCACTGTGGGCGGTCAATATTGCTTCATCTAATGCCATATTTTCAGCAGGAGAACGATCTCCTGTATGTATAAATCGCCATGTCGTCATCTCTTTCTGCACCCTTTCCCACTTTGCTATCCGAAGACAACCTATATCATATCATAAAATCGTACATACTTACGATTTTAGTGTCGGTGGAGAACCACTGCTGTTTGCTAATGATATCCGAAATAAGTACATAAAACTCCAAATGCATAAAGCTAGCTACTCTAAGTAATCAAATCTCTACACGGGGAGCTACAATTAGATGGTTTTACGGAATTTTCATGAGTTTGAGTGTCAGGTGCTGCTGTCTTCTTATAAGTAGATGCAAAATGTGCAGCAAATTATCATCCATATTCATTAATAAGTAATTATGATGCATTTTGTGCATTAAATATCCGAGTTCTAGCGCAAAAAGAGCAGTAATTGCCAGATTAGCTGCACTTTTTGCAGCATTTCTTCCAAATACGCTGCTACAGGCTGAATTTGATGTGCTTTTTACATCTTTTCAGGTTTCGCGCCACTTGGTGGACTTTTATCTTCGATAACGTTCACATCAACTTCCAAGGAAAAGTTATGAAAGCGCCTCTTCTGGACATACTAACACGTATTCGACGTAAAACTAGTGAACTTGGAGCTATTTTCCTGCTCTGAAACACAGTATTGTTTCACTCTCAATTTTAAAACGAAAACTCAGCTCATGCTTACGAAGTTAGTTTTCTAACGAAAACTTTAAGGAGGGCACATCGATGCGTCAACATGAACAGCAAGAGAACATTCGCCCCATTCATAATCAGCTTGATATGCACTTTGAGAGGGACTGGTTTACTGAGCTGGATAATCGTGTGCGCGGCGGTGGTCCTTGGGACGACTGGACGCTTTACCAGCTAGCCTACGAATCGGAAGAATCGGGGCTAATTTCTACGTTTGACGAGATGCAGTGCCTCGTTCATCTGGGGCAGCTTGAACCTATGGCTCATCAGATTGATACAGCGAAACGAGTGCTTAACGAGATGCGTGGTCGGGCTATTTTGGCCGATGAAGTTGGGCTTGGGAAAACGATTGAGGCTGGTTTGATTTTAAAAGAATACATGATCCGCGGCTTGGTCCGCAAAACGCTCATCCTCGTACCCGCTTCCCTTGTGCTGCAATGGGTCCGGGAATTGAATAGTAAATTCGGCATCCCAGCTGTTGCTCATAAAAAAGCCTATATGTGGAAGCAAAGCGACGTCATTGTTGCCTCCATGGACACCGCCAAACGTGACCCGCATCGCGAAATTGTCATGGGTCTTGAATATGACATGTTAATCGTCGACGAGGCCCACAAGCTCAAAAATAAGAAAACGACCAATTACACCTTCGTGAACGAGCTGCGTAAAAAATATTGCCTACTGCTCACCGCCACACCGGTGCAGAACGACCTGAAAGAGCTTTTCAATCTCATCACCCTGCTCAAACCAGGTCAGCTTGGGATTCATAGCAGCTTCAAAACCAACTATGTGGTTGGCAAAAGGACACCGAAAAACGAGGGTCAGCTTCAACAGGAGCTCTCCAAGGTTATGATTCGCAATCGTCGCGGCGACGGCGGCGTTCATTATACGAAAAGGGTTGTTAGGAACATTCCTCTAACGCTCTCAAATGATGAACAGGCACTCTACGATGGGGTAACGAATTTCGTTCGAACGCGTTATCAAGAGAGCGCTGGTGATCTCAGCAGTATGCTCTCGCTTATCACTCTGCAGCGCGAAGTCTGCAGTTCTCGGGATGCCGTATTCATCACGCTCGTCAATTTGTTCAAGAAAACAGCTGAGGACTCGCCGCAACGCGCCAAAATATGGGAGCTTGTTGAGCTGATCCGCAGTATTAAAGCGAACACCAAAGCAGAGACCACGATGAAGCTCGTACAAGATATTAATGATAAAGTCATCATCTTCACCGAATACCGAGCTTCCCAAGAATATCTTCTCAATTATTTGAAGGAGCATAAAATAACAGCCGTCCCTTATCGAGGCGGTATGAATCGCGGTAAAAAAGATTGGATGATGGATTTATTCCGTAATCGTGTACAAGTCCTTGTCGCAACAGAGGCTGGCGGCGAGGGGATTAATCTACAATTTTGCCATAACATGATTAATTTCGATTTACCTTGGAATCCCATGCGGGTTGAACAGCGAATTGGCCGTGTACATCGACTCGGACAAACGCATGATGTCAACATCTATAACCTATCCACCAGAAACACGATTGAAGAGCATATTCTTTCTTTGCTGCATGAGAAAATCAATATGTTTGAGCTGGTTATCGGCCAACTCGATACTATCCTTGAAAAAATCGAGAAAAAAGGCTCACTCGAAACATCGTTGTTCCGCATGGTCATGGAGGCAGGCTCAAGCGAAGATATACGCAGAAAAATCGATGAGCTAGGTCATTCATTTACCGAGGTCAAATCGGAAATTGAACAAAATCCTGTCTACGGGGCAGCTTTCCAAGGCATTCTTGATGCTGTTGGCGGCACGCAAAACATTGAGGTTAGGCCATGAACAAACGCAACATTCACACGTTCGTCATGCGTTTTCTTGAAGCTTATAACTGCACGATTCTAGAGAAATCACCAGCATACGTCACTGCAAAGCTTTCTCCTGAAGCAGACAGGGAGATGACAGGTCGCCCTTATTATTGGAGCTTCGTAGAACGAACAGGGGCTGCAGCCGAGACTATGACCTACAAGTTCATCTTCGATCCTGAACAGATGAAGCTAGAGACGAAAGCGAAGACCACTGCAACAGCTGTCAAAAGCCCACCTAACGTGGGGCCGCCTACTCAGGGCCAGGGCCAAGCTCCCCAGACACCAGACGGAAACTCAGACAGCATTCTCGGCCGCTATTTCGGCTTCGTACCTACAACAGTCATCTCCCAGCGGCTTCCACAGGACGAAGTGACCTTCGGCAGTAGACGTTTGGAGCAAATGTTTACTATTGTCCGTGAGCGCGGACGATTCGTTCATTTGTTTGAGGAACCCTTCCCGATGAGTGCTACCTATCATGCCCCACTTGTCTATGACACCTGGTTCTGCGTCAATTACAAGGTAGAGCTTGCTTGCGACCGCAAACGGAGCGAGATTCACTCTCTCGCTATTCAACTGAATAGCGGTGAAATTCGGGAACATTTTCACAAACATATGCTTACCAAGAGCCTCTCTCCGAAGCTTCCTGCGAATAGTCATATTTTACCTGACACGATTTCACTGCCCAAAGCCATTAATGCCCTTGAAATGATGCTCGAACGTAAGGTCAGTGCCTATGATCATACTTGGGCCGATGAAGCTAACGAGCAGCACCGCAGCGAAATCGATCGTGTGGAAGCTTATTACAACGGTCTCCTGCTGAGCGCAGAGCCTGACAAAAGAGACGAAATCGAAACCCAATGCCGTAACCGCCTGCAAGAGATTGACTGGCAGCACAAACCTCGTATTGTCGTATCTGTCATCAATTGCGGTTTGTTTCATTTGAACGCTGGGAGAACACCCAGGAACTGACTTCAGTCGCTAAAACATCGCAAAATTAACACTACAGGTTCTAACAATCTTTTTAAGGCATAAGAATTACAATAGATTAATAGGTTCATACCACTAGAGGTTAACGATAGGTAGGTGAACGAGGTTGAAGCTGTGGACAACATTGACGGCGGCCTGCTTCATTAGTGTGGGCAGTTTATTATTCTTACCGCTCCAAACCTCTGCAGGCGACCCCGTAGAACGGACAAGCTATACGCAGACGGCAAGGGAAACAATAGCTAGTAACACAGAGACGAAGCCATTACCAGATTTGCGGAGCGAATCCTCATTGACCGCTACGATCAACAATTGGCGAACAACTCTCGCTCGTGAATCGGGTTTTGAAAGCTGGCAGACGGCAGTCTGGAACAGTTATCCGCTCGGGCCAGGCACACATGGCTGGGTGGTTATCCTCACCGATCATGGACAGGATGTTGGCTACATGATCGTACATGCCACTGACAACGGGTCCTTCCGATTAACCGAATACGGAACTGGTAACAATCCGCTATTCAGCTTGACTACGCTGTATCGTTCTTTGGTACAGCAGGAACTCATTCCAACTACTACTTCTTACTCTGATTTTGTTCAAAATGAAACGATTATTTTAGAAAGACTTTATATGGACCAACTAACCGCTGTGTGGAAAATAATTCTCCAAGACCAAACCTATTATTTGGATGCTAAATCCGGAGAGCTGCTTCCGCTCAAAGAGGACCCTACCCCGAGGATCAAAGAGGATCGGCTTGTAGCAACAGATCTGTCGAGCAAAGCTCAAACGACGTTATATCCTGCCTTTGATCCTTATGATCGACTCCCATGGGTCCAAGGAAAACCGCTTCCGGTAACTAAACTAAGTGAACTCCAAAAGGCTTTGAACCCTCAAGCAAAGTTAACTTATGTCACAGAGCTCTATGATGGTCAAGTCACGCTGCCGCTGGCCATTCTGGGTTATCAACAATGGGTATCTGGGGATACCTACCTGACTTTAGATCATGTTGGACCACGTTATGTGCTGCTGGAGAACGCTTTAAAGTTAGGACATATTTTTCCGTAAAAAAAGCCTTAGACCGCTGGTCTAAGGCTTTCCGTATTATTTCCAAGTAAAATCAATAGCTTTAAGAAAAGCTTTAGCTAAAATGGTATGACCAACGTTATTCGGATGGACACGATCCCAAGCGATGTAGGCAGGGTAGTAAGCCTGAAGAACAGGTTCGAAAGCCGCTTGTGTATCCACGAAGAGGGAGCCCGTTTCTTCAGCTATCTGTTTCACGATTGCCCCGTATTGATCCATCTTGGAACGCATGGCATCTTGAGGATTCGGCTCTATATAAAAGGGAGTCATCAATACAAGCCCTTTGACAAGAGGACGTGTCTGTTCGACTAGCTCCCTTAACGTCTTTTCATAAGTCTCAATGCCCACATGCCTTTCCTTTTGATGCGGTACGTCAAAATGCCTCCATACGTCATTAATACCGATCATGATAGACAACCAGTCCGGCTTCAAATCGATGACATCCGTTTGCCATCTGGCTTTGAGATCAGGTGCGGTATTGCCGCTGGTACCCACATTAACGGTACGAATTTGAAGCTCTGGATACGTTGCATTGATCAGCCCGTCCACAATAGAAACATAGCCTTTACCTAAAGCACCGAATAATCCTTCGCCAATCGGTCTTGATCGTTCACAATCCGTAACGGAATCACCAATCATGACAAGCTTATTGTTTTTTTCAAGTTTCATTATGACTTCTTCCCCCAATTTTTGGTAGTACGTTCGTCCCCTGACTATATTCGATATGTAAACAAAAAAACCTCTCGCACCAATCATCAGGATGAAGCAAATCTCCCGATTATAGGTGAAGAGGCCTTGTCATTTTACCTTTTTGGGTTTTGCCTGATCAATTAGCATCCGTGTGGCCAGCGGCAGCATACCGAACCAGCGTGTTTGCCAGCTTTCTCGCTGTTCCTTGCTTATGGCTTTGACTTGCTGTCGAACTTCCCTTGGTGTTTCTATATACGTGACGACTTGCTGTGTTATGTACTTAACCAGATCATCGCTTTTTGCCATATGTCCACCTGCCTTCTATCCCTATTTTAACCACAGAGACAGGAGCTTAAACTTGCAAAAGACAGGTGGAAATAGGGGATTAACCGAGTTTTCCGCCACTCTCCGCAATGATTTTGTCTGCAAAAGATTTAATTGTGCTGCATCCGAGCAGCATCGGTTTATTGTCACACTGCAATAACAAAGTATGAGCGTTTGTATCCCACGCATATTGGAATCCGACATTCATGCCAACCACCGTAATCATAAACTTGCCTTGTGCTGCATTAGGAATCGTAAAGCCCTGCTTTCTGCCGACTTGTTGTAAGGATTTGAATACCGAAGACGAAATCCCTCTATACGTCCATGTGCTGCAAGCCGCCATAGGTCATCTCCTCTCTCCCCTTATAGGATCATTAAATTGTATGAACTGAGAAAGCAAATCGTGCTTGTTTCTTTAAAATCCACTGATCATAGCTTAGTTTTACACTTCTATTCACGTTATCCAAGCATACAATAGAGCAAGTAGAGAGAGAGAGGTGTTGGCTTGGATGTGGAAACAGATGCTGCTGACGGAGCAGCTAGAGATTCAAATGGACGAATCCAATCATCTACTCGAGGTTAGATTGAGCAGAACCGAGCAAGAAGAGACAGCCATCGTTCGATTGAACCATGCTGAACTCATCCAAATCCTGCATACTCTGCTCGAAATTAATCGAAGCTTCCGCGGAGATATCTCCTATTTTCATTCCGTACAAGATCAGATCAAGCCTGAGCTCGATCTCCTATGATAGCTTTCAACAAAAAAAGCACCTTCGATTCCCACCCTAGGGTGAGATACGAAAGTGCTTTTTGATGTTTCTAACGATCTGTTTAATCCCTGTTTAACCCAACAATTGAGGCTAGGAACTTCAGGATATACAAGAAGAGATTAATGAAATCTAGATAAATATTTAATGCTGCAAGTGGAACCTCTTCTGCGGATACACCGTTTCGGTATTGAGCCACATCGTAGAGAACCCAACCACTGAATATCAAGATGCCGATCATCGACCATACTAGATTCATCGCGGAACCAAAGTTAACGAACATACCGACCACACTCATGAGCACAAGCCCAATCGTTCCTGCAAACAAGAAGCCGCCTAGGAAACTGAAGTCACGCTGCGAACGATGAGCATAGAAGGCAAGTCCGCCGAAAATTGCTGCAGTAGCGAAGAACGCACCAGATACAACGTTTGCCCCCAGCATACCGCCATAAGCCATAATGACTGGGTACAGGGTAACCCCTGAAATCGCAGTAAATGCATAAAGAAAGCCGTATCCGATATGTTTGCCGCGAACTCGAATGATAATGGCTGCCACCAGCATGACTACCTCAGCAATGATGAAAAGCATAATCATCGACGGTGGAACGACAATGGCACCAATCAATGTCCCTAAGAAGGAAACCAGCAGGGAAATAGCAAACGTTTGAAGCACATGAGCAAAACTACCAGAATGTGTAACCGTAATCGTTCTATCCATGAAACATCAGCCCCTTTGTAATGATGTACAATCTATACTATGTATTATACCTAGTTTTCATGAAAGCCGCTATACACCCTATGAGTTCAAAACATTAGGCTCAATACCATATCCCAAATTCGAGTCTTGGGGAGCAATGGATTTGAGAACAGCGTCCACCGTAAACGTTCCATAAGAGTAGGTAGCGCCAATGGATCCTTGGAAAAATAATTGATTGACAAATTCATTTACATTTTCTGTTATATTTTCATTGTTTATCATATTTCGCAAATTGATTTTTCGGTCTAACAGCAGATTAATCTCCGGCTCCAGCAGCTCAGCAGTGATAGCAGTTAGTGGGTCTTCTTTCCAAAAAGTATTAATGGCCTGAACGTCTCCCTTAAAGGTCGGTATATAATGTCGATCATAGATATGCTCCCAGCACTTAACGGGTATCTTCACCGATACGTAGACATCCATATCTTCCTCGTAGGTATCCTCTCCTTCAATTTGATTCTCACCATTTAATTCCGTATTTTTATCGGAGATTTTAAAATTAGGAAGTTTGAACTCCCACTCAAAATCCGTTTCTGCTAGTGTAGGATATTGCCCCTCCTCTTCACCTAAATTATCAGGCTTGGCATCTTTCCATTCCGCCCCAACGCGCTTCACGTATTTATCACTTGCGCCCTCGCCATTGCGGTACCAAATTTCTGGATCATATTCGGGTTTATCCCCATCTTTTATTGCGGCTAGACTCTCCGTAATTGCATCTAGTGTATTGGCAATTTCATCATCCAGCTTTTTATTATAGTTTTCTATACGAACAACCTCATGTTGATAAGGGATAGGGAGTCTCTCCAGCTTACGCGCATTCGTATCCAGCTTCAATAAATGTGCGCTAAGTTCGTTTTGCACCGAGTTTTCTCCATCCATTTCGATTTGAGGATCAAATCCCGAGCCTGGATTGCCTGTTGTTTCTTGAAATCCTGGCGTAATATTGTTTCTCAAATTAAGAAGCATGGTTCTCAAATTATCGGCATGTGTCGCGGCTTCATCCATGTCACCACTTTGAACCATGAATCGGTCATAGGCTTCTTTCGTTTGCGTAAATAAATTTTTGGCAGGTGTCATCGAAAGCTTTAATTTTTGGATATTTGTATCTAGTTTTTTCATCGTATCTTGTGAAACGGAATGATCCAGCTGCATTTTTTGTACGCCCGAAGCTGTACGAGCAGCTTTCAATCTATCTTCATTATGCTTATCTGCAAAAAGCTGCGCAGTCCCGTTAGATGAAGAAGTTGGCGGGGTTAACGGACTACCTGCAATTGGTGTCTCACCTGCATCAGCTATCTCAGTCATATTCAATTCCGCCAAAGCCCCCATCTCATCAGCTTCTTGTTCTAGATCGGGATTGTCGTTCACATCCGTTCCTTTGAATTGTCTAGATGGCTGCACTCTGCCTTGTTTTTGCTGCACAACGTGCCAAGCTTCATGTGGCAAATGCTTCTCTTGTCCAGGACCGAGATGAATATCACTACCCTGTGCATAAGCTAGAGCATTGAGCTCGGAAGGTTTAGAAGAATTATAGTGCACCCTGACATCGTCCATAGACAGTCCCGAAAGGTTCTCAATACCAGATTTCAAATTTGCTGGCATGCTTGTCTGGTTGCTCCCCGTTGACGGAGGAGTCTCTTTCTTCTCTAAGGGGGCGCGTGTCTGTATCATTTGCGCAACAGCACGATTTCCGATCGTTTTTTGGAGCTGCATCATATGTGAAGGTGTCATAGTAACCTTAGGGCTATGCGATGAGTTGCCTTGATATGTGTTATGAATCGAGTTATTAGTTACTTTTGATGGGTGATCGCGCAATAGAAAAACTCCTTTATCATTAAATTAATAACTCATTTTATGTAAGGGTTCTAAAATATTGTAACATATTATGGAAAAATGCGAACATAGTTCATAAAAACAAAACAACCCCTTCAGACGTATCTGAAAGGGTTGTTGCTTCGTATGCGATCAAGAGGACTCGAACCTCCACGGGGGTAAGCCCACACGGACCTGAACCGTGCGCGTCTGCCAATTCCGCCATGATCGCGTATAGGACTGCTCTATGAACAAAGTCATAATAGCTGCGACAAAATTTAATATAACATGGGAGATGAGAGCTAGTCAACGGTACTTTTTACAATTCGTGAATAATTCATCCCTTCACTCCTAACCCTATTCGCAAAGGAGGAATGACTATGAATGAGGAAGAAATCAAAGCTTTGGAACCGAAATATACAGGCAATCAAAGGCATCTTACAGAAGGTGAAGCTGAAGCCATTGTGCATGATCCGAACTACAAAAGTGAAGATGAGGATGAATCTGGGCTAGGATCCATTGCAACCGCAGCTGCCTATGGAGTTTTCCGTAGAACTTAACTAAAATTGCCCTACTTATCCACACGGATTAGTAGGGCGTTTGTTCATACAATTGACCTGAATACATGATAGCTTCATAGACCGTTCTTCCTACCAAGTAACCTAAAGCAGTCGCTGTACCTGCGTAAGGATAGGTCTTGCCACGGCACGTTGCAGCAATAAGTACGGCATCGGTTGTCGTTCCTGTCGCAGGCTGACCCTCAACGAGGATACCTAATGCTTGAAGAGCCGCAGCTTTGGCCTCAGTTGCCGTTATGACAGCGTTAACCATGGCCGCATCGGTTAAGCAACCATTGATAACGACAATCGTGTTAATCGTTCCAGGGTAAAGGGAAGCGGCAGGGAGTTCAGCTCCTGCTCTTGCTTTATTCCCCAGCCCCACCGTGACCCACGAGCAAACTTGAAGGGGCTCATGCTCTGGCTTCATCACAAGTTTCTGGTCGAATTCGCTGATATCACCGTCTTCGCCCGTTTCCCAGGTAAGGCTGCTGTAGCCAACGTCCTTTACCTTCGCCGCGGTCAGCATACCCGCTGTTTCTTGGGGATTCAAACCCTCACGTTGGATGAATTCCTCCATCTCACGGAGCGGATCCGCCTCATTATACAGCTTGTCCACCTGCCGATTCATCATCACCTTGTGCGTGCCGAATCCACCGCCCCACGGCGAAGAATTCAGCGTTCGCAGCGGGTTTTCACTGCAAATCCGCAGGTACTTACCTTGGTGGGAACTAACCAACTCCATGCGAATACCAGAGATAGGAACCTCCATGTATCCCATCCATGAATCCTTATTCGTCATCAGAAATGCCATCTGGTTCGATGGGATCTTGTGGAAGCATGAATTCAGGAGGTCTTTCGTTCTCATATGGTTGATAGATATAATTG
This sequence comes from Paenibacillus germinis, assembly GCF_013141785.1. Taxonomy (NCBI): domain Bacteria; kingdom Bacillati; phylum Bacillota; class Bacilli; order Caryophanales; family Paenibacillaceae; genus Paenibacillus; species Paenibacillus germinis. Next base: position 186,605 of record NZ_WHOC01000133.1, read on the forward strand.
CGTGCGAGCTTGACTACTTTGCGGTTTTTTTTGCGAATTAACACGCTCTCATCATCCCAAGCAACTACGATTCCACGCACATCATTCGTTGGGCTGACGTCCCGAATAACACGCAATAATGTACTATCAACTCTATATTGATCAAGCTGTTCTTCAGATATCATCATCGTACCTCCAAAAATTCATATGTACTTCTTTAGCATACACCAATTCGCATTTAGATCAAACTTTACATAAAACCGCTTTACTGAGGTTAACTTAACTAATGACGAAACAAAGCTAACACAAAAAAGCAAACTTACTCCATGGGAGGTTCTATAGTGGATAAAAAAACGTACTACATTAACGTTGGCACGGGGGAAGTTTTGGAAGACAAAGGAGCACTTAATTTCGAATTCGAGATCTCGGCAACCGAAGAAGAAATTGATAAGCTTCAAGAGCTTTTCGAGGAAACCGATAACTCCTCACAAGGCAGCTACGCAACTTCCTGGCTTCCTTGGAAAGTTTATTACTCCAATGAGGTCAATCAGGAATACGATTATTATTTAACTGAAGTGTATCGAACCCTGCACAAGCTTGGTTCTGAACAAACGAAAAGGCATATTGAAAGCATGAACATTCTAGAAAATGGAGTCTGAGCTTAAACCACGAAACCAACACCATTTTAAATCATAGAAAAAGGCCAACGAATCCTCTTCGGATCCATTGGCCTCTTCCTTATATGGGCATAAATTAACTAACATGTTCCTTCGAATCATTCGTCTCGTACCAGAAATCAAGGACTTTGCTAGACATTACGCGCTTCTGAATATACTCCACTTGTGCGGCGGAGAAATGTTGTTCCCATTCGATAGTCAGCTCTGTGCAGAGCTTTACGATCGTTAACAACTCGGACCATGCTACATATCGTTTGTACCAGAAAAATTGAGGGTGTTCGATCATATACGGATACAGATCATCAAACTCTGTATGTTTACAATCTAGCGCACGTTCAAAATGTGTTTTGGCTTCCCCAAGCTTTGTCATGAAATATTCAATGGAACCATTTTCGATACCCATAGATGTCAGCCTCCTCTCATACCATGTATTCATTATAAAGGATAAATCGGTTTGAGGGAAGACATGAACAAATTGTAAAATCAGTTAAAAGTGATTTGGCCATTCGCCAGTGAGGAAATACGAGCTAAAGATTCCACACGAATTCCACGCTCTCTAATCGAGCTTCCACCAGCTTGGAATGATTTTTCTACCGCAATACCGACACCAACAAGTTCAGCTTCTGCCTTTTCAATGATACGAATTAATCCGCGTGCCGCGTCTCCATTTGCGATAAAATCATCGATCAGCAGAACACGCTCGCCTTTGTGAAGCAGATGAGAGGATACCATAATGTCCGTGACAATCCCTTTTGTAAAAGAAGGCACTCGTTCACTATAAGTATCTTGATCCATGGTCAACGTCTTCTTGCGACGTGCAAATATCATAGGAACCTCAAGATGTAATGCTGTCGTATAGGCAATCGGAATACCGGACGATTCTACGGTAAGCACCTTATCAGGCTTCGTTTCTCTAAACAATCTTGCAAATTCTTTCCCCATCTCCATGATGAGCACAGGATCAACCTGATGATTCAGTATGGCATCCAGCTTTAGCACTTGATCCGATACGACTACACCGACCTCTAGGATCCGCTGTTTTAACAATTCCATGATTCTAGCCCCCTAAACCTGTCTATTATGAGTAAGTTACCATATTGATGAAGTAGGTTTCAAGTCCCAATTTGTGATTATCCCTGTTTTGAAGTGAAACTTTTACTCTGTATAAGGTGTCTATATGTATATAGGCTTCAGCATTTTGAAATTTGTCTACAATTGCTCACATTTGGGTAACTTGATGCATTGAAATAGAACCAGAAAACAGTATGATTAGTAATGTTGCATTTTTCAAACCAATTATTCGGCAGAAAGGATAGATGACGATGAACAACCTGCTTAGACCTATCATGCTTGGCATTGTGCCAGTAGCATTTGCTTCTTTACTGTTAGCTGGATGCCAAGAGTCATCTGCTCCTTCCGGACAGCCTACTATAGATCCAACTAACCATGTACAAAATAGCTTGAGTCCAGTTAGCACACCCCCTGCGATCGTAGTTTCAACTGCGACGGCAGCACCTTCATCAACACCGGAAGACACGGCCAAGCACGAGGCACAAGTCGCTGGCTCGTCCAAAACGGATTTAACCGACATCCCGCAATTATCTGCAAGTGCGAAGCCAACGGCCAAGCCGAAGATTAAAGCAGAGGATGCGTATCAACAGGAGAAACCAACGTTGATGGGCTTGAAGCTCGGGACGAGTAAGGACGTTGTGCTCGAACGTTTTGGGAAGGCGAAGAAACAATTCGTTATGGATGCAGATGAAGACGCCATTCAAGTCTATGACTTCACGGATTTCTCTGTAGGCTTCAATAAGAAGGATGTTCTTGAGTTCGTTGACGTACATTCCACGGAGATTGATCCAGGTCTTCGCGGATTGCGCCTCGGTCAGAAAGTGGAAGATGCAATTGCAATTTTAGGCAAACCGGACACTAACTCAACCTATGTTCTCTCCTACAAGTCGCAAGGAACACTGCTCAAGCTCGATATTGATCCAAATGAGAGCACCATCCAATCGATAAAGCTTTTCGCTAACCATTAATTCACAAAGAATACAAAAAAAAGACCATGAATGCTCCTCTTATAGGATGACACTCATGGTCTTATTTCATGTGTCTGGGAATCAGACCGCTCCCCGCTTCCGGAATCGGAAGTAAAGGGCTGTTCCAATAATGGCTATAACCGCTATAGTCACTAAGCTTATTCCCATGTATTTATGTATTAATTGGAATAAACCCTCCAAGTTACTGCCAATAAAATGCCCTAATGTTAAAAAGGTTGTACACCACAGCAGTGCTCCTGTACCCGCGAAGAACAAATACTTATAAAACTTGACTCCGCTTACGCCTGACAAATAACAGGTGAAATGACGAACCCCCGGCACGAAATACCCAAAGAAAACAGTCCAGAGCCCATACTTTTTAAACCAGCCCTCAGCCCGCTCAATCCGGTTCGGTGTTAGTTTGAACCATTTGCCATACCGATAAAGAAAGGGTTTACCAACACGATGACCGATTAAATAACTAACAACCATCCCTGTCATCGTGCCTGCGTAAATCACAATTAACGTTGTTCCAAAATCAAAGGGACCCCCAAGTGCCGTTAACGAACCCACAAAAGCCATTAGGGTTTCATCTGGTACGGGTACCCCAACGATTCCGGCAGATAGCAAAATATATAAAGCAATATATCCATAATGACTTATGAAATCATATAGAAATTCCTTCACAAAAAACTCACTCCCGCATTGTACTTCGTCTTATTCATTCCCATTTTAGCAGAAACGACAGCTTGCCCCAAGTTCCAGTCATGCGCATGGGATCACGAACATACCTTGTACTATATCAAACGAAAGAAAGCGGGGCAATCTATGCGAACAGGTTCACAGATCGTCCGTGTTGCCTTTACCTACATTGGAACGGTTGTTGGAGCAGGGTTCGCTTCTGGACAGGAGATCCTGCAATTTTTCACACGTTACGGCTGGCTCGCCACGTTGACGATTGCTTTATCCAGCATACTTTTCATATGGATTGGTATTAAACTCATGCTGATGGCCCATGATCTGAAAGCCGCATCTTATGAGGATTTGAATCGTGCCATTTTTGGCCAAAGAATTGGTAACGCCATTAGCTTGTTTATGATGATCGTTCTATTTGGGATTACAACCGTCATGCTCGCCGGGGGCGGAACGGTATTTGAGGAACAGCTGCACCTCTCTTACCAAACAGGACTCTTCGTGACATTGGTGCTCGCCTATTTCGTATTGTCCCGCGGAATTGGCGCCATTATGACCGTGAATTCAATCGTCGTTCCCATCATGCTGCTTTTCAGCCTCGTCATCGTCGTTTATACATGGCATTCGCCTTCTTCAGGAAACTGGCTGCGCATTACAAGCGATGATCCACTAGAAAAAATATGGTTCGCACCTTTCCTCTATACCGCCTTTAACTTAGCGATGGCTCAAGCCGTGCTCGTTCCAATGGGAGCATCTATTCAAAATCGATCTGTTCTATACTGGGGCGGACTGCTTGGCGGTGCAGGCATTGGTCTGCTTCTATTATCAGCACACTACGCACTCTCTGCACAAATGCCAGGTATTGCACAATTCGAAATCCCAATGGGAAATATTATTACCCGACTAGGGTCCGTACCGCAAGTTGCTTATTTGCTCGTTATTTACGGTGAAATTTTCACAACCTTTATTGCTGACGCCTACGGCTTGTCCCAGCAGCTTCAGCAGCGCATGAAACTAAACCCTAAGGTTATCCTGATCAGTATCCTGGCGCTAAGCTACGTGATAAGTCAAATTGGTTTCAAAATACTGCTTTCCGCTTTGTATCCCTTATTCGGCTTTATCAGTGTTGTCTGGCTCGTTCTGATGATCTGGCGCAACCGTAACCGTGCGATGTAAGGCACCTGACTGAATAAAACCAAGAACGACAATCAAACGTACAAACAACAGAAGCATGCCCATAGCAGAAATAATGATTCCTGTGAGCAGGTAGGAGAAATGGAAATTGGCAATAACCGTTTGATCTCGCCAAACAGCAAATAACTCGGCTAACAATAGTAAAAGCCCGATGATAAATAATAAGATGACCGCGTAATCAAAGACCGTCCATTTGGAAAAGTATTTGACGGCAATTTCCACCTGACCTGCTGGTTTTGGGGCTGCTGCCTGCTGCTTCCAAAGCTGATGAACCATCCAAGCTGTATATATGGCAACCCCTGTTACGAAAAGGCCCAACAGGCCACCTATAATAGCTAATAGCATGTTCATAAAGCTGATCCCCCTTCTTTCAATCCTTACTTGCTGCTAGCCATGACGCAACCCATAAATGAGAACAAGCGTTAATAGAAAACAGAAGGCGGGAATCGAATAAAGTAAGGGGAGAAGCAGCCAACTTGGAAGACTCATGGCTGGAAGCCAAAACAGCTGGAGACGCTTTTCTCCAACATGCCCCTCATCCTCCATGGATGATTTGACTGATAAAGCTTCCGATGCCCCTTCATTCCATTCGATCTTCCCTTTCTTCCATCCGACCTGATAAGTGATTTCCCGATGGTCTTTCTTCTTATCGTTTCCTGATTCCACTTTCGATTCCTCCATTGTGCACGCTTCTACAAACGAATTAAGCGATTTCCAGGAATAACTCTAGCTGCCGCATCTCGCACGTGGCCGTGACAAGTAAAGAGCAGAACCTGATGCCTGCAGCATAAGTCTGCAAGAACACGCAAACAGCTCTCCATCCGTTCCTCATCGAAATTGACGAGAATATCGTCCATCACCAGGGGTAAAATAGCCTTTCCAGCATACTCTTGGGCGAGTGCGAAACGCATGGATAAGTAGAGCTGCTCTGCCGTTCCCCGACTAAGCTGACTTGTATCAAGCGACTCTCCATTTGCTCGTATTGCCACTAAACGCTGTTCTCCGAATGGTGCTTTGACATGGGTGAATGCACCGTTCGTCATCTTCGCAAAATAATCCGATGCTCGCAAAAGCACGCCGGGCTGACGTTCATGCTCATAAACATCGCGGGCTTTCTTCATAAGCAGAGAAGCGAAGGAAGCTACGGCGTATTGATCTACTTGCTGTCGTATGGTTGCTCGATAAGCTTCAGCTTGGAGAAGATGATCTGCCTGTTCCGATCCTTGCTCCAACTTCTCAATTTGTCCCGTTAGCTTGCCAACAACCTCTCGAAGTTCATTCGTTTCATGCGCGGTATCAGTTAATTGTCCTTGGAGAGATGCCATTTGAAGTGCGATATCCTCTTCTCCATGGGTTTCCAAAAGCTCGGTGTAGCTGGCAAGTAAGGAGCGGCTAAGTAACGTTTCGAGCGAGGATTCCAGCAATGTTTGTTCTTCTGTCAGTTTTCTGCGTTCTTCCTGCTCTCTCTGATGAATACGCAGTTCTTCACCGTCAAAGGCAGACGCTTCCTGTAAAAGCTGGTCCAAACGGCCTTGAGTACGCTGCTCGTTGGTCTGTAGAAGCTGCAGCTCTTGCTCGGTTTCCGAATGTAGCTGCTCGCCATGCTTCTTCTCCGCAAGCAGCTTCACCTGTTCTTGCTCCTGTTCTTTCCAGCGTTTGAGCGCGAACACGGGTTCTTGCCGTACCGCCGGTGAAAGCCGAAGGAGTGAACCGACTGTCTTTTCGTAATGATCGATGTTTGTTACTAACGTCTCAAGCTTGGACTCCAGCTTATGAAGCTGACGAAGACTTTCCTGCCCTTGCTCAATCGTCTGGATCGTTTCTAGCAGGGCGTCGGCTGATAACTGTGTACTTAGTCCCAGCGATTGCAGCCAATGATTCCACTCCGACTGGAGCTGATCTGACTCCATCACAAGCTCCTTGAAATATCCACTGCGCTGATCTTCTTGCTGCCGAAGAGATTGCAGCATCTCCTTCGTATCCTGCAGCTTCTCAAGCTTACGTAGCAGTTCGCTGCGTTGTTGTTTATTTTGCTCGGCTTCACGCATCCATGCATCTAGTTGAGGCTGGAGCACCTCAAGAGGCATTGATGCAGAACGGCCCGGCTTCAGAGAATCAATAGCAGATGCTGCCGCAGCTTGACCATAACCCAATTGCTGTTGGGCAAAAGGTTGGATTTGTTCTTGAAGGCGGCGCTCCAGCAAGCGAAGTTCATCACTCAGACTTTCATCCCTGCTCGGGGACGAAGTCATCGCTCGTGAAGAGCGACTCCCTGTCTCCGCACGATCAGAAACAAGCAAATAGAGCGCAGTACCAGCAAATAAAAGAAAGGCACAGAGAGCTGCCACCCAGCTGCCCTGCCATAACAACAATAATGGCGTCAAGACGGCCAATAGGCCGGTAATGACAACGATGCGTTGACGTAATCTACGTGAGGCCGTTTTGCCTGCTTTTGCTGCTTCTTCCAGACTAAGCTGGAACTGGTTTTCCACAGCATCGCGTTCTTTTTGATGTGCAAGCTCTCTCACAAGCAGCTGCCACCTGGCATAATCTCTCGCTATTTGGTGCAAGGTGGAAGATGGGTCTGTTCCCCCCCAACCGGGAGAGGTAGAACCATCAGTACTTACCCCGCTTTTATGTAACTCGGATTCCAAACTCCTTACCGTGTCTTGAACTCGAATGACCTGCTGCTGCAGACTCTCCAGCTCTGTTCTGATGCGCAGCTCACTCTCCTTGGACTTATGAAACCGTTCTTTGTGAGCTCGTACCTGTTCACGCAGGGAAATCGTTACCGAGAAAGAGGCTAAATCTGTCTCCACCCAGTGAACATCTATTTGTTTAAGCAGCCTGTCTACCTGCGCGCGTTGGTGCTCCTGCTCCACGCGCATTTGATCCACGCTGCGTTTATTCTCTTCATATGTGGCTGCTTGCTCCAGCCAATGATTCAGCTCGATCTGATGCTCGAGCAGATCAGGCACAAGCTCTATGACGCGCAACTGGCTCGTTAGGCTCTCCTGTCTCAGCAGGAGCCGAGCGCGCTCCGCATGGATGCGCTCCAGTTCTGCCTCAAGCGCGTCAAGCCTCGCCGAGGCATGCTCGGGGAAGCCCGCCAGCGCAGGCAGCGCCGCAAGCTCCTGGCCGATCTGACGCAAGCGGATCCATCCGCTGCGCGCCTTGCCGGCCAGGCCAAGCTTGTGCAGCTCCGCGCGCAGCGACTCCTGCTGCCCCTCCAGGGCAGCAATGCGCTCCTCCGCGGAGCGGCGCTCCGCCAGCAGCCGATCGTAGTCGGCTGCTGGGTCCCGGCTGCGGCGCAGCGACTGCTCCAGACCCTCAAGCTCCTTCAGGAGACGGTTCATCTCCTGATTGCGCCCGCGGGGTCTGTACAGGCCGTCGGCCTGCGCCGTCAGCTTGCGCTCGGCCTCCATGATAGCCGAGCCGCTCACACCGAGCCCAGCGCTATACAGATAGCCGCTGAGCTCGTCCGTCTGCAGGGTGCGCAGCTCCTGCAGCTCGGTTAAACCGAAAGCGAACAAGCTGCGGAAGAGGTCGGCCGATAGGCCGCCCAGCAGCGTGTTCAGCAGGTCTTCGCCCCCGGTGGTGCCATCACCGAGCGTGACCTTAACGAGCCCCGCAGAGGCTCGTTTGCCGCCTGCGGCGGGCGCATCGTAGCGCTCGACGCGAATGAGCTGACCCTGCTCATCCAGCAGGGTTAGCGCGCCACCATGGGCGCCGCCGCCCAGCGGCTCGTATCGCTCCAACCGGCTTTGACGAGTCGGAAAGCCGAACAGCACCGCGCGGACGAAGCCCATAAGCGTGCTCTTGCCCGCTTCGTTGGCGCCATAAAACAGCACCAGCGGGCTGTCCGTATCAAGCTGCCGCTCGCGCAGGCTGCCGAAGCCTTGAACCTGCATGGATACGATTCTCATCCATGTCCCCCCCCATCCGCGGACAGCAGGTCCGCGGCTAATTCTTGTGCAGCGCGCAGCCACTCGCGCAGCCGTTCAGGCTCCGCCGCAGCCGGGTCACCGGCTGCTTGCGGCAAGCTCTGCAGCGCGGCCAATGCCTCGCTTGCAAACAAAGCAAGCGCTTCGTCGTCGACTTGCAGCGCAGCCGAATACCGCAGGAGATCGCCAAGGAAGCTCTTCTCCAGCTGCAAAGCCTCGAGGTCGAGCTCACTTGCCGTTCGGTCCTCGAACGATTCCACCCAAACGAAGCGGCTCCGCTCTGCTTCATCCTCACGCAGTTCGGCGGTCAGCTCCTGTAGAGCCCGCCCTTTGCGCAGCAAACCATGCACCGCGCTGCGCCCTTCCAGAACAAGACGGACGACGGCATCTCTGCCGTCCGCCTCTGTCCGAATCCGTTCAAGCTGCTCACCGAGCCGGTCTTTCAATTCCTGCTCTGTCTGTAGGCCTGCCACAGACAGCCGCTCTAGGAACCAACGAACCTGATCCAACGCATGAAAGGTGAGCTCAGCTCGTCCATCCTCAGACATATCGACGATGTAACACCCACGTGGTCCTGTTTCCCGAATACTTCGGCCCTGCAGGTTCCCTGGGTAAACAATCGCTGGCTGTTGATGAAGCACATTCCTCGTATGTACATGGCCTAACGCCCAGTAGTTCATACCCGCTTCAAGCAAATCTTGCTTGCTGCAAGGGGCATAATTGTCATGACCGGGATCACCGTCGACATTCGTATGTAATAGGCCGATCTGACAGACGTTTTCTCGCCCTGCTCTAAATTTAACAGCTAAATTATCCGTTACCCCAGCGCTTCGATACGAAATGCCATGAATCTGGGCAATGACGCCGCGATGCGGCTTTTCCACGCTAATCGTCTCCACTTGATCGCACGCAAAAAAATGGACTGCTGCCGGCCAATCCAGTTTCGCGGCACGTCCATCCTCCGGGTCATGATTACCATGAATAATGTAAGTAGGAATTCCCTGCTTAGCTAATTGCTCCAGTGCTTTCTGGAAGCGAATTTGAGCGCGCAAAGAACGATCGGATAAATCATAAACATCCCCACTTATGAGTACAAAATCTACCTGCTCTTGTATCGCTAAAGCCACGAGTTCCTTGAGCGCTTCAAACGTCGATTCTCGTATTCGCTCACGAACCCGTTCAGGCAGCGCCGACATGCCTTTGAACGGACTGTCCAGATGCAGGTCGGCGGCATGCATAAACCGCAGTCGTTTCATCGCTCTAACGCCTTCCTATTCAGGTTTTTTCACTATCCGCACTATCATCGTCATTTGGGTGTACTGTGACTTGATAACTTTCATACACACTTTTCAGCTGCCGCAGCACACGGTTCAATGAGTAGGTTTTCTTCGCCTTTTCCCAAGCAGTTCGTGCCAAATTGTAGCGGAAAGTCGGATCAATGACAACTTTTTCCAAAGCATGGCTAAGCGCCATCGCATCACCAACCGGCACAAGCAAGCCGTTATGTCCATGTTCGATTTGCTCAGCAATCCCTCCGACGTCCGTTCCGATTAGCGCCAACCAGCACAGAGCTGCCTCCGCAAATACAGACCCGAACGCCTCTGCACGCGATGGCAGAACGAATACATCAAAGAACGGCATAAACTCTTCTGGATGCAGCATATAGCCGTAGAAAATCGTTTCTTCGTAAATATTATGCTGAATCGCCAGCTTCTCAAGCTCTTCTCGGCTTGGTCCATCACCTATAATATGTAAAACGAAGGGATGACCGCGTTTTTTCAGCTCTCCGCACGCAATCAGCAGCGTATCGAGCCCTTTGGCAGGCACTAAACGGCAAACGGTTATGAACTGCGTAACTGGATTTTCATGTGAAATCGGACGAAAACGCTTTTCGTCAAAACCGTTTGGAATAACGCCAATCCGTTCACTATCCTGTACATATTCCGCCATATATTGCTTGAACGAGTTAGAGACCGTGATCATCTGATCGACTCTCGCTTCAAGCTCCCCGTAAATTTGAGTTAGGAATTGATGCTCCACACCATTCTCCTGAATGCGTCCATTCAAAATAAGCTCTCTCTCAAAACTGGAGTGAATCGTCAAGATGACAGGTGTTTCCGGATAAATCTGCTTCATGGCAAGTGCCGCAATTGGATGGTGGGCATGGATGATATCATACTTCTTGGAAATTCTCAGCTTCGTCCACCAAACATAATCCTTATACGTCTGAATGTATTTATCAACGATCGGGTTTCCGGCATACTTCCGCCAATCAAAAGTGACAAACTCCACTTCCTCAGTACCCTTACCCCGAATCCGCTTTGGTAGTGAAAATAATTCCATTTCCCAGCCTTTTTTATTAAAACGGTCCAATATATAGGGAACCATGGATGACACCCCACCCGGCTGTTCCGGGGGGAAAAACAATGCTTGCAAGATGTTCATTGCATGAGCCCCTCTCCCAAATCCTTGAGCTTACCTTCTTATTGTAACTTGTGTGCGCCGAATAGAAAAGAGAACACCATCGTGCCCTTACAATCGATTCTATCCCTCTCTCGCATTTTCCTTTATAATAGAGTCATTACATGTCGAAAAACAGGGGATTTTGGAGGAAAGTATGAACGTTGTTGATCTGCTTTTCGGTGATTTAGCTTCATTATTATCGAATGCCATTATCGTTGTCATTGTTGCCCTTATGTTCGTAATCTCTCTTCGTTTATTTCTAGACCGTCGCAAAAAAGGCTACATGTCGATGACCATTTCACTAGTTATCGTAGGCATTCATTACCTTCTCCAGTTATATTTAACACTTAGCGGCATAGATACTAGTTTAACCGCCTACATGCTGCTAATGCTTAAAATAATTTCCTTCATCCTTATTAATATGGGGATCTATCAGTTATACAATCGCACGAATCGTAAACAGTACATCTTCTTCTATGGCTTAATGATTATGGGTATAGTTGTTTCTATCCTTCATTTCAGTGTGCCAAATATGTATAACGGCACCCATGAGCAAGTTAGATTGCTTCAGGATATTGGTCTCGAGCTCTATGTATTTGTCCTGATCTTTCTTTGTTTCTATACGATCCCGCCGTACATTGGCCAACAGGTCAAATATCAAATGGCATTGACGGTTTACTTTTTCATTCAATCCGTCCACCTTGTAAATGCCTATATGTATGGGAATGTTCAACCGTTGTTATCCATAGCAGCTAATGTCTTACCAATTATTTATTATTTTTTATTGTTTATGCTGTTATTTGAACGTGTCGTAGAGCTTATGCAGGCCATTTACAATTCATCCATTACGGACGGGCTTACCCGACTATATAATCGCAAATTTTTCTATAATCGCGTTGCCCAATATGTTGGACGGCATTTGCCCGTGTACATACTGTTTAGCGACATTGATAATTTCAAGAAGCTAAATGATACCCAAGGTCATCAGATGGGAGACGATGTGCTCAAGCAGGTTGCGCTGATTATGAAAGAAGAAGCCGAGGAGTGCGGCATTGCAGGCCGGTACGGTGGAGAAGAGATGGTCGTCATGGTCACAGATCCTAGTGTCAAAATGGATGCGTTTGCAGAACGTGTTCGCAGTCGTATCGAAAAGGAAACGATTGTAACCGCAAGTATCGGCTACAGCAAGTATAAGAACGGCCTGAGTGCCGAGGAGCTCATCAAACAGGCAGATGAAGCCATGTATCGAGCAAAAACGAGTGGTAAAAATAAGGTAGTGAAGTATGCGCAATAAATAAGGGAAGTCCCTATAGCTACTTGGGACTTCCCTTATTTATTGCGATAAAACCTTACTTATGTAAGTCTTGTGAATGACTGTTTACTTATGTATTGTTGGTCGTGATCTTACAGAAGGACAAAAAGAAGAGCGATAACAGCAGGCAACCCCTGTACCAGTAAAATTGACTTTTTCGCTGTTGCCCCACCATACAAGGCAGCAATAATGACACAGATTAAGAAGAAGATCTCGATAGAACGACCAATAGATGCATCAGGATGAACGAGCCCCCAAATAAGACCAGCAGCAAGAAATCCATTGTATAAGCCTTGATTAGCCGCAAGTGATTTGGTTTCCAGTGCTTGTTCCTTCGTCATTCCGAAGGCTTTCAAACCACGAGGTGTCGTCCATAAAAACATTTCCAAAATTAGAATGTAAATATGCTCTATGGCTACGATGCCAACAAATAGGGAAGCTAACATAAATACCTCCTCCTTTCACAGTCATTTTACGTTAAAAGATGGCACTTGGCTACACAGCAGATTTGCCTTCATCTCACTTTATTTCCCGATCACATATGTACTTACCTTGAAGTAAGCGTCGCACCTCCAGGTAACTTAATCACCTATTTGTCAGTTCTTACATTAACCGGGGAATGTCTCTATAATATAGATAGTTAGTATTTATCCCATATTGCACTAGGAGGATAACAATCATGCAATATCGCAAACTCGGTAACAGCGGTCTCAAAGTCAGTGAAATCAGTCTTGGCAGTTGGCTCACATACGGCGGTTATGTCGGGGATGATCCTGCCGTCCGTTCTATTGAACAAGCTTATGATTTGGGTGTTAATTTCTTTGATACAGCTAACGTATACGAACGTGGTGAAGCAGAAAAAGTGATGGGCAAAGCACTCTCTTCCTATCCACGGGAATCCTATGTTCTAGCCACAAAAGTTTTTAATACGATGGGCGATGGTCCTAATGATCGCGGTTTATCCCGCAAACATATTAAAGAGCAGGCCGAAGCCAGTCTACGTCGACTGAATGCGGATTACATTGATATTTACTATTGCCACCGTTATGACCCTGAAACTCCGCTTGAAGAAACTTTACGCGCATTGGACGATTTAGTCACACAAGGCAAGGTGCTCTACATCGGTGTCAGCGAATGGACGCCAGCTCAGATTGTTGAAGCTTACGCAATCGCAGACAAGCTTCTGTTAGATAAGCTCATTGTCAATCAACCGATCTACAACCTATTCAATCGCTACATCGAAAAAGAAATTATCCCACTTGGCGAAGCTAAGGGATTCGGTCAAGTTGTCTTCTCACCGCTTGCGCAGGGGCTTCTTACAGGCAAATATCGTGCAGGACAACCCATCGCTGCTGATAGCCGAGCAAGCAGCAAGAATTGGAGCGACAAGCAATTAAACGAAGCTTCTTTGAATAAAGTGGCACAATTATCTGGAATCGCCGATGAGCTTGGCATCAAGGTCTCTCAGCTGGCCATTGCTTGGATTCTCAGACAAAACAATGTAGCAAGTGCCCTCGTTGGAGCTAGCCGCCCTGAGCAAGTCGTTGAAAATTGCGCAGCAAGCGGCATCCGCTTGACGGAAGATGTGTTACAAAAGGTCGAAGACATCCTTCAAGGATAAGAAGTACACCTGATTAGCTTGATGAAAATCCCTTACTATGTGAGGGGTTTTTCTTTTTATGTTCGGATGCTATTTTGGAAACAACGAGCCCTAAAGATTTGAACGGTGCCATACACACGGCGCTAACAGATCATTCTGGGTGAATAATAGTTGAACCATTGGAAAATTTGTTTGAAGAGGTGAAGTTTCCCATGTTGATACTTGATTCAATAGGATGAAAAACAGCCATCCAAGATGCATGCATCTCGAATGGCTGTTCACTTACTTATTCATTTCCTTCTTGAACGTGCTCTTTGCAAAACGCTTCTACTGCGGCAACTTCATCATCCTCTAGATCAAAATCTAGATAGAGTTGTGTCGTTTTCTCATAAAGCTCATACTTCATAATCCCAGACTTTTCCTCTTCCACGCTATAGATCGCTCTGATATATAATCCGCTTTCCGAGTATAATTCGTCATCTTCCTCAACTTCAATATCAATGAGAAACTCATATCGCTGCCCCGTCAAAATCCCAAATGGATCTTTCACTAATTCCACAGTGTAACTTGTCATTGTAAACATTGGACCACCCCTTTTTCATCTGCAGGTTATAGTATACCTGAAAATAAGAAAAAAACTAAACTTTCGCGGAAGTATCTTTTCTTTTATTCTCCATCGTTACTCGACTTATGCTGTTTTCGCGACCAGTTTTTAGGATTTAAGTACCGTCTATATTTTCTCGCCACTTCTTTACCTAGAATGATGCCGCCTGTCCAGAACGCAATCTCGCTAACAATGAGAAGACCAGCTATCCAACGAGCAATCCCACCTCCGGTATGAACGAAGAATGGAATCGTAAATGCCGACAAAAGAGCTATCGCAGAGACGACTAGCATTGCAATACCCAGTTTTTTCAAAATAACAACCCCCTACTATCAACTTCTACCCTACAACTCTACTTGCCTTTTCCAACATTATCAAGTTTGACAGAAAAACAGATTACTCCCCATTTCTCCCACAGATCAGAAAACAAACGGGTGCGGGTTGAATTTGGGAAGCGGATAGAAGAACTATGGTTGCGGCTTACCTGTGATTGGGCCATGAGATGGATGTGCTCCTTTATTGGAGTATACAGTAGAAAGTTGAGTGCTTAGAGCAGGTAGATAAGCAAGAATAAGTTCACTGGTGAGTGAACATTAATTTTTTGACCGGTTGTAAACCATGTGACGTGCTCTGTTGTTGGAGGGTATAGTGAAAAGTTTGGTGCGACGGCAGGTAGATAGTATTCTGTTCAAATACTGATAAACAGCTGATCGAATCCAACTCTGAGGAGCGATTTCGGACATATAAGCTGCTAATCTGCGGATCATAGGGAACGAGCAGCCGCTATTTCGGTGATTATGCCGACTCTGGGCCGGTAAGCGGAACGTGGGGGCGCTATTTTGGCGTTTTACCGGTTTTTACGCCTCGAAAGCGGGAAATAGAGGCTCCTCGTTCCGCGAAAACGTGATATAGGCGTTTTTGAGTAAAATAAGGCTTCTACGTTCCGCGAAAATCTGGTGAGACCGTGCGCGGGTTGAATTTGGGATGCTGATAGAAGAACTATGGGTGCGGTTTGCCTGTGATTGTGCCATGAGATGGACGTGCTCCTTTAACGGTGTTTATTGTAGAAAGTTGAGTGCGAGGGCAGGTAGAAAATCAAGAATATGTTCACAGGTGGGTGAACATTAATTGTTTGGCTACTTGCTAAGGAGCGACTATATGGGAAAATCGACACGAAATGGACGGTTGAGCGGTTTACGGTTAGGGGACTGGTATGAAAAAAAGACCGCACAGCCTAAGCTGTTGCGATCTTCATTTCTAGCCATACTGGTTACTTAAGGCGCATTCGGTCCTACCTCTGTTACCACCAACGGATGTTTCCCAAATGACGTGCTTGAAGACCGTTCATCTGCTCCAATATCAGTGGTGGAGCGTGTTTCTCCATCCATATCCTCTGTCACAAAGGTGTAGGTTCCCAATGCAGCGTTTATTGCCGGACTGGTAGCGGACAATTTTTGCAACCCGTTTACAGTTGTAAGCAACGGATTTATTCCCCAAATTTGGGCGGCCGTCCTCGAACTATTATTGCTTACTGTACTGCCAAACCCAATATTCCCCTCGAATATGGTGTTGGTCGTCACAACTTCATCATAGAGGGTACCCGTGGAATTTTTTACGATATTATTAGCCACTCTGCTGTCCTGAGTTGCATACGTTTTACTGGAACCAACAATAATTCCCGTCGTGCTGTTAACAATCGTATTGTTGACGACTTGCGCTCTGTAAATTTTCCACTGCGCTCTCAAGTCATCAGCCGTTGGATTGGAGGGATACCCACTCGTACCTCCATCGTAATTACCATTGTCAAGAATAATGGCGTTAGCCGTAAGATTCTCCATGTAATTGTTGTATATCTTATGGTCGTTGCCATAAATACGGATGCCCGCTTCTTCCGTTTCTACACCATCGCCAAGGAAGAAGTTTCCGTAAAATGAGTTGTTATGCCCATGTCTTGATGTTAGTCCTCCTTTGGATGTCTTAAAGGTATTGTAGCGAACTGTGTTATTGCTGCTTTTCACCGAAACGATCTCGGGTTCGCCATCGCAGTTCTCAAATAGATTGTACTGTATGGTATTAAACCCATTAGACAAGGAGATTCCCGATAATCCAAGTCGTATCGTTTCTTTGCCATTAGCAACCCATGGACCCACATCATGAAAGTAATTATATTCGATGACGTCATACTGAGAAATGTTCCCATTATTATCGCCTTGATAGGCAATTAGAGGATCCGTGTCACTCTTGGGACCGAAGTCATTATGGTCGATTCGATTATGATGACTATTGACACCGCTAACCTGAAGCCAGATTAGTGTTCCTCCGGTTGCTTGTAGTGCAAATTGATTTCGAGTTACTCGAATATTATTGGATCCATCTAAGAGAAGAGCTGTATTTCCTAAGTTTGTAAATTTAAGCCCCTCGATAACGACATTGGACGAGTTTTGAATCTGGAGAGACGCCCCACCAGAAATAATCGCCTGCCCTTGATAAGCTGCCTTGATCGTGATGGGGCTGCTCGCTGTGCCGTTTTTGTTGCTCAAAACGAAGGGGCCTGTTTGTGAGTAGGTCCCATTAGCGAGAACAATCGTGGTACCTGCACTTGCATTGCTCAAGGCCGTTGTTAACTCTGCGGATGTGGAAACAGGAATACCAGGAGTAACTGGAACAACGCCATAGATTTCTACCTCATTATAACTATTCCATGCGTTGACGGAGTTGCCATGTCCAACAATTCGCACATAACGGACTGGCGTTACATCAGGGAAATCAAATGTCTGTAAGCTTGTATTCAAACTGCTGGTCACGTTGGACTGAACCGTTGTGAAATTCACGTTATCGGTTGAAGTTTGAATATCAAAGCTGGAAGTTCTTGTATCCCCGCTTAAAAATGCGATCTTAATGAAGGCAACCTTGACACTGGAACCCAAATCATACTTGATCCATTGCCCATTACCATTAGCAGACCAGCGAGTGGTTAAGCTTCCATCCACCGTGTTAGCAGGCACATTCCCATCATCCGCGCTAGCGGTAACGGAAGACCCGGGGACGGAAAACTTCGCGTCTACGGAAGCGCTTACAGAAGTGTCTCCGTAAATTTCAACTTCTGTGTAACTATTCCATGCGTTGACAGAGTTGCCATGTCCAACAATCCGCACATAACGGACGGGGTCTACATCCGGAAAATCAAAAATCTGCAGGCTTGTATTCAAACTGCTCATCACGTTAGCCTGAACCGTCGTAAAAGTAACATTATCCGTAGATACTTGAATATCAAAATTGGATGTTCTCGTATCCCCATTTAGAAAAGCAATTTTAAGGAAAGATACTTTTTTAACGGAGCCCAAATCGAACTTGATCCATTGCCCGTCACCACTTGCAGACCAGCGGGTGGTTAAGCTTCCATCCACCGTATTGGCAGGTACGTTCCCATCATCCGCACTCGCAGTCACGCCAGATGCTGCAACCGACAATTTAGCGTCCGCCGCATAACCTGAAAAAGGAATCATGGCAAGAAACAAACTAACCAATAACATAACAATGCCTGCTTTTTTTCCTCTTCCCATTAATTACATCCTCCTCTTAACTTGGTTTCATTTTCGAACCAACCAATCCTTTCCAACCTTTAAACTCCTTTCATTGTCGTCGAGTGCGCACTCTCCTTCAATTTTAAATAAATCATGGAGATAATAAATCTTCATAATCGTAAATTCATCTTTAAAATCGAAACTCCACACCCTCATTACCTATTCTGGCTATTCAAATATGGATGTAAACGCAAAAAAGGAGTGTCCTCAGTTACCAGACATCCCTTCGCGGCCTTGCCCCCACATTCTTATAACCAAAGCAGCGGTTGTCGGATGGCCATATTTCGACGCACCTCTGAACTCGCCGGGCTTTTATCAAGCTCGTGCCACAGCTTCAGCAAATCATCAGTTTCGTAAGCAAGCCCCGCGAATAATAGCAATGATATCCCGACAGGCCACTCTTCAAAGCACTCCACATCATGTCTATAAGGCCATGCAGCTTTATTCATCAAATATGGTGTCAGAAAATCGATTCCCTTCCGAATTCCTCTTCCATCGGGTAATTGATAATCCCATAGGTTATCGTTCGGAGTCGATAGGATATGGCAGAGAGTGACCAGATTATCCAATGCGAAGATGGAATAAGCATAAGGCTTAGTTCGCGCCAATTCCCTCGGCAAACTGCCGTTCTGATCCATTTGTTCAGCCAGCAGACGGGTCTTGAATTGTTCCCGGCAAAAGTCAAGCATTTGTTGATTTCCAGTCATCCATCCAAATGCCGCTGCTTGCACAAACCAGCAGATCCCATGATTATTGGACGCGTCCCTTTCCTCAATACCTTGATGATGCGTGCTTATCCAATTCAAATAACTGGAGAACCAATCCGCGAGGCCCAACCTTGTCGATTTATCCACAGATAATGCCGATTGTAAAGCTTTTACGGCAACCGTAACGTCGATCAAGTGGAGCGTATCGATAATCCCGATTCCCCTTCCCTCGCATACGCCAGGAATCGCTTGGGCGTACAGCAGATGCGGATACATTCGGGTCTGTTCATCCAAGAAAAACCCCTTCAAAAGCTGTATCGCTTTTGCCGCATACCGTTCGTCCTCAGTAATCCGATAGGCCGAAGCCAACCTGACCACATGCGACCTCATAAGCCGCAGCGTGCTCCGATGGTGATCGAAATTGCCAGGATTACTTTCACCATCGCGGCGAATATACGGAAGTCCGTCCATCGTATCCGGATTCGGCCACCAGTAGTCTCCATTCGAATAATAATCATGCAAGCCTCCAGGACTTCCAGGAGCAATATGATCTGTTATATGTATCACCGGAGCGTGAAGCGAATCCTCCGCATCATGGAGAATTCTGTCCATATCAAAGTAATCTTTCCATTGTTCCTTGTTTAACTTTAAGATCTCCATCATTAGGCCCCTCCCTGCAAACTAATATCCTTCTACGATGCAACATTTGTAAAAGCAATTAGCCTATGACTTGCTAATTCCATAATGAAATCAGCAGGTCACAGGCCTGTTTGCTAGAAAATACGATTCTTCCAGCCTAGCAGTTTTGCAATAGCCTCAACATAGTAATAGTCTCCATAGATCAAGGAAACATCAATGTTCTGCCCAGCGGGTAAATTGCCAGTTCCGCCACGAAGGATCGCCTCATGCTCCGGTTGATCCCATGTCGCATAGTTCTGGGTCAAGGATAGCAGGATCCGTTCAGCTGCCCGCCGATAAAGTGCGCCCTCTACGGGTGGAAGTGCATCAGCCAGCTCAAGCAAACCAGACGCAGCGCAGGTTGCTGCAGACGTGTCGCGCGGGAGGCCCTCCAACGATTCGTCTGCGCGGAAATCCCAATGCGCTACATGATCCTCTGGCAAGCAAGCAAGGAAATAGTGTGCTACGCGCCTAGCCGCATGGAGATATTTGGTATCCCCTGTGTAGCGATACGTGTTGGCCATACCATGCAGCGCCCATGCTTGCCCACGGCTCCAGGAAGAGTGAGGACCTGCACCTTGCCCACCAAGAGATTCGATGAGTTCACCTGACCTTGGGTCAAAGCTAAGAATGTGATTCACAGATCCGTCTTCTCGGATAAAGTGTTCCACCACCGTATCTGCATGCGCCTTGCCTACATGCTCAAATCGCGGATCAGCAGACTCTTGTGCAGCCCAAAACAACAGAGACAAGTTCATAGACGAATCCACGATAGACCATCCGATTTTTTCTTGATTCCAAGCTCTCAGAAACTGACCAGCCAGATTGAAGCGTCCCGTTAAGAAGTTTGCCGCAAACAGCCCCCGGCGCTTGCCGTCCTGATCGCCTGTCAGCTTGTATTTGATAATCGCCGTCGGCAGGAATTGAAAGCCTACATCATGATGGTAGTTGTTAGCCTCGATCATCTTCTTTTCAAACTTCTCGTCCCAGCTCCAAGCCGCTTTTTTGTAATGATCCTTGCCTGTCATTTCGTGCATAATCCACAGGATGCCTGGCCAAAAACCGGATGTCCACCAATCGTGGCGCATGTCATCGTAGATACCGTCTTCCTTAGCCACATGCGGAGATTTATCCCCGAGCTGCTCGATCATTCTATCTACTTTTACCTGCAGCGCCTCCCATACGAGGGGCAGTGCTTCCTTCATACTTGCCGCGTTCTTCCACTTGTCAGCTTGAATAGTTGTCTTGTTTTCCATTCGATTTGCTCCTTTGGTTTTATTGTAAAGTGATAAAAGCAGTAGCCATACCTTCACACTTCGCGCTAACTACCGAAGTCGGTAGATGAGCTACCTTGCCTGCTTTGAAAGCAGCCATGGCTGGTCCGCCCGCAGAGATGAACGCAGTCTCACCAATGGCAGCTGCACTTCCACCCTGCGGATCGATATAAATCCCCGCACATCCAGTTGCCAGCTGTACGAGCCGCGAGCCATGGATCGTGCCAAGACCATCAAGCAGCTTGCCATCGCCACTAAGTCCGAAACGAATGAAATGAGAATTATCTGGACAAAAAACACCCTTCTCGTCAAACATACGCGCTTCCACATAGATACGACCATCATCCTGCTTCATTGACGTAAGCTGAAGCTCCGTCGGCTCCCCCCATGTCTCTGTCTGGTAGTTGAAAGTCATCTCATCTTTCACGATGATGCCTTCCTTCTCTGCGATGACCTGCACATGGTTCATGCCAGGATTGAAGGCAGTATTCCAACGTAGACCCGCACATGGAAAGTCTTTGGAATTACGCTGTTTCACGCCTAAACTAACCCCATTAAGGAAAAGCTCTGCCTTAGAGCAGTTGGAATAAACCTTTAGGCACTTCTGCTCATCCTTAGCCCCCCAACGGACTGGCATCGTGTGACCGTAGATACGCACCATAGGTTCTTTAGACCAATAGGATTGGAAGACATAAAAAGCTTCCTTCTTCGTCAAATCACGTTCAACGATTCCCTTCATATTCAGATATGGAATCGGTGAATCCGGGCGGACTGGCGTGGCGAAATCCTTGAAAGACCATTGTGCCGCTCCTGTTAGCCAATCCATTCCCTCTTGGCATTTTAAATACCAATCGATCATTTCACAGAAGTAGGTCTCCGACCAATCCCCATCACGAGAGACACGCGTTTCGCCACCTGTAAGTAAATAATCCCCATCTCGCTCTTCTGTAGCTCCGTTTCCGCGAGGGATATACTCGAAACCGGTGTATGTTTTCTCCACATGCCGAGTTGGCAAATTATCAGCCCCCCATTCCATATGGAAAAAGGAGTCTACCTGTTCAAAGGCCATCCTGGAGCTTTTCTCGTAGTCTGTGTATATACCTCGATACCACCCTGCCCAAATGGATGGCGAGTAGACATCAATAATATCTTTGCAAAACTCACATCGACGTATCGCGGTCAGACGCCCTGCATCCAACTGGTGTGACAGGTCATGAAGCTCTTTCATAAAGCCACGGATTTCTTCCTGATCAAAATAATCAAAATCGCATTCCCAATCATTTTCATTGCCAAGCCCCCAAAGAATCACGGACGGATGATTGTAATGCTGAGAGATCATCGAACTTAGCATATCGCGACATTGCTGCCGGTAAGCTTCACCCCCTAACCCTCCACGGCACCAAGGGATTTCCTCCCAAACCAAAATGCCGAGATCATCGCAAAGATTCAGTACAATTCTCGATTGCTGGTAATGCCCCAGCCGAATAAAGTTAGCCCCCATGCTCTTAATCAATCGCATTTCTTCACGAATCATTTCTTCTGTCATTGCAGGCCCAACACCGGCATGATCCTCATGTCGATGTGTACCGCGAAGCAATAACCGCTCACCATTAAGCTTGAAAGGACCTTGCTTCATGAACTCAAAGAAACGAACCCCGAATTTCTCGTTAACCGTAGTCTCTCCATGGACGCTCGAAAGAGTCACCTTACAACCATACAAAACAGGTTGATCCGTCGACCAGAGCTGAGGTGTATCGAGCTCGAACACGGTTAGCTCCTTTTCACCTTCCCATGGCATTGAGCTCACATTTGAAACCGCTATCACTTTTCCCGTCGGGTCCATTAATTGGATCGTCAATTGCAGGTTTTCGTTCAAGCCCTTCGGATTATATAACGCAGCGCGAACTTTCACCGTACAGGAGGATATCGAACCCGAGCCGGTTACCGTCGACTTTTGCAAGGCTTGCGTGTCGGTCTCGATATGTACTTTCTCCAGCGACATCGCTGGCACATAGACCAGATTCAGATAGCGATACACACCGCCATATAGGTGGAAATCACTAGCATCTGACGGAATCGTCTCAAGCTCACGGCTGTTATCGCACATGACGGCTACGGCGACTTTACCCTCATAGCGTTCAATTCCCTGCGCTCGTGCAGCAGCTTCCGTAATATCAACCGTGAATTCATCATAACCCCCAAGGTGTTCGCCCACCTGCTCGGTATAAACAAATACGCTAGAACGCTGTCCAGCTCCTTCGAAGTGCAAGAGCGTTCGGCCGTTCGGATACGGATTGTTCACCTCCAGCTTCGTGCGATACCAGCCCTGACCTTGATAGTACTTACTGTCTGGGTCCATCGTATCCAAAGCATTGTAAGAATGCGGAAGCTCTACTTGCTTCCATGGGACATTATAGTGATTTTGGAGCTTATCGCCCCGCCATACCTCCCACACGCCTCCTAGACTTCCACAGTAATGCTCCCAATTCTGATTCAACCGTTGACCTAGCAATGTCAATCACTCCCACCGAAATTCTTGCCCTCAGTATAGCAAAAATCAATCGAACAGAGTGTAGTGCTCTTATGATAAAATGTTGTTGTATTATGATTTAACAGATTTGAGAGAGGGGAGTCATTCGGACCATGAAGGTAATGAATTACTTGAACCTTAATCAACACCCTGCACATCTTCAATTTTACCGAAATCGGACAAATGCATTTGCTGAAATCTATCACGCACATCAAGGTATGGAAATCCTTATCGTCCACGAAGGCACCGGCACAGTCATTGTGGAACAACAAATTTTCGACCTAGCACCTGGCATGCTCTTTTACTTCAGACCTTTCCAGCTTCATCGGATTCGTATGAACGAACTAGCCCAACAAGCGTACATCCGATCTTTTTTCGTATTCGAACCTGCACTGCTTGATAGCTGTTTGGGGGCGTTCCCTTCCACACGTGAATTTTTCCAGAAGCTTTGGAAAGACCCCTTGTCTATTCAAAAGATCAGCGGACTAGACACAGAGGCTCTGCATAACTTGCTTCAAGCGCACCATCAAACAATTGAGCATGCCAAACCGGAACATTTGCTGGAAGAGCAATTGTTCTTCTTGACCAACCTGATGCATCATTTGAAAACTTCCTATCCATTAACCGGCTACAACCTATCCACTGAGCGCAATTCCAAAGTAAAGTCCTCATCCATTGCTGAGAAGGTCATGGAATGGATTGAACTCCATTACATGGAGCCATTTGAGCTTAATCAACTTGCACAGGCCATTCATTTATCGCCAAATCACATATCAGCTGTCTTTAAGCAAATCGTAGGCAGCAGCATTACCGAATATTTGACTGCTAGACGCATTCGTCAAGCCTGCTTATTGCTTAAAACAAGTGACATCTCTATACAGGGAATCGGGCAGGCTGTAGGTTTGGGGAACTTCTCTTATTTTTGCCAAATGTTTAAGAAACACGTGGGATTGACCCCCTATCAGTTTAAAAGTACGTCAGACCAGCCATGAAAGATTCATATATTAAAAACAGCAAGACAAAAGAGGACTATCCCATAGCCCTCTATCTTTTCCTTAGCGCCCTACGGATACTTTTTGATCAAGATGATAATATTTAAATAACCTCAGATTTTTCAAGCTATTTGGTAGAGCTTGATTTCTTGATTCAAGAACTTCTGCCGGCAATTTGAACAATGTTGAAAGGTTTTTGGGGAGTGTTTGGTTGGGGACAGGCACTTTCTTTCTACCTGGGATAAAGTTTTTAAATGAAGCGATCTGGAAGCCCCAATCTCCGAAAGAAGGGACATAAACATTGTAGCTTTTCGTCTTCATACCTATGCTTTTCAACGTATGATGAATGCTCCAATATACTCGCGGCATATCTTCTGTGGAATTGGATTGGATGACAACGATACCGCCTGGAGCAAGCGATTTTACTACACGTTGAAGAAATTCTTTTGTGTACAACTTACTAATCACTCTATCTGATGGATCGGGAAAATCAACGATAATCACATGATAGGATTTGGATGTAGGGAAAAATAATTTTGCATCCATTTTATGAACCTTTACACGTTTATCAAATAATGAACGATGATTTAATGTAGATATGGGCTTTCTTTTAGCCATTTCGATGATTTTCGGATCCAACTCAACCAGATCAACCGTTTTAACATCCTTGTATTTAAGCACTTCTCGTACTGCGAATCCATCGCCACCACCTAATATCAAAACATTTCGGCGACTAAGCGACATCGTCATTGCCGGGTGAACAAGTGCCTCGTGATAAAAGCGTTCATCCAATGAACTGAATTGCAGCTGCTTATCCAGATACATTCGTACATCTCTGGCTTCGAGCAAGACTATATTTTGATACCGACTTTTACCTTTATATATGATTTTAGGTTTCCTTTGCAATAAATGCTTTAGTGTGTATTGATCCCATATATCCCCCCGCATTTGATTAGAGTTTGGTTTTTTAGGTATCAACTTTTTCATCCTACTTGGAGTCTTTGTCATTTTTTGCAATGATTTCACCTCACATAATAATTACAGTCTCCTTGAATTTTCCAAACAAATTAAAATTATGATATGCCATCATTTTCGAGAAAGTGTGGGCTGCGGTTCTCTTCGAATTGCCTATGACTGGACAGTTGGGCAGTTTTTTATCAGAAAAAAAGTGATTTGAATCTATCGAGCTGTTATCGGCTAGATCATTGTATCCAATGAATTAATGGGGTGCAGGATTCCCTTATAGGCAAAGGATGCATTGCCGGTTTCCTCTGAAACGACGAGTACAAGAGCATCGGTTCGCTCTGTCAAGCCTATCGCGGCACGATGCCTTGTCCCCAGTTTTTTGTCAACCGTTATATTAGATACTGGCAAAACATTCGCAGCCGAAACGATTCGATCGGATTGAATCAATAGGGCTCCATCATGCAGCGGATTGCCTGGGTAAAAGATGGCTTCTAATAACGAGTAAGTCAGCGTTGCTTCCAACCTAATGCCAGAGTGCATAAACATATCCAGCAGATCGTTCCTCTGGATCACGATCAAAGCACCATGCCGGCGTTCCGACAGATGCTGAATGCAAATGGACAAGTCTAAATAATGGGTCGTGAAAGAGGATAAATAACATTGCAAATAGAAGGAAGCAGCTATGGATTCGACTTGTTTAAATGCTTCACGAATGTCGTCAAATCGACTTAAAAGACAGTTATTTTCATCATTATCTAAGGTATCCAAGCTGCACTCTATTTCAGCAGAAATGTGGCGTAATTGTCGCTTCAACTGTTCTTTCATCGGGGATATGTCACAATTTACTTGCTGCACTCGTTACACCTCAGAACTTCATTATTATATTCACGAATACGTTAATCAACCTTCAGTATACCTATGAATTAATATGTACATTCTTCCTTATATGTATTACTTTAAATGTAATCGTAAACTGCTTAGATCGGAAACTGCTTAGATCGGAAACAATCCAAAAAAAAGAGGACCCACAGCAACATGCTGCGGGTCTTAGTTTACATTTATTTTTCTTCATTACCATTTCATTTAAACTACACTACATCTCAATCAGAAACAATTCTTCCAAATCCTTATCTAGCAAATCACTCAATTTCTTAGCTGTGGATGGGCCGACTGATTTAATTGATCGTTCAAGCAGACTGATATAAGCATGACTTAAACCCGAGTGCTTCGCCAACTCTCTCTGGGAGTAGCCTTTAATGACTCTCGCTTTAATAAAAACATCGGTCTTCGCCAAGATCTTGATATTCATTCTGCCATAGACCCCCGTTCTCATTTTGTTCCCCTCACAAACATTATACCACTGGAATTTTACTTATGCAACCAATTTTGTTTACATAAGTAACCAAATGTGGATCATTTTTATCCATTTCTCCAATTGTAATTACATTAGTAAACTGCTAATATTAAATCGTTTACTAATGTTTACTTTTGTAAGTGAGGTGAGTGAGAGTCTATGTATTTCTACGATAAATTAAAAGATATGCGCAAATTAAAAGGCTTCACCATCCGCGAGCTTGCCGACCGTTCAGGAGTCTCAGCAGCTTATATTTCCCAACTAGAGAACGGAAATCGCGGCATACCTTCACCGGAAGTATTAATGAAGCTGTCAGAAGGACTTAACACTTCCTATTCCGAACTGATGGATATCGCTGGATATCTGGAGTCCTCTCCGTCTGAACAGCAATATCAAAGTAATCCCGTTAATTTGCGACGTTTTCTCCGTGAGAATGAGCTTATGTTTGATGGTTTTGTACTTACGGCTGAAGATAAAGAATGGGTCGAGCGTATGCTGACTGTCTTATTTTGGAAAGACCGTCAAACGAATACATCCGACGGTCAATGATTCAATTTTATTTCACAAGACCGTTTCGAACAATTCTTGTCATCATTTCTGCGTTCGGGTACTGAGCTTCTTCATATTGCTTAACCACGTCTTCAATCCGATATGGAACACGTTCAATCGAGGTTCGGATTTGTCCATTTTCAATTTCTACAACGGCATAAGCAGCTTTTGGCATACCGTCAAAAGGCAGACCTACGCTTCCAATATTCAACAGTATTTTGCCATCCATATAACGGATAAATGGCCTGTGGATATGAGCATAAATGAATATATCCGCATCTGACGCGGACATAAGCTTAGACTTCAGCACCTCATCGCCAGCGCCAGGAAGAACAATTTCGAACAAGCTATCTGGCGTCGCATGGAACGCATGAATAGTGATACCCTCAATCTCAAGCTTCATTTCAGTGGGCAGACTCGCCAAATATTCGATATCCTGCTTGTCCAATTGCGCAACCGTCCACTCCAGTTCCATCTTCATCATTTCAATGACCTGTTCCGGGACTTCTCCTTGATTTATACCGCGCACAACCCATTCATCCGCGTTTCCCTTAATGATCTGAGTGTTTAAGGATCGGACCAATGCAAGAGATCGTTTGGGATCCGGTCCACGGTAGCAAAGATCACCCAGCACATAAACGCGGTCAATCTGATTCTTCCTTAAATCTTCCAGAACGGCTTCCAGTGCGATTGCATTCCCATGTATATCCGAAATAAAGGCTAATTTCACTCGGTTTTCCCCCTATTTATCACTCATTTACCGATTGGGTAATCAATCACTATAACATTCTCAATAATTCCCTCTAATGATTTCACGAATTGCTGGTGCGCAGGATGTGGTCCGTATTGTCGCAGAGATTCTTGATCTTCAAAAGTCACACGAAGACCTAACGTGTATCCTTGCACATTATCTGTTTCTTCCGTCACATTTACGCCGGCCGTCAAATCGACAATACCAGGGATCTTATTTTTTAAAGAAAATAAGGTTTCAAGCAATTCCTTTTCCTTCTGTGGATCTAAATGCTCTTTAAATCTGAACGAAACCAGGTGCTCAAACATCATGGCTAAAAAAGCCTCCTTTAGGTTTAATTTAGCATGTTAGACTTTGACCAGGTTCCATGACTACACCCTTAATTCCCTCAGCAGCCAAACTCTCAACAAAAACCGTCGGATCCTGCTTAATGAGCGGAAATGTATTGTAGTGCATCGGAACGACCATTTTTGCTTGTAAAAATTGTGCAGCGATAACAGCGTCGCGGGGGCCCATGGTATAGTTGTCACCAATTGGAAGGAAGGCAAGATCGATTGTATTTAATTTGCCCAGCAATTGCATATCTCCAAAAAGGCCCGTGTCCCCTGCATGGTATATCGTTTTCCCCTCTGCTGTAATGAGGAAACCACTAGCCATTCCTGTATAAATATTTTCTTTGGTTCCAGGAGGGTTATAAGAAGAATCGTGCAGCGCCAGTGTCATTTTCACTTTACCAAAAGGAAACTGATATTCTCCGCCGATCCCCATTCCGTGGGTTTTTGCCCCTTGGAATGACAAGTACCTCCCCAAATCATTGGGTGCAATAATCGTGGCTTCGTTGCGCTTTGCAATCTCTAGTGAATCACCTAAATGATCAGCATGACCATGTGTGACGAGTATGTAATCGGCCTTAATTTCTTCCGGTTTTGCAGTGGCTAGAGGGTTATGGTTCAAGAAGGGATCAATGATGAGCGTATGCTCCTTTAATCGAATCTCAACACAGCTTTGTCCATGAAAAATAACGTTCATCAAATCGCTCCTTTGTAATTAGCTGATTTCAATTCATTATTCTTGGTTTGGCTTCAGCCTATTTTAGCATACTTTATTTACCACTTGCTTCTTTACGATTCCCATTTACATTCCTCAGGCTTCTTATCCGGCAAAAAACCACGAAACACCGTAGTCCTTAACTGATGCGTATCTGTCCGCTCCAAATAGTCAATCCGGCAGCACAAGCGTGGTTCGATCCACTGCGTTTTGTCTTCCATGAACGTGCTCAATTGCTTAGCTAACATTAAAAACATTTGCTTATCTTCTGATAGAAAACCAAACTCAACCACACCAACTGGCTTATTCTTCACCGTTCTGAAATTCAAGCCGATAACAAGGCCAAATGGATTCGTTCTGTACCCCAAAATAACAACGTCAATCGTTTTAAAATATTTGATTTTCAGCCAATCGTCACTCTTGGTATCCACTTGGTATTTGGAATTCTTTCGCTTAATCAGTATCTATATAAAGTAATTGTACATATAATTATAAAATTAATCCTATTTAAGGTAAATCAATCATATTTAAATATAATTTAAAACTGTACATAATTAATTATTGTACATTAAAGTCTTAATTCTTCTTATTTATGTACAATTCACTTATATTTGTTTCTTAGGTTGCTTCTAAATATACCAATGACAACAAGCATTCATTTCTTTTCTAGACCTGAGATTTTATAAAAGAATGACGAATAAAAAAGAGAGCTCCTAAATTCATTCCTAGCCATGCATAGATTTGAGTTCTTTCATCCTCCGTCCTTTATCAGAAATGGTAATACAAAAAATCAATAAATTGAGATTTCTACATGGTGCAACAATATTAACAATAAATATGAGCAAGAAAAATTGTATATATTTATTTACAATATTCTAGAATTATATTGTAGAATATATCTGTTGCTTCACTAATAGTACCGAAAGGTTGATTTAAATAATGAAAGAATTAAATGATCTTTTTGATGAGCTATTTATAATTAAGCGCTTAAATACATCAAAAATTAGACAATGTAAAAGAATACTATCAAAAAAACTACTACCGAAGATTGTATTACAATTACACCAAATTATTATTTATGTACTTAATGAGACAGAACCTCATTATTATTATGAACTCAGAAAAACAGTTGATTTATTCAATTCATTTACAACAAAGTATTTTGAAACTTTAACAATAAAACCCGAGGACTTATTTAATACAAAAAATAGTGAAGAAGTAATTAATTCACAAATATTAATAGGTACAATGATTGTTAATTGTAGGTTTTCATGGATTCTCGAAAAAATTGGACTGCCAGGTGAGTCATACAAATATTTAATGAAATCCTTCGACCCTTTTATTGAAATCTACAACAGAGATACACACATTGGTGAAGCTCATTTGAATCAATCTCGATTTTTTATGTTCGATTTATACTGGCGAGCAAATATGCTTGAAAATCCTTATTTAAGAGAAGCATACCTACAAAGAGAAATACTTCAACTAAAACTACGTTCAACTATGGGAGATATTAACCATGAGGGATTAAATGACTACTTATTCATGAAGGATTTAATTATTCTCGGAAATGATGCGACAAAATCAGATGTAATTTATTTATGTGCTCTCGGTGAATTCTTAAATAAATACCACCGGGATGATGAGCGATTAAATGAAACAATTGATAGACTGTCGCTGCAATTGAATTTCGAAATAAATAAAAACAACCATAATGTATTTGACATAGCAAATACATTATTTCTTATAACTAAAAATCTGACTTATTTTCAAATCGCTCTAAATTCTGCAACTAATGGCCTGTTAGATACGCAAAAATTAGAGGCTGCACATCTAATATTGAAATTGAGAATTATAAATAGTAGATCCAGTTTTAATGTAGAAGAACTAACTTCTGCATATGAAAATTTATTTAACGTAATCAATACTAGTTTTGCCGATGCAATTCTGAATAAACTGATAAGACAAAGTTATAGTCAAGTAATTATTGATCTAGTATTATTTTGCTTAGAGATAAATCGATGGGATTTGGCAATGGAATTCGCTTATCGATGGAAAGTAAATGAATTGTATGATAGTGAAATGAAGTCAGTTGTTCTATTTACTATTAGTAATATGGTCGACAATAATGTTATACACATTTTAAGAGTGAACGATACAATCAAAGTACTTAAGAAAAAAAATTCTATTTCTTTGTCAGAGATTTTTGAATTACAAAGTAAAATAGAGGGTACATGGATGGTAAGCTTAGAAAATCCAGATTCATTTGTATATGATTATCAAAATTTAGGCAATATTGATGTTTCCTTATCTAACAAATATGAAGAAATGATAGAGGAATATTTTAACTTAAAGTTACTTGAACAGGAAATCTTAAGATTAGATAAATCTCTAGAAATTAGAACATTTGAATTATCTTGGAGTAATATACCTTTTATACCTCTTCTAGAAAGTAATACAAATTATAACTTTAGTTCTCTTGTAACAAACCAACCATTTCCATTAAAAGCAATTAAAAAAGTATTGATATGGTGTGATCCAGATCAAAGCTTAAATTTTTCTGTTATTGAAAAAGAGTTTATTACTCAGCAACTTCATAATTACGGCGTTACTTATGATTTGTTTGAAGGTTCTCAATGTACTAAAGAACTTTTCGGAAAATTATATTCCAATCCTGATTATGATTTAATTTGGCTTATGTGTCATGGTAAATTTAATCCAGATGATCCCACTGACTCTGAGCTTATTATTGAAATGGATAATCCTATTACTGCACGAGAATTATCCTCTTTAGACTTCTCTGATAAATCTAGAAGAATCCTTGTTTTAAATGCTTGTCAAAGTAGCTCATCAGCTGTTCGATTCAATTCAATGGGATTTCTAGGATTGGCACCTTTGCTTACATCAGAGTACCAATCCGTAATTGGCCATTTATGGACTGTTGATTTTACTGCTAGTACAATTCTAGGCAGCTTTCTTGCAAATGCTTTAGTTAAGGGATCATCACCCAGCAAAGCACTGTCTGATTCAATTAATATTATGAAATGTGGTAATGAAACCGTAATTGAAGAAATGAAAAAAATAAACAAAGATTTCGACCTTATTAAGGAGTACACCAGTAAAAATATGAAAGATCTTTTCTATTCTTGTTCGCCTATAATGTTCATGTAACTTAAATGTTACTGGTAATATATTTTGTAGGTTTAATATAATCAGAAACTGTTATTACTTGTAATTAATTTAGCAAGCAAAATAAAGCACTCCTATTAGACTTACAAAAAAGAAGCTCATTTATGTTAAAAAATGGGCTTCTTTTCTGTCTAATATTAATTTTCACCGATTTTTAATTCTCGACTTTTATAGATATAACTGACTAATTTCCAATTAATATTTAAGTATTCATTATCTAAAAAGATAACAAATATTCTTCTAGCTCGTTTAATCCTAAGAAAACAATATTGGATTCAATTGGTGGGAATTTAGTCCAGTACATACTTCTTTTTGTTAAAAATATTGGAATAACTTTAACTAAAGAAGGATCATTAAAATTGATTCTTTTAGCATTGCATATTTCTACAAAATGATCTGATAAATATGATTGTCGATTTAGAAGTTTAGAAATATAACTTTTCCCTTTATCTGATTTACCAAAAAATATTTTATCCAAATCCCTTTTTGCGTCTTTCATACAGTATGAATCTCGAATATATTTACATTCAATATTAAAAATAATGTTTTTCTTTTCCCAAAAAGCTAACACATCATAATCCCCAAGATTTCTGGGATGATTACCCGATCTATCTATTTTAAACAACTCAACTTCTTTCATTACTTCTGGTACAATATTTTTAGTAATCTGAAAAGTAACATCTACAAGCTTATCTTGAAACTTCTTTTCTTGTGATATAAGTACTGTGTCAATTGCCTTGCTAGGTATAGAATAAGGCATATGAAAATTACTAAGACCTCGCATCCAAATTTTCTGAGCTTTATCAGTTGATACAACTCCCCAACTGATGGAGTTATCTTTGTATATTAATGGTCTTATACTATATCGCCACGGACGTTTAGAATATTCCCAAACCGGAATATCTTCATTAATTTTAAATGTCACTAAATCCTCAAACCTACCATTAGAATCCATTGTTTTTAGAAGCATAGTCTTATCTAACTTCAAAAAATCAATAATTGTTGTAACCTCATCAATGGTGATATCTGAGATAACACTTAAACACTCCTGTATAACGTCTTCAAGCAAAGCTTCCCTATAAAATCCATTATTTTGTGCAGTCCAGGTACTTAAAACATGCAGAACAAGACACATATTCTTAAAAGTAAATTTTAAATCTTTTAAAAATGCTTGATCTATTTCATCGAGATATATCTTTAAATTATCAATAACTTCAATTTCACCTTTGTTTTGGCTTAGTTTTAATTGCTGCCTCGCCAAAAAAGTTTGATAGGAATCCATGTTTAATTTAGTTGCATCGTCATAGTTAACATTTACTAGGAAATCCTTAGTTATTTCCAATGTACAGTCAATATGAATTTGATAATGCATTGAGTCACTTGCAGTATAAACAACAAATAACCAATCAACTAAAGCTAGAAGATATTTATATGCACCGAAATCAAGCTTAATATTTCCGCTATTCTCAATCAGTAATGAACTTTCAATTAAATATCTAATACTTTTATGATATCTAATGAAATCATCTTCATTCTCTTTTAATATTTCTTCTCGATCGAAATCCACATCCATTAAATGAGTATAGCCGAGCTGACCATGTTTCAAATTGTTATTATGAATGAATGCGTCTGATTGATTAATCAAGAGCCAATATAACTGCCTTGATTCATAACGTGACAGTTCACATTTTAGTTCAGATAGGATAAGCTTACATATTTTGTTTAAGTTTAATATTCCTGTTTCAAAATCATATGTACCGGGTTCTAATGAAGCATTTTTACATAATAAAGCAATTTTATTACGAACTTTTTTAAAATGTATTGCATCAGGTAATAGTACATGTACCTTTTCATCTACAGCATAATCAAAACTTAATTCATTTAATACAAAACCTGGCTTATTATCAGTTGTTTTTTCAATATCACATAATATTTTTTGAGTATGTTCTTCATCAGCTATTCCCTTAATACTTAATAAGAAGTCAGTTATTAGTTTGTTTTCCACTCGTCGGTTTAAAACACTTAAAAAGTTTTTTTGAATTAGTTCTTCATCAAAAACAATATTTATATCATACAATCCCTCTGGACTATACTTAGAATCTATTGTCCATAGTCCTCCACTTGGTACTAAGTGATGGACATGTGAATATAGTTCATTATTTCCAACCAAAGACGCAGGATAAATTTTCACATTAATCACCTGACGCTTTTGGAAATATTGAAGTTCGAACAATTCTTTACTAAATGAATGTAGATTGTATTCTAAACATTCTGTAACAAAAAAACTTAACCTAGCTTGGTCAAAGCTCATATTAAGATTAGTACTAATGAATAAGTAACAGTTTCCAATTTTCCGGTAGTAATTGACCTCTCGATCCTTTTTACTTACAAGGCGAATACTTTTATTTTCTTTTGTGATTGTCCAAGATCTGGGATGATTGTGATATGCAATTTCGGGAAATAAAGTCCAGAATAAATATAAGTTTTCATAACGAAAATGAGAACCCCAATTAGTATCTAACATAACCATATTGAAATCATTAGCGCCTTCAATCAACACTGAATTTGAGTCTTTAAAAGCTCCAAATAAATCCAATTTACTACTATGAAAAGTCTTATTCTCCATCTCTTCCATAAATACAAAAAAATCGCTAAATTGATCCAAATCATCAATCTCATCAACAATCGCAATATATTCTCTTAGGAAAATAAAATCTGCTGAAATATCATTTGGAACATGCAAAATCATAGTTTCTGTTGATAGACTTGGAATTACTATAATGAATCTTGGTTTTAAAACCTTCTTAGTTTCAATGGAAACTGCTTGATTATTACCACGAAGAGCAAATAAAAATTGTCCGGATTTAATTAAGTTTGATGTTTGTTGTAAATCATTTTTAATACTATCCAATTCACCTTCAAAATTCTTGCTTCCAGGATCCATTGTATAAACAAAGTGAATTTCATCTTGAGAGATATACGCACTTGTATAAGTAATCTCAAGAGGTTTTCCTTCATTAATTGGACTTATAAGGGAAACTATTTTATCTGTTGAGAATCTATCTTCGATAAATCTTGAAATGCTTTTATCCGAAACACTTTTGGTTTTGATTTTAGTTTTTTGAGTAAGTTGATCATACAACTTTCCCCATTCATTAAACAATATAACCGCGTAGTCACGACTAAAGATAGGTATTAATTCGTCCGAATAATTAATAAACAAAGTTTTATTTGTTGTTTCAAAGAAATTATTAATAAAAGTTGACTCTTGCAATTCTTTATAATGTACATCGCCAAACTTGCACGAATATGCCTCTAAGTAGTTTTGATCCATTATAAAATATAAATCTCTGTGTTTCCCTTTCCACAGCTCACAAACTTGTTCATAAAAGTTTTTTGATGGACATTCTAAAAATCCACTTGGGATATCTTCGCTATCTAATTTTCTGTTAGTACTCAGGTTTGATATTAGGTATTCTTGAAGGCGTAAAACAGATGTAAGTTCATTACTAGGTGATCTATCTATATTTTCGGAAAACTCTTGTTCCAAGGGTAGAAAAAATATTTGAAACATATAAAGGTATTCATAGCTATTTTCAAATCCACCACCATAGAAGACCTTATATAAATTACTTTCATGATAAAATCGAATTTCTCCGAAGTCCTGCTCTGGCCAATAATCTTCAAGCATTGTAAAATGTGGTATTACATCAAATAGTCTATTACAAAAACTTTGAAAATCCTTGTATTCTATTATTTCTTGATTACCTGAAAACTCATTCTCCTGAATATTTAGAAATATTTTGTATATTAAGTGAATCTTAACGTTAGCTGATATATTTGGTAACCACGAGGCTATAGCAAACAATGCCATCGACAGACAATGTGGGTTATAATCCTTGAAGATTTCTTTAATATAACGAATTGAGCTATCAAAGTCTGTTTTGTTTATACAGCATTTTTTATATTTTTTTCCACTCCCACAACTACAGGGATCATTTCTGCCGGGCAATTGCATAAAGATCCTCCCTACCCCAAATTCCTAAGGAATAAACTACACCTAAATTCCTTAAAATATTTTCCGAATTTATTTAATATACTTAGTTACCCACATCACATATCTTGTTATATCAAAAATATGGTAGGAATAAATATAATTATTTTACCACACATTTACCAACAAAATTCTAATATTTTCCATTGAATTCAAATAAAGAATAAGGGATCACAGTTTATACGATCCACTTATATATTAATAACATATTCCACGGTCAAAGTATTTTAAGAAAGCTACCTAATCGATATCTTTTTTTAAAGCTAGACTACTGTTTAATTTGAAAAAGTAGCCGATGAGATTGATCGTTGCCCTGATAATCCTATAAAATATAGTCTATTTTCAGAACTGCTAATTCCAAACCTGTGTCTTGGAAATCCACGATCATCTAACGCATTCAATCCCGCCAAAAAAGATAAATTAGGACTGAACCCAGTAGCAAATATGATCGCATCCACGTGCTCTTTCTCCCCATCCCCCCAAACAACACCATCCTCGTACATCGAAATAAACATTGGTCTTTGATTTGGTTTTCCACTCTCCAATAGCTCTTTAAACCCTGCCGAATCAATAACAGTTGTTGGCTCCGGTACAGGACGACCAAACAAAGGAAAAGGGAAGCTTTCGACAACTTGATCCCGCTTATTTTCCGGTATGAGTTGTAAAATCCCTTGGACATAATTCTCCATTGTTTTGGATATGGCTTGATGCTGCTCTTCCCTTCTACCACCAGAATAAGGGCCGGAAGCACGATAGGGGTTCGTACAAAAGTTTAAGACTAACCCCAATAAAAGAAAAAAAAGGCATGGCTAGGTCCTAATATAAAGTCCTAGACTGCCGCTGCACCTAGCTTGTCTTACGAATTGTAAGACAAGCTGTACTCCAACTATAGTTCTCCATTAGTTTAATGACAAACGGCTCCACCTACTCGCTGCTTCTGGCTAGGAGTAGGTGGAGCCATAATTGTAATGGTCTCTTTTCATTTATACAATCAATACAGAAATATATAACATTTTTTTATTCATACAATTTAGGTTCTAGGAAGTCGATCCAGAGCTTTTCTACATTGTTGTTTTTATTAAAATCAGCTTCAAAGACGATTTGAAGCTTTAAGACGTTGGTGACATCAACTTCAATATTAGAAGCATTATCTCCGCCTCTTAAGTTAGAAATAACTTTCAGTTCTTTACCATCACCTATGACTCTAATGGTTCCTGTAGTTTTTGCATTCTTTGAAGCATCATCCATACCTACTATGGCTGTAAGTTTTTTATACTTACCGTTCACATTATAATCAATGGACGCTTTCTTTTCAGAACTTGAAATGTTATAAACTCTTCCACTGATTCCCTTTTGGTAGTTAACTCCTGCAACATTAATAGTGCCTTCTTTTGCGTCTGTCCAAATTTCAGTATTACCCTCTGCATCATACCTTGCGAATTTAAGTGAAGTTAGTTCTGTATGTTTACCATCTTTTTTACCAACCCAAATAGTTTCAGTTTCACCATCCCACGCTACACTTTTGCCCAAAGATTCTCCAATAAACCGCAGAGGAACATATGTGGTGCCATCATAAATAAACCCCTTACCTTCAGTTGGCACTTTGTCTACACCGTCAATTTTGTACTTTAAATTTTTAAAGTATACCTCGATAGATGTTGATGTTGCAGCATAAGCTACTGACCCCGTTAACATAGATGTAACAATACAACCATAAATAAAACCTTTAAATTTCTCTTTCAAAATGTCCACCCCTGATGGTTAATTTTTCTATTGCATGTAATCTTTATTCGACAGAATCTGCTATTATTCCTTCATTGAATAACGTGAGTCCGGCAAAAATATTACGAGAAGAGAACTGGCATCTTCTTCTCACTGAATGATTGGCTGAGCAATATGGTCTCAAGCTGCTGATCGATAGCGGGGATGGGGGCCTTTACCGTAGACCAGGGGATATAAAAAGGGGAAAAGATGCCGCCGATTACTTTACCACAGGGGAATTACTGAAGATGACTTCCCGTTAGCGGATTGAAAGGCTGCAACTCGGCAGCCCTTCTAATGTTGAACTATCAATTCCTCGTTAGTTGAATCCTTTAGTTCATCAAGGACGCCCGTGTATTACGCAGACCATAATATTCGGTTGTGGTGACTTTGTATCCTTCTGATAGTTCCAAACACAATGCTCCAACACAGAATACAATAATAAAAAAAATCCATAGAATTAAATGCCTGACTATGTGCAAATTAACACCACCTATATGAGCTATTCACGTAATAAACGTTGTTTGTCTTCACAAGGTTTACTTCTAAGTCTTCCTCAACCTATTGAACATAACTGCTCGTCACTTGAGTAAAGGACTGCCATACGGTCAGCCCTTCATGTATTGAACTATCATCAAAACCTTTGTGATCTATTCTGTAATTCAACAAACGTCGGTAAGCCAAGTATAGTTTCTAAAGGAAGATCATCAAGCTTTCTATTCATGGCTTCAGTTGTAGATAAGTCTTTAACCAAATAGATTGAGACAAGTGCAGAAATTCTTTTTTACTTATTTACTTTTATAACCTTTAATTTCACATGATCATAATGCGTTACATCCCCAATAACAGAGCCATAGGTAAATTGAATTTCTTTGTTTTTAATTGGTTTTTCAGCGGTATCGTATTTATATGTAGCAATGAGGTTTTCAACTTTGTCGTAGAACGAAAGCTCATATGCAACGCTATAAAGAGTGTCCTTGGGATCGGAACTCACATCAATAGAGAGCAAACCAGCAATGACGGTAGAATCTCCATCAAGAAAAAGGTTAATTAACCCGGCACGAACTTGTGGATTAGTCGAATCGGCCAATACTTCCTTACCCGCAGGAAAATAATTGATTGTAATGGAATTTGTATTATTATTGTTTTCGTAACCGATATCCCCCCCCATGTTTTCGGTAATAAACCGGACTGGTACATAAGCATGTCCATTGTAATTTAACACCTCATATTCTGGATCTACAGGTGTTATACTCCCGTTGATGTAAAAATGAGAAGGAAATAAGTATGTTTGAATATCGTTTGCATAAGCAGCTGTCACACCCGATAAAGTAGCGCCGAGCACGACACCCAAAATAAGTTTTTTCATAAAAAGTCAACTCCCTTATTTAAAAGTCTTTCTG
The DNA here is from genome assembly GCF_013141785.1 of Paenibacillus germinis. NCBI lineage: Bacteria > Bacillati > Bacillota > Bacilli > Caryophanales > Paenibacillaceae > Paenibacillus > Paenibacillus germinis. The sequence continues at coordinate 225,949 of NZ_WHOC01000133.1, forward strand.
TTAGACAGTCTAATCCGGAAAAATTTCATGTTTATATTTTTTTATCGTATGAATCGACTCTTTGTATTTAATCCAAAATATATTTGATCGATTATTTTATCATGATTCTCATCGATGAGTCGAAGTATTAAGTCACCTTTAACGAAGGCACCCAAAGAGTCATCGTACTTAAATTTATATTGATCTAAAATCGACTTTACCGCGCTAAGTGAATCTCCTATTTTTATTCCTAATACGTTGTCATTTTTATTAGTGGTTATCATATTAACTACTTTATTTTTTAAATCTCCTTGGTTATTAGATGTGATTACATATAATTTCTTTTCTGGGTAATAAGTATATAATCCACATCCAAAACAACCATCAATACTTTGGCCTGTACCTAATGCACTTATTACATCATCTTCGGGCTGAAGTAACTTTACCCCACTTAAGGAGATTTCATCGACGATTTTCAGATCCAGTAAATACATGTCTTCATAAGTTACCGATATGGTTCTAGGGCTCTCTAAATATTCAACTTTTGCTTCCATTGTCTCAGAGAAAAAACGGATTGGAACGTATGCGGAATCTTTATAATTTATTACTTCATACATTGGTCCAAGCTCCTTTTGCTCACCATTAATAATAATTTTTGAAGGAAACAAGTAGGCTTGAACAGTTTCAGAAGCACTAACAATCGTACAGAATGATAATAATAATCCAGCAAAAAGACCTATGGCATATTTCCTCATATTTACACTTCCTGTCCTTACTTTAATTATCAAAAAAGAAGCTTCCGCGAAACTAGCTCATTTACTATCGTTCTCCGTTAGAGAACTGTGACTACTCAAACTATTGGTAACACTTAATCCTCTTTAGCTCTCATAATTCCTGTAATGAAGTCGTGGCAAGTCTAGGCATAAGAAAAACCCATAGTGAGATGGGTTAACGAAACTTCACTTTTATTCAAATATCGTTTTCCGTTTAACGAACCCCAACGTAATCCATAGCATAAAAAATCACCTCCTGCTACAAGTCTAACCATTTTCGGTTGATCTTGAGGTTTATCTTGCACCCTTAGCCACTAACAGATCATAAATTTGTTTCGCAGTTGGTATGCCCATGAAATCGTCAAATCCTTCCAGAAGAGACTTGCCATCTGGACCTGTAACATTAATAGATGCATTCGCATCAAGCAGATACTGAACTGATTTGACAGTTTCCTCAGTATAATTTCTAAATAATGGGTAAATAGCCGAATATAAAACACTACCTCCGTCATCAGTTCTTGCATTTGGATCTGCTCCAAGATCAAGAAACTTTTTTACAACATCAGGATTATTCCTACCTGCAATTATCATTAACGCTGTCCCACCATGCTTAGTAGCAATATTAACGTCAGCATTTTTTTTCAACAAGGAATCTATCATCGTTGGGAAATAAAAACTTGCATACATGAGAGGTGTATAACCTGTTACCTTATCGATCACATCAACATTTGCTTTTGTATTTATAATATATGGATACAGATAGGAGTAAGCATCCTGGTCGTAGTTTAATAAACGCTTCATAAATTCCAAAAGAAGAAGATCAAGTTTTTCCGAAGGCAATTGTGAAAGAGTAGACTGAATTTGTTTTTCATCATGTTGTTTAGCAGAAGCAATAAGATTTTCAAGGTATGACTTAACACCGTCACGTACTTCATTCAATCGAACCTTGACTGTTGTATACCCCGTGGAATTAAATCCAGAGAGTGTCGATTCAAAAGATTGAATCCCCGGCTTAAAATCATCAAAAATGTCTGTAGAACCCAGTATTTTACCATCTTTATCGTAAAATTCAATTGTTATATTTACATAGCTTGTATCTGTTCGATCTACTTTTATATGTCCTTTTAATTTTTCTAAATTAACCTGAATAGGTTCAACTACTAAATCCCCGATGGAAATCGATTTGTCATTTGGATCTTGGATATTGATTTGCCCATAGGCCAACGAAATAACTTGATTTTTTTGGTCGTAACCTACGATAGAACCGGTATTTTCAGCTATATAACGAACTGGTACATACGCGTGACCATCCACATTTAGAATCCGATATTCATCACTCACTTCATGGGTGACACCATTAATATTAATTTTTGCTGGGAAGATCAATGCTTGTATGGTATCTGATGCAATCGCCACGGTAGAGAAACTAGCAATGGCCCCCACAAGTAAACCTGAAATAAATTTTTTCAAACGAATCACTCCCCCTACTATGAGAAATTAGTAAATAATATATTTGGAATCTCCGCATCTCGTTTCCCGTTAGTTCAACCCTTTTCAAAATCTCACTCAATCTTCTTAAATGTCATATAGTGGACGTTTCCATCCTTCCTATCGGCGGAAAAGAACAAAACGTACTCGCCGACCTTGTAAGACATTTCCCAACCTGCTTCTATCATGCTAAGACCCTCATATTTCGGTTGACCTAATGCTTTTTTGACTTCTTCTACAGAATATCTTACTGTCTCTCCGCTCACCCCTATCGCTCCGACAGTTTCGTTTGGACCCGAGAAAAAGTAATTGTAATCAAACCATGCGTAAAAACCGACCTGCCTCTTTCCCATCCGATGAGGTTCACCCCACTTTTGAAACACATCTTCCTTAGCAGATCCAATCCCGAATTCGATACCTAAGAGCTTCCCTTCTGTTGCTGTACTAAGAAAGTCAGCATTCAGCTGTAACTTTTTGCTCAAAGGCGCATCGGAGATTTGGATGGTCTTTGTATCTTCCTTATAATTGACCAAAGCCCCCATATTTTCAGCTACGAAACGAATAGGTACATATGCATGACCTTGGTGATTCAACACTACATATTCACTAGCCTCCACTACTTTGTTTACTCCATTAAATACAAATTTGGCAGGAAACAAATACGCTTGAATTGTGTCTATGGCGTAAACACTAGTTGTCGCGGTTAAACCAATTCCGCATATTAGACCTAAAACAAACTTCTTCATAATTCATCACTCCTATTGTTGAGTTCTAATTAATAAGACGAAACGAACAAGCAAAAGTTTCCATATTTTAACTTTTATTACTTAGACTATTCCACCATACTACTCGTTAATTGAGAAAAAGGCTGCCGATTTGCCGGAAGCCTTTTTCAGGTCGTTTAATGCATTAATTAAGAACCATTAACCAATTAATCCTCTTGCTCTTAAGTCTTCTTTGTTTAGTAATATTCCAGTTTTAGAGTTCATTGCACGGATTATTCCTTGTTCTGTGTATAAAAAAACAGGCTTCATTTTTTTCACACCATTGAGTAAACTGAAATCAAATTTTGTAGAGGACTTTGAGAGATCCGCTATTGGTACCCATTCATCCTCAATAGGAAATCCTAATTTTTGGATATCAGATTTATTGACAAAGATATTATTTTTATAAACCAGCATGGAGAATTCCCCTTTTGGTCTCTGGTACAGTCTAGGGATATCTCCTAGTTTGTATTGCTCTTCAAATGGAAATGGGAAACCAATTCCAAAAACACCTATCGTAAGGTGAGTAGTTAAGTTATCACCAGATAAGGATGCTTTTATATCGTTCCCATCATAAAATCGAATGAGATCAAGAAAATTAATCCATTCCGATAAGTCGGGGGCTTTGGTTAATTCTTGATATTGATTGCTATCGACTTGCTTTTGTTCAAAACTAATTGTTCTCGTTGTATCGTCATAACCAAGCTCGTATCCGAGCAGACCAGCAACTTCTCGCAATGGTAAGTAGGATGTTCCGTCAACTACTAACGGGTTGTTCTTTAGTTCCTTCTCTTCACCATTCACTTTGAACACAAATTTTGCAATGCTTGCTTGTACTGAATCATTGGAAGCCGCTACGGCTGTTGCAGTTAAGCCGATCAACATGCAGATGGAAAGAGTGAGAAGGATTTTCCTCATTTTGTAAGCTCCTTTTTCTCCCAATATACCATAATTAAACATATTTAACTATTAACATAACTCCTTCTATGAACAAAAGAAGCCCGCTGACACCACGCTCTACTGCCCGTTAGCTTAACGTCGCTGCCTAGTCTAGAACTTTATTTTCTCAGTTTATCAAGAGCAAAATTTAAGAAAATCAGATAAAATAAAGGGCTCATCATATTACACATGACTAATATGTGGAACCCTTTATGTTTAACTTTAGGGATTACGAAAAGAACATTGGCTTAAATCCCCAATACTTATTTCCCCGCAGCGAGGTATATGTATGGTGGACATTTTGTCTAAACCATTCCATTAGAATGAAAGTAAAGAGTCGAGTACGATTTGTTGATTGCAGAATATGTGTGAAAATGACAACGCAAATACCTGGATCATTGCTCGAATTGTATCCTCATATTGCAAAAGAATGGGATTATGAAAAGAACTACCCTTTATTGCCTACAGAACCGTTTATGAAGCGGTAGCGCACCCGCCGATAGGTACCCATAAGAAACCCACTCGCATTCTCATAAGAGAAGAACGGAGGTTTCTTTTTGTTGGAAAATTTACTTGCTCATAAGATTTCCCAAATATTGAGTGTGGTGTGACTTCCGTCACATAAGCTTCCTCCCGTTTCTGATAAGCTAATCGGTGTAAGAGAAAATAGCAAATCACCGGATGGAGGATGTATCATGTTTTGTTACCAATGCGAACAAACGCCGAACGGCGGCTGCAAGGTTAT